>JAGCPV010000023.1 GCA_017965475.1 Prevotella sp.
AACCAGAGCCGAGACCACCTAAGGCGTAGGCAGCGCGCAGGATCACGGGATATCCCAGATCTTTGGCGGCCTGACGGGCCTGAGCGATATTCTCACAGGCCTCACTCTTGATGGTCTTCACGCCGATCTCGTCGAGTTTCTTCACGAAGAGTTCACGGTCTTCGGTATCCATAATGGCCTGTACGGGTGTTCCCAACACCTTCACACCATATTTCTCCAGTACACCGCTCTGATAGAGTTCCACACCACAGTTCAGGGCCGTCTGACCGCCAAAGGCCAGCAGGATACCATCAGGACGCTCCTTCTCAATGACGCGCTCCACGAAATAGGGCTGCACGGGCAGGAAGTATATCTCATCGGCCACACCCTCCGAGGTCTGCACCGTAGCGATATTCGGATTGATGAGCACCGTCTTCACACCTTCCTCGCGCAAAGCCTTCAAAGCCTGTGAACCACTGTAGTCAAACTCACCTGCCTCACCGATCTTCAACGCGCCAGACCCCAGTAACAGAACCTTCTTTATTGAATTGTCTTTCATCTTTTACCTTTTTATGATTTCCTTCTTTCCTTTTTACAGTGTCTCGATAAATCTGTCAAACATAAATTCCGTATCTACAGGACCTGAGCAGGCCTCAGGATGGAACTGGCTTGAGAACCAGGGGTTCGTCTGGTGACGGATACCCTCATTCGAACCGTCGTTCATATTCACGAAGAGTTCCCGCCAGTCGTTGCCCAGTGTAGCACCGTCAACTGCATAGCCATGATTCTGCGAAGTCACGTAACAGCGGTTGGTTCCTACCTCGCGCACGGGCTGGTTATGGGAACGATGACCGTATTTCAGTTTATAGATCGTAGCACCACCGGCCTTTGCCAACAACTGGTTACCCATACAGATACCGCAGATAGGCTTACGCGATTGTGACATTTGCTTTCTCAACACCTCGACGGCATCCACACACATATCAGGATCACCAGGACCATTGGCCAGGAACAGCCCGTCGAACGCCAGATCCGTATAATCATAGTTCCAGGGCACCCGGATCACCTCGACACCACGCTGGATCAGACAACGGATGATATTGTTCTTCACACCACAATCCACGAGCACCACTTTCTTGCCGGCACCCTCGTTGTAGCGAATCACATCCTTACACGATACACGTTCCACCCAGTTGATACTGCCGTAATCGATGTTGTCCAGTTCCTTCGGCGTCCCTATTCCCTCGAACTCCAGACGGCCCATCATCACACCGTGCTCACGAAGCACCTTCGTCAACTGGCGCGTATCGATACCGGTCACACCAGGCACCTGCTCACGCTTCAGCCAGTCGGCCAGACTCTCACAGGCATTCCAATGGGAATACTCTGTGCTGTAGTCGCTCACGATGATGGCCGAGGCGTAGATCTTGTCACTCTCCATAAACGTGGCGATGCCGTTCTTCTCAACAGAGAACGGCGGAACACCATAATTACCGACCAGCGGATAGGTCAGCGTCATCAACTGTCCGGCATAGCTCGGATCCGTCAGACTCTCCGGATAACCCATCAT
Organism: Prevotella sp.; assembly: GCA_017965475.1. Classification (GTDB taxonomy): domain Bacteria; phylum Bacteroidota; class Bacteroidia; order Bacteroidales; family Bacteroidaceae; genus Prevotella. Next base: position 1,550 of record JAGCPV010000023.1, read on the forward strand.
GGCCGTGTTGAACACGACCTCACCGGCAACAGGCTTCTCATAACCGAAGCTCTTACCCTGAAATTTCGTTCCGTCCGAAAGGACCAATGTTACATCTCTCATTTTTATTATCTTACCTTTTTCTTTCTTATCTTTCAAAAAGAAGGGCGAAACGTCAATAAAACGAATCGCCCTTGTCTCTATTCAACGGTGACAGACTTTGCCAGGTTTCTGGGTTGGTCAACGTTCTTACCTTTGCAGACGGCAACGTGATAGGCCAACAGCTGCAGAGGGATGGTTGCCACTAATGGTTCCAGACACTCCAGCACATCCGGCAGTTCTATCACTTCGTCGGCTATCTTCGAGATGGTGTCATCGCCCTTCGAGACGAGGGCGATCACCCTACCCTGACGGGCCTTGATCTCCTGGATGTTCGACAGCACCTTCTCGTACATCGCATTATGCGTGGCGATCACCACCACTGGCATATCGGAGTCGATGAGTGCGATCGGTCCGTGCTTCATCTCCGCAGCAGGATAACCCTCTGCATGGATATAGGAAATCTCCTTCAGTTTCAGCGCTCCTTCCAGAGCCACGGGATACGAGTAGCCACGACCCAGATAGAGGAAGTTATGCGCGTAAGTAAAGGTACGTGCGAGGTCAGCTACCTTATCGTTGGTCTGCAGTACCTCACGGATCTTCACCGGTATCTCACTCAGTCCCTTCACAATCTTCAGATATTCCTGACGATCGATCGTTCCCTTGGCCTCACCCATGGCGAGGGCAATCATCGTCAGCACCGTCACCTGACCAGTGAAGGCCTTCGTCGAAGCCACACCGATCTCCGGTCCCACATGGATATAGGTACCCGTATTGGTGGCACGGGGGATGGAAGAGCCAATGGCGTTACAAATGCCATAGATAAAGGCCCCCTTCTCCTTAGCCAACTGTACGGCTGCCAAGGTGTCGGCCGTCTCACCACTCTGCGAGATGGCGATCACCACATCATCCTTCGTCACCACAGGATTCCTGTAGCGGAACTCAGAGGCATACTCCACCTCCACAGGAATACGGCACAGCGACTCGATGATCTGTTTGCCGATCAGTCCGGCATGCCAGGAAGTTCCGCAGGCCACGATCACCACCCGTTTGGCGTTCAGCAGTTGACGGCGGTAGTCGATCAGCGCCGACAGCGTCACATGGTCTGCTTCCACGTTCACACGACCACGCATACAGTTCGTCAGACACTCCGGCTGTTCGAAGATCTCCTTCAACATGAAGTGCGGATAGCCACCCTTCTCGATCTGTCCGAGGTCGATATCCACCGTCTTCACCTTCAGTTCCTGTTCCTCACCGAGAATACTGAACACGTGGAGATCCTGTCCACGACGGATCTGGGCGATATTCCCGTCCTCCAGATAGACCACCTTGTCCGTATATTCCACAATAGGACTGGCGTCGGAGCCCAGGAAGAACTCATCCTCACCAATACCCACCACCAGCGGACTCTGCTTACGGGCCGCGATGATCTGATCGGGATCGCGCTTGTCGAGTACGGCGATGGCGTAGGCACCGATCACCTGATAGAGGGCCACCTGTACAGCCGTCAGCAGGTCGAGATGCTTATGCTCCTGGATATACTCGATTAGCTGCACCAGTACTTCCGTGTCCGTGTCCGAGATAAACTGCACGCCCTTCGCCTGGAGTTTTGTCTTCAGGTCGGCGTAGTTCTCGATGATACCGTTATGGATGATCGCCAGATTCTTCGATGAGGAATAGTGCGGATGGGCATTTCGCGACGAGGGCTCACCATGCGTCGCCCAACGGGTGTGGGCAATACCAACGGTACCGCTGATATTCTTATCGCTACAAAAATCCACAAGATTGTCAACTTTCCCCTTGGTCTTATAGACGTTCAAATCATCGTCGTCGTTGATAAGTGCCACACCGGCACTGTCGTAACCACGATACTCCAATCTTCTAAGACCCTTGATCAGGATGGGAAAGGCATCTTTTGTGCCTATATATCCTACGATTCCGCACATATTGTCATTTGGTTTGTGTCTATTTCGGATGCAAAGGTACGAATAAGCGAGAAAAAAACCAAAAGAAAAACGAATTTTCTTTTGGTTTTCCCTGATTTCACGATTCATCGTCGTCTTCTATAATCACAGCCTCCTCGATCTCCTCTTCCTTTTTCTCTTCTTCAGCGGCTTCCTGAGCGGCACGTGCCTCCTGGCGTTTCCGGCGGTCAGCCTTCTGCCTATGCCACCAGTTCAGCAGGGGGCTGCGCAACAGCAGCATGGCCAACAGTATCAGCACATAGCTGAGTAACGCCCACCACGAACGATACCATGGCGCGTCGATCGTAATGTCGATCCTGCTCTCCACCTCACCCATCGTACCGTCGTCTTTCAGCATCCGCACACAGAGCGTATAACTGCCCGGGGGAAGTGACATGTAGGTAATATCTGGGTTGTTGGCCGACGACTTGATCCACTTGTCGTTGAAGCCCTTCAGCTGATACACGAAACGTGTGGCATTGTTCACACCACCGTTGTCCGAGGCCATATGGATCGTAAACTGGTTCTGGCTGTACTTCAGACGGATGCTCTTCTGCATGTCGAGGGCCTCTTCCAGAATCACACGACCATCGTATTCCTGTCCCACTTCCACC
>JAGCPV010000024.1 GCA_017965475.1 Prevotella sp.
TAGCAGTCAGCAACTGCTCAATGGGAATATCAGTCATCTGATAAAGATCCGGAACAGTTTTCATTCCCAGCGAAATGGTGATATCCTGATTGAAGTAGCCCCAGGATGGCATATACAGAACGAGGACACGAAGGATGACAGGGTGTCGCAGAATTCTGCCCCCAACTTCCCCATTATTATTTACGGTGCTGGTGTGAAACCGGCTCGTGTGCTACAGTCTGTCACCACAGACAGGATTGCTCCGACCATTACAAAGGCCATCCATATCAGGGCGCCCAATGCCTGTACTGCAGAACCTTTGTTCTGAATGATTCCAGTCTTTCAGAACTATGTTCTGTCTATTTTCTTTGGCAGTTACGTTTTTTTTATGGAATTTCCACGAGAAATTGAATAATTTTGAGTAACTTTGCACCCGTTTTCAACAAATTGTAAATTGTAAATAGTAAAATTGTCAAATATAACATGAATTTCAACAAGATCCTCAAGTCGTTGTTTGGTGACAAATCCACCCGCGACATGAAACTAATCCAACCATTTGTAGAACAGGCTAAGGCCGCTACTGAGAAAGTGGCGTCCTTAGACAATGATGCCCTCCGCCAGCGTACCAAGGAACTTCAGAAGCAGGTTCAGGATTCTGCCAAAGAGCAGAAGGCCAAGATCGCAGAGTTGAAGGGTACCATCGAGAATACCCCCATCGACGAGCGTGCCAGTATCTTCGAACAGATCGATAAGATTGAGAAGGAAGTGCTCGATATCTATGAGAAAGCGCTCGACGAGGTGATGCCGGAGGTGTTTGCCATCGTGAAGGAGACAGCCAAGCGCTTCGCCGAGAACGAGGAGACCATCGTCACGGCCACGGATTTCGACCGTGAACTGGCTGGTGATCCCAAGAAGGACTTCATCACCATCGACGGTGACAAGGCCATCTACCATAACCACTGGACAGCCGGTGGAAATGACCTGAAATGGGAGATGATCCACTACGACGTACAGTTGTTCGGTGGTGTTGTGCTCCATCAGGGTAAGATCGCTGAGATGGCCACTGGTGAAGGTAAGACCCTCGTCGCTACCCTCCCCGTCTTCCTCAACGCCCTTACGGGTAACGGTGTTCACGTCGTGACGGTGAACGACTATCTGGCCAAGCGTGACTCCGAGTGGATGGGACCGCTTTATATGTTCCACGGTCTGAGTGTCGATTGTATCGACAAACACCAGCCAAACTCCGAGGCACGTCGCAGGGCCTATCAGGCAGATATCACCTTTGGTACTAACAACGAGTTCGGTTTCGACTACCTTCGTGACAATATGGCCATCTCGCCTGCCGACCTCGTGCAGCGCTCCCATAACTACGCCATCGTCGATGAGGTGGACTCCGTGTTGATCGATGATGCCCGTACGCCGTTGATCATCTCTGGTCCTGTGCCTAAGGGCGATGATCAGATGTTTGAGGAATACCAGCCGCTGGTGGAGCGTCTCGTAGGTGTACAGCGTCAACTCGCCACCCAGTATCTGGCAGAAGCCAAGAACCTGATTACCACAGGTAACCAACTCATAGAGGCCGGTAATAAGAAAGAAGGTCAGGAGAAACTCGACGCAGGATTCCTGTCGCTCTACCGTTCCCACAAGGCCATGCCAAAGAACAAGCCCCTGATCAAGTTCCTCTCTGAAGAGGGTATCAAGGCTGGTATGCAGAACACGGAGAATATCTATATGGAGAACAACAACCGTCGTATGCCGGAATGTGTGGAGCCCCTGTATTTCGTCGTCGATGAGAAATTGAACTCCTGCGACCTGACAGATAAAGGTACGGCCTGGCTTGCCAAACAGGTGAACGATGCCGAACTTTTCGTGTTGCCAGATATCACGTCTGAGCTCTCTGCCCTGGAGGCTGAGACAGAACTGAGTGATCAGGAGCGTCTGGATAAGAAAGACGAGCTGTTGAACCATTATGCCGTGCAGAGTGAGCGTGTCCACACCCTCCAGCAGTTGCTGAAGGCCTACTGTATGTTTAATAAGGATGACGAATATGTCGTGATCGACGGTGAGGTGAAGATTGTGGATGAGCAGACGGGCCGTATCATGGAAGGTCGTCGTTGGAGCGACGGTCTGCACCAGGCTGTGGAGGCCAAGGAGCACGTGAAGGTGGAAGCTGCCACACAGACCTTCGCCACCATCACCCTGCAGAACTATTTCCGTATGTACCACAAACTGGCTGGTATGACGGGTACGGCTTCTACGGAGGCTGGTGAATTCTGGGACATCTACAAACTCGATGTCGTGGAGATCCCCACCAACCGTCCTGTGATCCGTAATGACCAGGATGACCGTGTCTATAAGACTGCCCGTGAGAAATACAACGCCGTCATCGACGAGATTGTCAAGATGCGTGAGTCTGGCCGTCCTACTCTGGTAGGTACGACTTCTGTGGAGATCTCCGAATTACTCTCGAAGATGCTCTCCATGCGTAAGATCCCGCATCAGGTGCTGAATGCCAAACTCCACCAGAAGGAGGCTGACATCGTGGCCCTCGCAGGACAATCTACCAACGGACTGGGTGCCGTCACCATCGCCACCAACATGGCTGGTCGTGGTACCGATATCAAACTCTCACCTGAGGTGAAGGCTGCTGGTGGTTTGGCTATCATCGGTACGGAACGTCATGAGAGCCGTCGTGTGGATCGTCAGTTGCGTGGTCGTGCAGGACGTCAGGGAGACCCCGGTTCTTCTGTGTTCTTCGTATCCCTCGAAGATAAACTGATGCGTCTGTTCGCCTCTGAGCGTATCGCCTCCGTGATGGATCGTCTGGGCTTCAAGGACGGTGAGATGATCGAGAGTCCGATGATCTCCAAGAGTATTGAGCGCGCCCAGAAGAAGGTGGAGGAAAACAACTTCGGTATCCGTAAGCGACTCATTGAATACGATGATGTGATGAACAAACAACGTACCGTGATCTATGAGAAGCGTCGTCACGCCCTGATGGGTGAGCGCATCGGTATGGATATCGCCAATATCATCTGGGACCGTGTGGTGAACATCATCGAGAACAACGACTTCCAAGGCTGCAAGGAGGAATTCCTGCATGTCCTGTCGATGGAGGTGCCATTTACCAGCGAGGAGTTCATCAACCAGCCGCATGACGTGCTGACGGAGAGTGCCTTCCAGGCTGCCATCGGCAATTTCAACCGTCGTACGGAACGTATCCAGACGGTGGCTCAGCCTATCATCAAACAGGTCTTTGAGAATCAGGGACAGATGTATGAGCGCATCCTGGTGCCTATGACAGACGGTCGTAAGATGTATAACATCCCCTGTAACCTGCAGGAGGCTTACGAGTCTGAGAGTAAGTCGATCGTGAAGGAATTCGAGAAATCCATCCTGCTCCATATCATTGACGACTCCTGGAAGGAGAACCTGCGTCAGCTCGATGAACTGAAGCACTCTGTACAGAACGCTTCGTATGAGCAGAAGGATCCGCTGCTGATCTTCAAACTCGAATCAGCCAAGGTTTGGGACGACATGATCAACGAGATGTACAACCGTATCTGTTCGATCCTCACGCGTGCTCAGATTCCAGAGGCTACCCAACAGCAGGTTCGCGAGGCCGCTCCTGAGCAGCGCACCCAGCGCCAGCAATACACAGAGTCGAAGCAGAACATCGGCGAGGAGCAGTTGGTAGATCGCAACCAGCAGGCTGCCGCCCAGCACGACACCCGTGCCCAGCAGAACCGTACCCCGATCATCAAGGACAAACTGCCCGGACGTAATGATCCATGTCCTTGTGGTTCTGGCAAGAAATTCAAGAACTGCCACGGAAAAGGAATAGTGTAAAGTTAATAGTGAACAGATATGATTACTATCTCGAATCTGAAGAAAGCATTTGGTGAGACCATAGCCAGTGATATCCCCTCATTTACCATCAACGACGGGGATATCCTCGGTCTGGTTGGTAATAACGGTGCAGGAAAGACTACCTTGTTCCGCATGCTCCTCGACCTGCTGAAACCCGACGAGGGAGAGATCACCCTCGACGGAATCAACCCTGCCCTGTCTGAGGAGTGGAAAGCCACCACAGGTGCCTATATCGACGAGGGCTTCCTTATCGACTTCCTGACCCCTGAGGAGTATTTCGCCTTCATCGGCAAGATCACGAACATGTCACAAGAGGCTGTTGACGAACGTCTGAAAGATTTCGAGCGTCTGGCCAATGGAGAGGTCTTCGGACAGAAGAAACTGATCCGAAACCTCTCAGCAGGCAACAAACAGAAAGTCGGCATCATGTCGGCCCTCTTCAATCGTCCCAAACTGGTGATCCTCGACGAACCGTTTAACTTCCTCGATCCCTCCAGTCAGAATATCCTGAAGCATGAGCTGACAGCCTATAACCAGCAGACGGGAGCTACTATCCTGATCTCCAGTCATAACCTGCAGCATACGGTGGATATCTCCACCCGTATCACGCTGCTGGAGAAAGGCGTGATCCTCAAGGACATGTCCAATGCTGATGGCAGTGCCCGCACAGAATTAGAGAACTATTTCGAAAAAGAATAGACATGTATTCCTTCCAAGAACTCAAGAAGAGCATCAAGCATGCCCCCAGTGACCTGCCCAGCATTAAGGTGGCACTGGTAGGCGACACAGCGACCCAGTTCCTGGCAACAGCCATCAAGGGCATGGGTATCAAAAGAGGTTGGAACATCGACCTGTTTGAAGCAGAATACAACCAGGTGGAGCGACAGTTCCTCGATCCCTCCAGTGATCTGTATCAGTTTGATGCCGACCATATCATCCTCTTCCAATCTACCCATAAGTTGGGAGAGAAGCATAGCTCACTTCCTGCCACTCAGCAAGAGACGCTGGCAGACGA
>JAGCPV010000025.1 GCA_017965475.1 Prevotella sp.
ATCTTCCGGACGGAAGAAATCGAGACCACGGCTCTCAATGGTGTTTCCTTCGAAATCAAGGACGGCGAGTTTGTTGCTATCATGGGCCCGTCGGGCTGCGGAAAATCCACGCTGCTGAATATCCTCGGCCTGCTGGACAACCCGACCAGCGGCAGCTACGAACTCCTCGGCACTGAGGTCGGCGGCCTGAAGGAGAAGGAGCGCACCAAGTTCCGCAAGGGCAACATCGGCTTCGTGTTCCAGAGCTTCAACCTGATTGATGAACTCAATGTCTATGAGAACATCGAGTTACCGTTACGCTATCTGAATATCAGTGCCAGCGAGCGTAAGGCCAAAGTGACTGAGATTATGAAGCGCATGGCCATCAGCCACCGTGCCAATCACTTCCCGCAGCAGCTCTCCGGCGGTCAGCAGCAACGCGTGGCCATTGCCCGTGCCGTGGTGGCCGGTCCGAAGCTGATCCTCGCGGATGAGCCCACCGGTAACCTCGATTCCAAGAACGGCAAGGAGGTGATGGACCTGCTCAAAGAGCTGAACCAGGAAGGCACCACCATCGTAATGGTGACTCACAGCCAGAAGGATGCCGCCTGCGCCCAGCGCACCATCGACCTCTTCGACGGCCAGATCGTCTCCGACGTCAAGAACGAATTGTAGATTATTTGTCGATGTTCTGCTGGAATCCAATCTTGGGCCTTGGCTCGTTCTTTTTCTCCTCCAACCGGGTGGAGAGCTCCGCTATGGCCAGGTATAGGTTGTCGATTTCTTGCCGGACATCTTCCGAGAGGTCGTTGACGGCCGCGAGGTTCTCCTCTTGCTGCATAGCCAGGAGGTCCACCTTGGCACGGAGTTCCCGAAGCTCGGATGACATCGAAGAAGTTGTCAGAAGATACTGGCGAATCTGCACGAAGGCACGCATGATGGATATGCTGGCAGCAATCGCAATAGGACTTTTCAGGACACTTGCGAGCATCGCAACACCTTGTTCTGTAAAGGCAAAAGGTGGCGTAGACTTCGGTCTTTTTGATGTCGTCACAAATTGTGATGACATATTTAGGACTTCTTCTACCGTCAATTGGAACATGAAATCGCTTGGAAATCGTTCAATATTCCTCCTTACGGCTTGGTTTAATGCGCTGGTGGTAACTTGGTACAACTTCGCCAGATCAGAATCCAGCATCACTCTCTGCCCACGAATCTCATAAATCAGATTTTGGACGATAATCAGATCTTCACTCATCGCTCAACACTTTATCGTTCGACACAGATATACACAAAAGTAGTATCCCGGTCAAGCCGGGAAACAGATGATGAAAACAAAAAACGATATTCTGATCAAAGTCCTGTCCCTGGGCGTAGGGCTGGGAGTGGGGATTGTGCTCATCGCCAAGGTGTTCTTTGAACTGAGTTATGACAGTTTCTACAAGGACATCGACCGGGTGTATTCCATCTATACCTGGTACTCGCAGAATGGCGATGAGAGCGATTATGGGCAGGTGAGCGGTGCCGTGGCCGTGGGCTTCATGCAAGAGGTTCCGGGGGTGGAGGTCGGCACCCGCACGACCTATGTGTTCAATGGAGACACCTATCTGGACGAAGATGCGAACAAGCTGAAAGCCACGCTCGTCTGTGCCGATACCTGCTTCTTCAAGGTGTTCGACCGGCCGATCCTGGCAGGCGATCCCGTGAAGATCCTGGGGAAGTGGGGCGGTGTGATGGTGAGCCGGAGCTTCGCGGAGAAGCTGGGCGGCGTGCAGGAGGCCATCGGCAAACAGGTCTATAACGAGGATATGGCGGGTCTGAAACTGCCCATCGAGGGTGTGTTCGAGGACTTCCCGAAGAACGGCAGCCTGAGCTATGATATCCTGCTGTCGATGGATACCTACGGCAAGCAGAGCACGGACAATTGGCTGGGCAACGACCGTTATAAGGGTTATGTGAAGCTTATGCCTGGCGTGGACCCGAATACCCTTTCCGACGCCATCCGGAAGATGCAGGAGGCCCATCAGCATCTAGATGAGCTTGAAGCACAGGGTTTGCAGTTGAGGTACTATCTGAAGCCGTTCATCAAAGTGCACACGTCGTCCCAGGGCGTAAAGACGCAGATCATCCTGCTGTCTATCGTGGCGGCTCTGCTGATCCTGATCTCTCTGCTGAACTATATCCTGATTGTGATATCGTCGCTGGTGAAGCGCTCGAAGGAAGTAGGTGTGCGGAAGTGCTACGGTGCAGAAGGAAAGCATATCTACGGAATGTTGACGAAAGAGGCGCTGCTGCATATCGTGTTGTCGCTGGCTCTGGCCGCGGCCATCATCTTTGCCGGTCGCGGCATTGTCGAGAATCTGCTAGGAGTGCCGTTCACTACGCTTCTGGTGCCTCAGAGCGTTGCTGCCATTGCGGTGCTGCTGCTGTTTGTGATGGTGATCTCCATCGTTGTCCCGGCCGAGCTGTACAAGCGGATTCCGGTGGATGCGGCGCTTAAGAACTATACGGAGCATTCCCGCCGGTGGAAGCTGGGCCTCCTGGGTGTGCAGGTGCTTATCAATGTGTTCCTTGTGGTGTTGCTGCTTATCATCGGCAGGCAGTATGAGATGGTGAACAACAGTAATCCTGGCTATTCCTATGAAGACCTGTACTACATCAGTATGTATGACGGAGACAGGCAGGCCCAGGCAAGGGCAATGGATGCGCTCAGGAACCTTCCCGAGGTAGATGGAGTGGCTGCCTGCCACAATTTGCCCTATCAAGGATCAAGCGGGGATAATGTGTATATCCCCGGCGACGACAGGGAATTGTTCAACATTGCAGACCAGTACGAATGCTCTGCCGACTTTTACGACCTGATGGGTATCCAGTTCCTGGATGGACACGCTCCTAAGAATGGATTAGAGATAGCTGTGGACGAGAAGTTTGTGGCAAGGATGGCCGAGTTCACGGATTGGAGCGACGGTGCAGTTGGCAAACAGGTGTTTGTTACAGGACACGCCCCGATAAGCGACGATGATGGGATACCGTTCTATTACACCATCTCCGGTGTATATAAGAGCTATCTTATCGGAAGTCTCGTGTGGAGGGATCCCAGGCCGAGTGCGTGGTTTTACGGAGAAGTTGGCAGTGAAGACTCCTGGATGCCATATATTCTTTTCAAAGTGCGGCCCGAATCGCTGCCGATGGTCCGGGAGACTCTGTCCCGGGCTCTGGAAGGTAAGGAGATAGACATCATCTCTTACGAGGAACGGATGCGCGCGGCTTACGACGATGTCAAAAAGGTGCGCAATACCATGGCGTTGGGCGCAGTCTTCTCACTTCTGATTGCACTGATGGGGCTGATCGGCTTCATCCGGGACGAGAGTCTGCGACGGAGCAAGGAGATGGCCGTCCGCAAGATCAACGGAGCCTCATCCCGGGATGTCCTTGGCGTCTTTGCGACAGGCATACTCAAGCTGTCGGCGATTATGGCGGCGCTGGCTTGTGTCGGAGCATTCTTCGTGGCCGGCAAACTGCTGGAGATGTTTGCCGAAAAGGTGTCCCTGAATCCTTTGTATTTCCTTGGCGGAGCACTGATGGTGCTGGCCATCGTGCTGGGCGTCGTGGTCCTGAACTGCCTGCGCATCGCGAGGGCGAATCCGGTGGAATCCTTGAAGAACGAATAGTATGAAAAGTTTCCTCAAATTCCTCTCCCGCAACAAGTTATACACCGCCATCGAGGCGGTGGG
>JAGCPV010000026.1 GCA_017965475.1 Prevotella sp.
ATCTACGAGGCCTACCGTACCTGCGCCAACCAGTACACCTCCGATTCGCTGATGTCGAACCGTGCCAACTTTGAGCGCGATGTCCGTGCCCGTCTGGAGAAGTCGCTGATGGCTGAGGGATTCCTTGTGGAGGAGTTCACCTCGAAGATCACACCTCCCTCATCGCTGCTCTCGATGATCGATGCCAAGAACACGGCCATCCAGAGTGCCTTGAAGGCAGAGAACGAGGTGAAGGAGGCTGAGGCTAATGCGAAGATTGCCGTCGCCAAGGCTGAGGGTAATGCCAAGGCCATGAAGATCAAGGCCGATGCGGAGGCTTACTATAACAGGACGATTGCCGCCTCCCTCTCGCCGATGATCGTGCAGGAGGACATGATTGAGAAGTGGGACGGCAAGATGCCTCAGATCATGAGTGGCAACGGTGGCATGATCATGGACATCTCGAAAGTCATCGGCAGCAAGTGATTTTCATAGATTAATGTAGTCTTATCATCGTACAAGACTGCTGTACTGTCAGTACAAAAGGTCTGTACTACCAGTACAAAGCACTTGTACTTCATGTTATTGCTCCTTCTGGATATAGAGGTTGATGCCACAGTCAAGTAACTCCTTGACAGAGGCAAGCACCTCAAACGCATTACGCCCCTTCTGGTCGAGAAACTCTCTTGCCATTCGCGTAAGTTCGTCGGTGTCTATTGTCTCCAAAATCACTTCCTCCGGCTCCAAATCGAGTAAGAACTGCATATAGGTGGGGAGAGTCAACAAGTCTCCATCACGCCCAACATTGTAGTCTCCAAACTTGATGAAATGCTTTACGCCATACTTGTCAGGGTGCTTTCTGATGGTCGAGATACTTTTAGCCTGAGCACTTTTTGCCTTCACCTCCACGGGAACACACTCGCCTTTATAACGAATAAGGAAATCCAACTCCATGCCAGAGTCCTTTTGGAAATAGTATAGGCTCTGTCCCTTTTTGATGAGTGTGTCGGCCATCAAGTTTTCAAAGATCGCCCCTTTGAATCCACCCAGATTGCCCTGAAGAATATCTGCCCTTGTCGTGCCTCCAAGCATGGCAACCAACATGCCAATGTCAGATGTATAGACCTTGAACACGTTGTCTATGGCATTGCCCTCCAGCGGCAGTCCAGTAATGTTGGAGTTATAGCAACGGCGTATGATGTCGGCATCTTCCAACCATTGAAGGGAGTCTTTGTAAAACACACCACGCTCTTGGTGGAAGTGGAAGAATACTTCAACAAAAAAATACAGATATGATAATATCTTGTAAGCACGAAATGGATAGAATTGAGCGTATGGAAACCTTGATTTCTAACTTTTCGAGGCAATTTGTTTACTTTTTTATTTCAACAGGCTTATCATCTCAAAAATTTTATCTAAATTTGCGGTGTGAAAAGATTTCGTTCGCTTTCCCAGAGTCTCACTTACCGCATCATGGCGGTAGTGCTGGTAATGATGGCCGTCATTACCAGCGTGGTCTTTTTTACTGTCAGGGCGTATATGCTCAATGAGGCTCGGGATCGTTATCTGGGCCTGTTGCTCGAGAATCATCAGGAGATGCGCAGAAAGTTGTCGGACGTAGCGGTGGCCGTGAAGAACAATCTCGACGACATAGAGAACGAAATTGACCAGCCTGAGAAACTGATGCACCGCCTGGAACGCGTCTTGCAAGTCAATCCCACCATCATCACCTGCGGAGTTCTTTACCAGCCTGGCCATTTCCCTGACAGGAAACAATGCCTGGAACTCATTGCCACTCACGACTCTGCCGGGGCGATACGCCTCAGCAGCATCGAAAACGACTACAATGTGTATTTAGACAGACAGTGGTTTAAAGAGTGCGTATCCAATGACTCAGCCCTCTGGACGGAAGTTTATTTCGAAAACGACCTCATTCCGGGCGTTACAGGCCGGCGCCAACTCACCTCCTATATCCAACCCGTTCACGACAAGCAAGGGAAAGTGGTGGCCATTTTGGGTGCCGACCTGTCATTGGAAAAAATGAGAACCGAACTGATGGAAGACATCCAGGAGATCAATAGTCAATATGAGCAAGGACTGTCACACAAAACCCATCTCTTTGTTGTCGCCAGGAATGGCACCTATGTCATACATCCTGACCCTCAACGCTTACTGACAAATTGCGACAGATCTATTGGCCACGCGATGAAGGCGAACCATGGAACCTGCGTGACGGAGATCGACGGCGTGATGTCACGACTGCATTACCGCTCCATTCCAAACACCACCTGGACGATGGTGATAGCGACCCCCAAAGACGTGATCCTGTCGAATGCATACATGCTGAACACCATCATCCTGCTGGTACTGTTCTCAGGACTGGTGGCCATCTATTTCATCAGCCGCCAGATGATCAGGAAATCCATCCGCCCGCTACGTTCACTCGCCCTCTCGGCCGAAGAAGTGGCCAACGGAAACTTCTCGTCGGCGCTGCCCGACGTCAAGAGCGTCGACGAGGTAAGCATGCTGCGCGATTCCTTCGAGACCATGCAGACCTCTCTCACCGACTATGTGGACGAAATCAAGCGGACAACAGCCGAGCAGACGGCCATCATGAACGAGATGACCAACGCCCGCGACATCCAGATGGCGATGGTGCCCAATCAGTTCCCGCCATTCCTTGAGCGCAGCGACATCGACATCTATGGCATGATGGAGCCTGCCAAGAGCGTAGGCGGCGACCTGTTCGACTTTCTCATTCGCGACAACCGTCTGTACTTCTGCATTGGCGACGTCAGCGGTAAAGGAATACCCGCAGCCCTGCTGATGGCCGTCACCCGCAGCCTCTTCCAGTCTATCTCCATGAGTGAACAGCAACCCGAACGAATCATCTGGCGAATCAACCGGGGATTTTGCAAAGGCAATATAAACAATATGTTCGTGACGATGTTCATTGGAATCCTCGACCTCGCCACAGGCCACCTCGACTATTGCAATGCCGGCCACGAGGCACCGCTGCTGGCTGGCCAGCCGCTGCCCATCAAACGAAACAAGCCCGTTGGCGCTTTATTAGACTGGAACTTTGAAGTTCAGGAGACCGACATGCAGCCCGGCGACACGCTGTTCCTCTATACCGACGGTCTTAACGATGCCAGAAACCAAACCGGAAAACGGATGGGCAGAGCCCGTGTGGCCGATCTTGCTGGTCAGTTAACCCATCAAACAGCCCGGCAAATGGTGCTGCAGATGGCCGACGAGGTACACCGCTATGCCGCCGACACCGAACAGAGCGACGACATCACCCTGCTGGCCATCAAGTGGACGGGAGCAGCCTCGCAGCTGACAATCAGTCCCACCTTTGACGAGATTGACCGTCTGAAACCTTTCGTCACCGATGCGGCCACACAGGCAGGACTCAGTGCTAAGGAAACTAAGCGCCTCCGTGCGGCTTTGGAAGAGGCTTTGGCCAACGTCATCAACTATTCCGAGGCCACTGCCATCATGCTGACGGCCGAAAAAGCCGACAGACAACTCGTCATCACCATCGACGATGACGGCCTGCCCTTCGACCCCACGCAGGATTCCCCTACCGACCTCTCCATACCCGCAGACCAGCGTCCGCCTGGAGGTATGGGCATCCACATGATGCAAAGGATGACCGACGGACTGAACTATCAGCGTCTCGACGGCCACAACATTCTGAAACTCTTTAAAAACATATAGATATGGACATAACAATTAACAAACAAGACGGCCGTCTGGTCGTTGCCCTCATCGGCGACTTCGACAATGCTGCCAGTACGAAAGCGCAGCACAGCCTTGCACCCGTATTCGAGTGCGACGATTGCGACATTCTGATAGACTGTTCACAACTGGAATACATCTCCAGTAGCGGCCTGCGCATCCTGCTGAGCATATTCAAGCACACCCACGGAAACGGTCATGCTGCCATCCTGAAGGGAATGACCGACGAGGTGGAAGAGGCTATCGACATGAGTGGACTGATGGATTTGTTTCTGATTGAGAAATAAAGTACAGATGAAAGAAGACGTAAAACAGATGCAGGAGGAGATTGACTCCCTGAAGAAAGAGGTTGAGCG
>JAGCPV010000002.1 GCA_017965475.1 Prevotella sp.
GGCTTGCGGCCAAGGCTCCAGTAGAGGGGCGAGCGGAAGCAGAACCAGAACACGAAGATGAACCAGGCAATGGCTACGACGTATTCCCACCATGCGAACATCGAAGCGTCATAGACCACAGCGAAATAGTAGCACGAGATGGGTGTGAGACCGAAGATAGCGGTGATGAAGCCGGGGTTGTAGAAGGTCTTCATCTTCACGTTGAACAGCACGAGGTGCATCAGCAACTCAGCAAACGAGAACATCATGGCACCGAGGGTAAACAGCTGCACATCGGGCAGCACGATGGCCAGCACATAGATGAGTAGCAGGAAACCCCAGTTGCCGAACATCGAGCTGAGGTTGTTGCAGTCCCACTTCGTAGAATCCATCTCGTTGCTGTTCATCAGAACCTTCATGCCCAGCCAAGGAAATCCGCCAGGGAAGCCGAACTCCTCGAAGAAGTGAAGGAACAGGACACTGACCGACATCCACAGCAGCTTTGCGGTGAGGTCATCGACTAAAAACAGGGCCACCAGTGCGCTCGCTCCTGCGAGAAACACCGACCAATTGTACCAGTTGTTGATAAAGGAATGTTTCATAATCTTACTTGTTTTACGTTTGCTTTACCTCGCTGTGCGAACAGCGACCTTTGGTTCTGGGTGCAAAATTAGTATGATTTTGGCAACATCTCGTTATCCGTACATTCGGAATTATGCTCTTTTTGTCAAAAACTTGCTTTTCCCTTGGTAAAATCGCCTAAATTTACTATCTTTGCATCCAAATTTCGATGGGTTATGGACGGAATGGAACACTTCTCGCTTACATCGTTGCAGGAGCTTATGAATGATGACAAGCAGAATGGCGATAACGACGCCCTGGTGAGTAATTATATCTCGCAGAACCTGGCCGTCGTGCGCCAGATGTTGCCAGAGATTGTCCATGGCAAACTGGCTGATTCACCTATGCTGATGCCGGAGATGCGCATCATCGTTATCCGGCAAGGGTGGCTCGAACCGACTATCAACCTTACTCCCCGCCATTACGAGGCTGGCACGCTCATATTTGGCGGTCCCGACAGTATCGTGCAGATAGAACGAGCCTCCGAAGACCTCTCTGATTTCGGTCTCTCCATGAGCAGCGACCTCTTTTCTCTCGCCACGGCGGGTCGAGTGCCCAAGGCCTTCGACGGTCATCTGCGCGACTTCAGCCTACAGCTCTCGCCAGACGACGTTGACTTTCTCGACCGTCTGCACCATCTGCTCTATCTGAACACCCGTGACGAGGAGCACAACTCACAGGTTACGCTACACCTTATCAGTTCGTTCCTCTGGTTCGTCAGTCAGCGGTGGAGCCAACACGAAGAAACTGCTCTTCGCTCGATGACCCGCGATGAGCGGCTCTTCTCCGATTTCATCCAACTGGTCAACCGCGACGTGCGCCAGCAGCATCAGGTGGAATACTACGCCTCCACGCTCTGCATGGCTCCACGCTATTTCGGCACCCTCATCCGTGGGGTCAGCGGCAAGCCTCCCAAGGAGTGGATAGACGATGCCCTGCTCACACAGGTCAAGATAGAACTACGATACACCGACAAGACCGTCGTGCAAATCTCTGACGACAACAATTTCCCCAATCCCTCCTTCTTCTCGAAGTTCTTCAAGCGGCTGACGGGGATGACTCCATTGGAATATAAGCAAAAGGAATAACCAGAATTATAGATATTGACAATGAAGAAAAGTGTTTTATTTGCAGCATGGACTGCACTGATGCTTACTGCTTGCAGCCATCAGGAACAAAAAAAAGAAACGGATATGGAATTTACAGACAACGTAAAAGTGGCGTTTGCTGACAGCGGGCGTATTGACTTGAACGCGCTACAGTGGACGAGGGAGCCGAAGGGCTTTGAGGTGAAGGGTGACACCATCCGTATCACTACCGCTCCAAAGACCGACCTATGGCAGCGCACTTACTATCACTTCCAGAACGACAATGCACCCGTATTGCAGATGAAGACTCGCGAAAAATTCTTCAGCTTCGTGGTGAAGACCGATTTTACAGGCAGTCATCACCGATTTGACCAGTGTGGCATCGTGATGTATCTCGATAGCGAGAACTGGCTGAAAGGATCCGTGGAGTACGAGAACGAAGAGTTCCAGCATCTGGGCAGCGTGGTAACCAACAAGGGATACTCCGACTGGGCCACGACAGCCATCCCTGCTGACGTGAAGACCATGTGGTATCGATTCTCACGCCGCGAGGATGACTACTGCATCGAATGCTCTACAGATGGAGTGAACTTCAGCCAGATGCGTATCTGCCACATGTATGCTGGTGTCGATGAGATCAGCTTTGGCATCTATGCCTGTTCGCCAGAGGAATCGTCCTTTACAGCCATCTTCTCCGATATGAAGATTACCGAATGTGCGTGGAAGGCCCACGACGGACAGCAGCCAGATAAAGAATAGACCATCACCATGCCGAAAACTGAGCCACAGCAGAAGGTCACTAAAGCCATCGAGGTATCGTAAGGCTTACAATTTCTGATTAGCCGCATATAAATGGGAGCAGCATTCATTACGAGTGTTGCTCCCTTTTGTTGTGCGTTATCCTTCAAACTATTTTCTTAATCACCTTGGCAGGAACGCCGCCTACAACGGTATTCGGCTCTACATCTTTTGTCACTACAGCACCTGCAGCAACTACGGCTCCATCGCCTATAGTCACGCCAGCAAGGACGGTGGCGTTGGCACCTATCCAGACGTTCTTGCCGATGTGAATGGGAGCGTAGGTCATGCTCTGACGCTTGGTTGGGTCAAGGTCGTGGTTCAGAGTCGCCAGCACGACGTTGTGTCCGATGAGTGCGCCCTCGTCAATGGTGATGCCACCCTGATCCTGGAACTTGCAGCCCATATTGATAAACACATGTTCGCCGATAACAGTATTCTTTCCGCAATCGGTATGAAACGGTGGGAACATGCCAACGGTCTTGGGTACTTCACGTCCCCAAAGCTGTTCGAGCAAGTTGTGCAATTCCTCTGGCGTATGATACTTGCCGTTGATTTCTGCCGTTATCTTCAGTGCCTCCTGCGACAAATGATGAAACATCATGTGGACTTCCCCACCACCTACGACAGGCTTGCCCGATGCCATATAATCTCTGAATTCTTGTATCGTCATATCACTTGATGCTTTTACCCAGTTCGTAAGCCTCCTGCAGTTTGACGTTGCCCTCAATCTCACGAGGGTCATTCACGCCTCCGCAGAAGAGTGTACCAGCCAGGCGACTCTTGGGATAGCAGGCTATCCATCCGCCCAAGCCCGTCTCTGCACGTTTCGGAGTCTCTTCCTCATCCTCGGCAGCGGTGGTAAGCAGATAGACATCGCGGAACTTATAGTCCTGCTCGTACATGGCGTTCATGCGGTCTATGAGCGTCTTCATCTGCCCGCTCATCTCGTAATAATAGATGGGGGTAGCCCAGCAGACCACATCTGCCTCCAGCACCTTTGCCATGATGTCGTTCACATCGTCCTTGATGACGCACATACCCAGCCGTTGGCAACCCATGCAGCCCTTGCAGAACTGGATATTCTTACCTACGAGGGAAATTTTCTCCACATCGTTTCCGGCAGCCTTCGCCCCTTCCACGAACTTGTCAGCGAGCATGTCGCTGTTTGAAGCATGACGAAGACTCGTCGAAATAACTATTACTCGTTTCATACTCTTTACTTGATTATCTTTTTGCCATCCTTGATATAAACTCCCTTTGTCGGTTCTTGTTTCAACTCGATACCGTTCATGGCATACGTCTTCCCGTTCTTCTTTTCGGCAGAAGCGGATTTGATCCCTGCTGCATCTGCTATAGAAAGTGTGACTGTAACATTTCCCTGTCCAGCACGAACAAACTGCTTGATGTCGCTCTGGGTGGCGTTGTCAATACGACCGAGGCGGGTGAAGTTCCATGAGTTGGTGTCGTAGTAGATGCAGAGATTGTTGCCCTGATAGAGAATCAAATCACCAGGCTCAGTAGTGATCGACGTGTTGTTTTGCGGAAAAGAGCGTCCTAAGTCGCCCACCTTCTCAAAGTTGCCGTAGTCGTGAGCCTCGTATGCAATTGGCGCTTCTTGCAGTGCTGCCACAAGAGCCTCAGTACTGCTGTTGGAGACCAGCGTGGCTGTACGCGTCTGGTCACCGATGGTGATGTTTATTTTCATGTCTGACGATGTTTGAGCCTGTACCTTGTCGTTGGAACAGGATATGGTAAGCAGTGCCATGACTGCCACCAGCAGGCGTGTTGTAAGTGATTGTTTCATTCCTTTTGAAATCATGGTGCAAAGGTACGACTTTTTTCTTGAATTACCACCATCCGAACTGACTTCTTCCTGTGTCGAGTGTCTTTATGCGCTGCATCTCATCGGCTGTCAGCTCGAAGTCGAAGATTTTCATGTTCTCCTGCATCCGCTCCTTGTGGGTGGTCTTGGGAATCACATCAACACCCTGTTGCAGCAGCCAGCGCAGGCCCACTTGGGCGATGCTCTTGCCGTGACTGTCGGATATCTGTTTCAGCAGTGGGTCGTGGAAGAAACCGTTCTGTCCACAAGCCAGCGGCGACCATGACTCATGCCAAGTGCCGTGCTCCAAGAGCAACTGGTGCATCTTCGTTTGCTGGCGATACACATGTGTCTCTATCTGGTTGACGGCAGGGATGACTTTGCAGTTGTCGATCAGCCGCAGATAGTTGTCCTCCATGAAGTTCGCCACGCCGATGGAGCGCAACAGTCCCATCTGGCGGGCATCCTCCATCGCCTGATACTGGCTGATGAAGTCGCCCGAAGGCTCATGAATCAGAAAGAGATCAATGTATTCGAGACCTATCTCCTTCAGTGAACCCTCGATGGAGCGCATCGTGTCGCCATAGCCGTGTGCGCCCCAGAGTTTCGTGGTGACAAACACATCCTCACGCCTCAGGCCAGATGCTTTGACAGCCAGTCCCACCTCATGCTCGTTGCCGTAGCACTGAGCCGTATCGATGTGTCGATAGCCCAACTCCAGAGCCTGCTCCACACACTGCTGCGTGATACGCTTCGGCATCTGATAGGTACCGAAACCTAACATCGGCATTACATGACCGTCGTTCAGACGTACAATCTTATCCATTACTCAAACCGTACTTCCCATTCCTTGCGCTCCTGATACATCTGCCAAAACTTCTCGGCGATGTTGGCAGGGGCAAAGTGCTCATTGCCGCCTATGATGCCGCATACCATCACCGTACCCACGAAGATGCCCTTCGGCTCCAACTCTTTGTGCACGGCGAGTGTCAGTCCGCGAAGTGCAGCCTTGTCGATGGCAAGACAGGTATAGCCGGGGAACGGACTCACGGCAGCAACTCCGCCCGTCAGCAGGATGGCACCCTTCTTCTCGGCAAATTCATCGGTAGCCACGGCCTTGATGCAAGAGAAAGCCCCCAGCACATCGGCCTTGAAGTGGCGCAGCACCTCCTGCTCGTCCAACGGCTGTGCATCGGGAGTGGTAATGCCCACATTATACACCAGCACATCGGGCGTACCTACCTCAGCGTGAATCTTCTCGAAAGCAGCCTTCACACTCTCCGCATCGGTAGCGTCGCAAGCCACGGTACCCACTTCAATGCCCTTGGTCGCGAACTCCTTCTGGTACTCAGCCAGCGCCTCACTTCTGCGAGCCACCAGCACTACACGGAAATTCTCCTTTGCAAACTTCTCTGCCACGTGATTGCCAAGTCCCTGACCGGCACCCACCACTACGATTGTCTTCTTGTCCATTGTTTTATTTTTTTTGATATGATTATTTCTTGTAAACTTCGCCCTGATCCTTTGTGCTCTCAGGCACAGATGCCAGTTTGTTCAGGCCTGTGCGGTCGCCATATACCGTCAACTTGTCCAGTTCTGCCGTCAGCGCACGATATTCCTCAATAGTCAGCACCACATCTGCAGCACCAAGGTTCTCGATGATTCTCTCTTCACGGCGCATACCGGGAATGGGAACCAACTCGTCGTAGGCCATCAAGTCCCATGCCAGTGAAATCTGGGCAGGTGTGCAATGCTTCTCAGAGGCATAGCGGTTGATAAGGTCGAGCAGCGGCTGGTTGCGCTCCATATTCTCCTTGTCGAAACGGCTGATGACGGTGCGTAGATCATCGCCCTTGAACTCCGTCTGAGTCGTGTATTTCCCACTTAGGAAGCCGTTGGCCATCGGTGAGAAAGCCACAAAGCCGATACCGAGTTCTTCACAAAGCGGCAGCACGTCCTTCTCCCATTGGCGGGCCATCATCGAGTATTCACTCTGAATGGCGGTGATGGGCGTGACGGCATGTGCTTTGCGAATCTGCTCAACCGTTGGCGATGACTGTCCCCAGCCACGGATTTTTCCTTCCTTGATGAGCTTGCCCATCACGAATGCAACCTCTTCCTCATTGCCGTCACGCATCTGATGCTCTGTATAGAGGTCGATATAGTTCGTCTGCAAGCGTCTGAGCTGACCTTCAAGCGTCTTTCTGATGCCTGCTTCACTGAGCTTATCCTCTGTGAAGGTATGACCAGGCAGTTTCTCCGGCCAGAACTTATCAGAGATGATGACCTGCTCACGAGGCAACTCTTTGAGTGCCTTGCCCACAAACTCCTCATTGCCGAAATAGCTGTACATTTCAGCCGTATCAAAGAAGTTACAGCCCAGTTCGAATGCCTTGTGAACCAGTCGTATGCCATCCTTCTCGTCAGGGCAGGTGCCGTAGGCGTGAGTAAAACCCATGCAACCCATTCCGATGGCCGACACTTCCAGATTTCCTAATTTTCTTGTCTTCATATTGCAGTTATTTAGAATTGCGCTGCAAAGTTACGGTGATTTATTCATCCTGATATTACGAAAATGCGTCATAATCTTTAGAAAATCGGAACAATATGCTTTTCTATGAGATTTATTTCGTAATTTTGCCTCCAAATAAATAATTATGTTCACGCCCTTTGTCACTGACGAGCATCCCGTGGCCCTTTATGCAGGCGTTCCCCCGCAATATACCAGCGAGGGACTGGCCATCGATTGTGCCTTGGTGCTCCATGTGCTGAAAGGAACGGCTCGTATCCGCTGCAACTTTGAAATAATCGAGGAACAGGCGGACAGCGTGGTGCTGTTCAATCCAGATGATATTATAAAGGTGGAGCAGCGTTCGCCAGACTTCGAAGTGGAGATTCTGGCTTTCAGCAGTTTTATACAGTTGGCAGCACTCAATCAGTTGGAAAACGTCAACATCAGTGCGCTCAGACGAAGCATGATTCTCGACACACCAGAAACAGCCTCTGCTGCCAGCGGCATGGTGCGTTTGTTACGTCCAGCCATCGATGCCTGTACGGTGCGCGAACTGTATTTCATCAGCGTCATGCAGTTGCGGGCGTTTTATATGCTCTATCAGGTGATGCTCCGCCGGAACCAGATAGAGGTTGATGCGTTCAAGAGCCGAGGCGACGAGCTGTTCTTCAAGTTCCGCCAACTTTTGGGCGAGCATTACCGTGAGTCGCGCAGCGTGGCGTTCTATGCCGACAAGCTCTGCATCACCACCCGCTACCTGACCAACATCGTGCAGGCTCGTTACGGCAAGTCGCCCAAGGAGGCCATCGATACCTATACGGTAATGCAGATCCGTCTCGATCTCCTTCAGACGGACATCACGCTCACAGAACTGGCCTATAAATACCATTTCTCCAGCCCCTCGTTCTTCAGCGACTACTTCCGCCGCAATGCAGGATGCAGTCCGCAGGAGTATCGGCTGCAGAATAACTCATAAACAAACGATGCCCATGATACATCTCACTCCTCATAACGGCATACCCCGCCACATCCTGCTGATGATGGCTGTGATGGCGGGATTCACAGTGGCTAACCTGTATTACAATCAGCCACTGCTGGATATAATCTGCCGTGAGACGGGCATCACGCAGGTACAGGCCAACCTCATCACCGTGATTACACAGATAGGTTATGCATTGGGACTGCTGTTCGTGGTGCCGCTGGCCGACATGGTGTCTGTGCGGCGTATTACGGTGCTGGCCATGTCCGTGGCTGCTGTTTCTGCTGTTACTATTGGCCTTGCCGATAGCGTATGGCTGTTGTGGGGAGCATCACTCACGCTGGGCATTTCGTCTATCATGCCGCAGCTGTTCATCCCGATGGCTACGCTCTATTCGCGCCCGGAGAACAAGTCACGGAATATGGGCTATGTGGCTTCAGGACTGATTACGGGCATCGTCTCGGCTCGTGCTGTCAGCGGCTATATCGGCGAGTGGTTCGGTTGGCGGGCCATGTTCTTCATCGTAGCAGGACTGATGCTCGTTGGGCTTATCGTCACGCTTCGGATGATGCCGCAGGTAACGCTCTCGTTCAAGGGCACCTACCGTCAACTGATGCACACCGTGGGAAGCATCTTCGTGTCTCATCCTCGCATCCGCCTTTATTCACTTCGTCCGGCCATGAGTTTCGGCAGTATGATGTGTATCTGGTCGTGCATGGCCTTCCACTTGGCTGGCTCACCGTTTCATGCAGGCAGTGACGTGGTAGGTATG
Source organism: Prevotella sp. (assembly GCA_017965475.1). Taxonomy (GTDB): domain Bacteria; phylum Bacteroidota; class Bacteroidia; order Bacteroidales; family Bacteroidaceae; genus Prevotella. The sequence continues at coordinate 8,575 of JAGCPV010000002.1, forward strand.
CTGGCACTCTTTGGCATCGTCGGAGCCATTGCCGTCAGTGGGGCAGGCAAATATGTCCCCAGAGTGGGCATCCTGCGCATGTCCGTCTTTGGAGGCTGTCTTCAGTTAATGGCATGGACTTCTGCTTGGCTGTTCGGTGATACCTACGCAGGACTCATCATAGCCATCATCCTGGCTGACATCGGAGCACAGTTTCTGCAAATCAGCAACCAGAGCGGTTCCCTGCAGCAATTGCCCGAGGCCACCAATCGTGTAAACACCATCTTCATGACCACCATGTTCATTGGCGGAAGTCTCGGCACCTTCTGCTCAGGTCTCGGATGGAGCATGGCAGGATGGACGGGTGTATGCCTCGTTGGAGGCTGCTTCGCTCTCGCCACGCTTCTGCTATCAGCATACGAGCAGTTCATAATGAAACCAAAAAGTTGAAATAAGAATGCCCAAGGAACGGAACAAAGCAGACGATTACCGCGAGAAAGCTTATGCGGGTGACACCAAGGCGATGAATAACCTCGGTGTCTGCTATGAGCGTGGTACTGGCGTGAAGGTCAATCTGGAGATGGCCTTCAACTGGTATATGCGAGCCGCAGAACTGGATGATGTCTATGGCTGCTTCAACGTTGGTGAGTGCTATTATCACGGCAAGGGTGTAGAACAGAACGTGGAACTGGCTTTCCAGTGGTACATGAAGGCTGCTGACAAGGGTGATATGCAGTCACAGGTCAATGTGGCCAATGCCTACTATCTCGGTAACGGCACGGAGATGGATCATCACAAAGCGTTCCTCTGGTATCGTGAGGCTGCTTTCCAAGGGCATATCCTAAGTCAGAAGAATGTGGGTGCAGCCTATTGGAATGGTGATGGCGTGGAGAAGAACCTCGAAGAATGTGTCTTCTGGTATGAATTAGCGGCAAATGGTGGCGATGCCCAGGCACAGTTCGCTACTGGTTGGTTCCTGATGACCGGCACGGGTGTGCCCAAAGATGAACGGAAGGGGCTGAAGTGGATTCACAAGTCCACCTTCCAAGGCTATCAGCCCGCCATCGACTACTGCAAGGAGCATGGGTATAAATGGTATTAACTGAATAAGCAAGCTATATGAATCCAGTAGCCATCCGACTTCTCAACCAGCAGCTTGTAGCACCTCAGTTCACTAACCCTGCCGAGGTGGTCAGCTTTTTGGGTGCCATGCAGGCACAGGAGTATCGCATGATGCGCTGGGCGGTGGCCATGCGAACACGCAAGCCATCACTGAAAGCCTTTAAGAAGGCTTTTGACAGCGGGAGGATTATCCGTCTGCACCTGATGCGAGGCACTTGGCAACTGGTGTCAGCCGAAGACTATTGGCCATTCATCGAACTGTGCTCTCACAAGGCTATCGCCGTCACAAAGGGATGGATGAGCAGCAACAAGATCTCGATTCCAGACGATGAACTGATGGCTGTCAGAGACATCCTCGCTCAGACAGCTTCAGATAAGGGCAGCGTGACGAAGGAGGACTTTGTTCTGGTTTTAGCTGAGAAGGACATTCAGATGGATGACCACCGGTTGTCCTACCATATCCGCATGGCAGAAATGACGGGTACGCTCTGTAGCGGTGATTTGTTGCCGATGAAAGCCACTTATGCGCTGACAGCCAATAAAGTAAAACCATCGGCAAAGATAGACAGAGACGAAGCTCTGATGACGTTCACACGCAAATACTTCCAAAGCCACCAGCCTGCCACCTTGGAGGATTTCGTCTGGTGGTCAGGATTGAATATCAGCGATTGCCGACGAGGTGTTGATCTCTTAGGAGATTATATCCACGTAGAGAAATGGAAAGGCTGGGATTTCTATCTCACCGACGACTGCCGTATACGAGGTTTCCGTAAGGGCAGGTTCCTGCTGATTCCTCCCTACGACGAATACCTCATCGGCTACAAGTCGCGTGACATCGTTCTTCCTCCTGAACACCGCCACCATGCCCATAACAACAGCGGCATCTTCCAGCCCGTCATTGCCTACGACGGTAAGATTTGCGGCAACTGGTCACCTTTCAAGGATGAATGCCAGGCATCATTCTTTACGGAAGGCTGTTGCATTGATGAAATAAAGGAGGCTTGGCAAGCATATTGCAACTTTTTACGATGATACAACGTCTAATAGATAGAAATTTCTAAAAGAAAACGATTATGATACTCTCAACAACCCCACAGATTGAAGGTCATCCCATCCGTGAATACAAAGGTGTGGTGACAGGTGAAACCATTATTGGTGCTAATATGTTCAAAGATTTTTTAGCAGGCATCCGTGACATCGTAGGTGGACGCTCCGGCAGTTATGAGAAAGTCCTGATGGAGGCAAAAGACACTTCCATGCAGGAGATGATGCAGCGTGCTCAGGCTCTGGGAGCCAATGCCATCGTGGGCATCGACATTGACTATGAGACTGTCGGAGCCAATGGCTCAATGCTGATGGTGGCCACTAGTGGTACGGCAGTAGTAATCTAAGTCAATGTTTAAACGAGTTTAATAAACTGTCAGCATAGTTTAACCGAGTTTAAATTCCGTGCCAGATTGTCTTTTCCGAAGGACATTTTGGCACTGATTTTTTGTATAGGCACGTTACTTGCACGATGTTTAGTGAAAGCTGAAGCAAAAGCGGAGGCAATCAAGAA
>JAGCPV010000027.1 GCA_017965475.1 Prevotella sp.
AACGCGCGCGTATATATGCGCGCGCATTTATAGTTGCTATACTTACTTTTTATCCCGCTCATCCCGCTCATCCTACACCTAGAGAAAAATTATTTGGGTGTAGGATGAGCGGGATGAGCGGGTTATTTCCTAAGTTTCCCTACTACCGCGCGCCCGCGCGCGAGAAAACATAGCGTGCCACCCTGTCGCAGGGTGGCACGATCCAAAACAAATCTAATACAGTGTGTTCATCACGGGGCAATTACTAACAATGTCTTTATGCTATTTCACAGTCACCTTTTCTGTCAGTTCCTCCTTGCCGATGATGACTTTGACAATATAGATGCCCTTCGGCCACCCTGCGGTGGAAATCGTCTCTGAACGGCTCGTCGAAGACTGCGTAGCCATCACCCTGCCCGTTGTGGCACTGGTGATCTCGATCGTCCAGGGCTCATCTAGGGTGAAGTCCTTGGAGGCATCGCCGTCCTCAACTAGTGTAACGGTGATTCCACCTGCTCCATTGGAGACGTTGATGCTGTAAGCACTCGATGGGAACCCATAGAGAACATAATCATTCCCACAGCCATCGTGAACATTAATTATTACGGGGGCAGAAGTATTCAATGTATTGAAATTCAGGATTCCGCTACTGGGATTAAAGCCCCAGGAAGAGGGTGTCGCACCACTACTGCTGTATGACAAAGTCGCCCCATAGAAGTTAGGAGAAGTAACAGTGGTGACAGTATTTGTCTTTATATTGAAAGTACCCGATGAGTTAATGTTACCAGAAAGATTCCCAGAAGTATAACTCCCCTTGAATCCTTGATAAACATACATGTTGTTCTTTTCTATCACCCTTATTACAGTGTTACCTTTTTTAATTTTGGCAGTAAGAGTGGCATTCATCATGTCATGATTTGGGTTACGAGCTATGATACAATATCCTTTAGAAGGATTATTGGAAATCAAATAAATATAATTATTATAATTACTATCATCCAAACTCCACGAAACAGTAAAGTTAGAAGGAAGTTTATTAAGATTGTTTAGATGACATGTATCATGCTGGCAAATATATTGAGGTCCTTCAATAGATGTTGGGAAGCCATATATACTATACAAGGCATTATAATCATAACTTGTCAAATCGGTTTTGTAGCCATAGCTTGGCCACATAACAGCATTTTGATGACTCAAGTCATGATCAAATCCAAGAACATGACCTATCTCGTGTAACGCTATAGCCTCTAAATTATAACCTGATGAATTCATTGAGAAGGTTATAGTGTTATTAAAATGAATAAAAGTTGGGGGTGTCCTGTTTAGCTTTCCTAACGAGGCATGTGCTAAATCATTTGATCCAAAAGAACTACAACCACTATGAACAGGATTTTCCCAACTCAATTCGATATCAGCCTGAGAAAGATTATACGTTTGTGTAAATGTGAATTTAGAATACTGCGACCATGTATTAAATGCATTTTGTATTGCGGTCTGACATTGAGTATATGTTAAACCACCACCATAGTTGTGAATATAATAATAAAGATTGGTTTTGTTCCAATAAGTGACTGATGTGATTCCTTTGGTTCCGCCATCAGGATATATTATATCGTTATACAATTCTTTTTGCGCAAACAAATTATTTACACAAAAAAACATAATAAGGATAATAAAATTCTTTTTCATAATCACTCTGCTGTTTCTATTTTGGTCAATTCGATCTTATAAACCTTTTGGCTTGGACTATCCGGATTGTCAACTTCCTCATAGACATTACCTGATATAATAACATTCAGTCCCTGAACCATAAATTCTTCACTTAATTCTGTGGGGCAATATAGGTTAGCCATGAAGTGGCCTCCATTAACATAACTGATATACCATGTTCCCATGTTAGAATCCACCATCATACCTGGCATATCAGTAATGGTAAAAGGTGGATCACCACGATATGGGATTTCATATTCTTCTATTTCTTCGATTTTTGTCAGATAAATAAAGTAATATGAGTGTCCTCCATATAGTTGAAAATGAAGCGACTCTCGTTCCTCATCGGTCATCTTGATAACTTTTCCAGAAAAAGATACCTTTCCTTCATCTAAATCATTAGGAAGATTCAAAGGGTAATAGATGTCAACGCAATCAATGGGTTGAGAGTGCGAAATATACCATCCAGAACGATTGTCATATTGTAAATAGCCTGTGTAATCATTCTCTGGAACGGAGTTTAAACTATCCGCAAATAATTCCAGTTTGCTGTCCACAAGAACGTTCATCTCATCATCACTGCTACATGCACTAGACAATCCGAGTGTCAGCAGCATGCCCATCATCATTGTTACTTTTCTCATACTCTTAAGTTTTTTAGTTTAATACTTTTTTCACTTATGATTCTTTATAGACTATTCAAGCAAGTCTTCTATCTACTAAATCCATGAATGAAGAAAAACTTGCCTAAAAGAACCGTAGATTAACGTACTTTAACTTTGAGCTATTTCAAATTAAAGCGGAGGCCGAAGCCGAGGTTGAAGTTCAAGGGGCGATCCTGATAGATGGTGGGCGTGGTACTGCCATCCTTGAAGTAATAGCCTACGCCCGGCTCAGCATAAAGACTGAATATATCTGTCAGTTTGTATTCGACTCCGGCAGCTCCAATGAGTGAGAACTGCCAAGGACTGATGTCGAAACTCTTTTCTATCATGATGCCCGATGAAATGTATAGCCCAAAACGCTGGCTCTGCCAAAGATCGCAACTGATATTCACCGGCAGACCAAGATAGTTAAGGCATTGCTCAGTCGTTGTAGTTACGCCATCCACCTTTGTAGTGATGTCAGAAGAGAGACGAGTAAACGATAATCCGCTCTCAATGCTCCAACGGTTATTAAGTCGATAGCGCAATGAAAGACCAAAGCGCACAGGCAGACGATGGTGAGCAAGGAACTCTGTCTGCCCTTCTTTTATACTATCTTTTATACTAACAGGGAGTCCTTGTTGACTATTATAATCCATCTGTCTGCCAGCCATCGTACTCGACATATACACTTTAGCCGTCAAGCGGTTGTCTATGTGTTTCCGCTCTCTGAGGTCGGAAGGATAGATGACGGGGCGGGGGGGATCAGCAGACTTCGCCTTCTTCTCAATAGCCTGGGGCTGTTCCTGTTCTGTAATTACAGGAGTAACAAGCGTGTCTGCATCTACCGTAGATATGGAGGATATTTCTGGTTCGGAAGTCGCAGTCAGTTTGTGTCGAGATTTCGTATTCTTCAGTCTTACGTCGCCCGTCATTGGCGCAGTATCAACTTGTCTCTCAAGCTGCTCGTCGCGAGCACTAATGGGTTTATCTTCAACCGATGCTGTCATTGGTGGCATCTGTTCTGTCTCATTATCCAGGGAACTCCAATACCCCACCCCAGCTATCAATAAGAAAACGGCAGCTGCGGCCATGCGCTTCAGCCAGAGCACACGGGTCTTACGGACCTTACCAACTGCCAGTGCCTGATCCATCTCGTCCCACGACAACTGAGGGGCAGGATATTCGTAACCTGCCATCTTCTGTTGCATCTGTTGTATCCATTGTTCGTTCATTGTCGTGGGGAATTATTTTCGTTATACTTCTTGAACATCTTAGCCAACATCTTTTTCGCCTTGTGGAACTGAGAGGCCGAACTGCCTTTCCGGATGCCAAGCAGACGGGCTATTTCCTGATGGCTCTTGCCTTCGAACACATAGAGGTTCAGCACTGTACGGTAGCCTGTTGGCAGCTGACTTAGCATCTGGCGGATGATGTCGGGCGGAATGTCGCTGATGGATAGGTCGTCATCAGATTCATCAACCACATCGTAGTCTGGCGGCAGCAACTCGTGCCGTTTCCTCGTCCTCAGGAACTTCAGCGATTCGTTGACCATCACCTTCGTTGCCCATGCCTCCAAAGAGCCCTCCTTGCGATACTCAAATTCACCGATGTGAGAAAAGATATGGGCAAACGCATTCTGGAACACATCTTTTATATCTTCCTCATCGGCGATGTACCGCGCACAGACGCCTGCAAGACAGCCAGCATAACGGGCATAGAACTCCCTGGCAGCAGACTTATCACCTTCCTGCAGCCGCTTTACCAAGCGTTGTTCCTCGTTTCCGTTAACAATCACGTGTGGCATTTCCGCGCTATTCTCTATCTTTATAATCCACAAAGATAGAAAAGCTTGCCTGATGGCGCTAATTATTAACACTGTTTAACCAGCCTCATCCCAAAGGGAATGGGACCTGTCATTGTTTCTCGGCGCGTTTGGACTCGGCATCCCTCAGGTCATGACGGACATGGCGCACCTTCTGGCCACCGAAGGAATAGGTGGCGGTGAGGCCGATGTAATGGCTATGATGACGGATGTGGCTCCATTGCCCCATGATAGCGGCAGTATTCGGGGGTTCCTGATAGGGAATGAAGTCATAGGTCCAGATCCTACTGTTATGGATGGTCTCATTGGTGACATGCTGGCGGAAGGGGTCGTTGGCAACGAGCGACAGCTTCAGGCGATCATCCAATAGGGTGTATCGCAGGGCGAAAGTGAAGTAGCCGTAGCCACTGATCTCGGTCATGTCGTGATAATCGGCCAGCCAAAGCTGGTATCGGGCATTCAGCAGGAAGCGGTGCCGACGATCCAAGTACCAGTCGGAAGAGACCGCTATGCGTTCCCCCCATCCATAGAGACAGGGCTCATCACTGTTTGGGGAGACCGCATCGTGATAAAACACATCACCTTCCACTGTGGCCATCAGACGCTTTGATAGGTGTCGCTGGTAGCGCAGGTAGAGTCCCGTCTGATTAAGACGTCCCAGGTTGTAGGGCATGGTTACGACAAGGGGCCTGTTCTGGGTTCGATAGGTGGAGAAGTATGTCTGCTGCATCACCACATTGCTGCTGTGGCGGTGGTAGGCACAGGCATAAAGTCCCTTATGCCCCTGATAGCTCAGTTCTATGTTGCTCATCCTACTGGGTTTTAGCATGGGATTGCCTTCTGAGTATTCATAGCCCGACTTATAGATACGGAAAGGATTAAGATCATAGAAGTTGGGGCGCAGGGTGCTTGTTCCCCATGAGAGACTGATCTGGTGGCCCTCCCTAGGTTTGAATGACAGACTGGCCGATGGTAACCAGTAATCGCGGGCATCATCATTCCAACCGATGTGCTCATAGCGCAGGCTGGCCTTGACGGCGAGACGCTCCCAATCGCGGTGGAGCGACAGATAAGCCGCCTTGGTCTTCTCCCGATAGTCGAGCACTTCGTTTTCATAGTGTTGCGGCGTATAGGTTGACACATCAAGTATCTCTATATCAGCCTGGTTCCTGATATCGGTATAGGAAACGCCGGCGTCCATCGTGGCAAAGTCAAACGGCCATGTCAGATCCAGTCTGGCAGACTGTATATGGTAATCAACATGGCTATTATAGTTCTGCCACCATTGTGAGCCCGGGGATACGGGATAATAATGGTCTGTACTGACAATAGAACTACCCTCATCGTCTTTCTTGTAATTGTGATACGTCAGACTGAGCAGTCTGCCTTTTGAGTCCAGCCGCCAGTCGCAGTAGGCTGTCAGGTCTTTGGCAGTGGTCTTGTTGTCAGGGTTATGTTCGGTTTCTGAATTGGAATTGTATTTGGGGAAGGTGAAGACACCGTCGATGATCGTCTTGGGCCAAAGGGCCTGCCACGACAGCATGCCTCCCAGTTCCAGATGCATCGTGGGCTGATAGCGGAGCATCAAGTTCGCTGCCAGCTCCTTGTCATTTTTCCTGGCTTGAGTGTTGGAGAAGTACCTTTCATTCTTCCCGACACGGTAAGTCGTCAGATTGTCCGTCGTCTTCGTGATGCGTCTTCCATGGACATCGAACGACATGTCGAACTTTTCAGATGCATAGCTGAGGGAGCCGCTGGTACGCCCACTCCAGTCGTCGCTGACACCAGTCTCCGTACTGACATCACCCCGCCAGCCGAGTGTCTGATCCTTACGGAGCACGATATTGATGTAGCCTCCACCCATCTCCATCCTGTCACGACCAGAAGGGTTGGAGATCACCTCTATCCGCTCAATCTCTTCCGACGGTATCGTCCAAAGCTTCTGCAGGATGGCCTCGTCGCCCATATCCGTGACACGTCCGTTGAGCATCAGGTGGGCAGGCCCTTTGCCTAGGATCATGGGCTGACCACCGGTCATGATGATCATGGGCACGCGACTGAGCAGTTCCTGGGCAGTGAGGCCTTTGGCAAACTCGTCGTGGCTGACGATATACTGCAAACGGTCTGTCTTGCTTCTGATCAGGGATATCCTGCCATTGACGGTGACGTTGCCTATATAGTTATTCTCTATCTGCATGCAGATGGTACCCGCATCGCCGACAGGCATCACCCGTTCAATGGTCTTGAAGCCCACACAACTGATCCTCACCCTGGCCTGGGATGCCTTGCACGGAATGACGAAGTCGCCCGCCTCATTACTCACGCCGCCACCTATATAAGCCGTATCAGATGGGAGAAAAAGGGTGATGTTAGCGTAAGTAATGGGCTGACGATCAGGACCGACAAGTCGCCCTGTCAGTTTCGTCCGGGCTTTCTGGATACATTCCACGAGGATGTCACGTCCCCTGACGCTGACCTTGACGGGATAGAACCCGCAGACCTCCCGCACAGCTTCTGGCAGGGATCGCCCTCGCTTGATGGTCTTGGTCACCGTGAAGTCTTCCAGTTCGTCATAGACAAAGGAGATATCATATTGTTTCGTCGATTGGTCGAGCATAATGAGGGCTTCCGAGAGCGAGGAGCCCTTGAAGACATACTGAGCATGAGCCGTTGCACAGAAGATACACAATAAGATAATGTGTAGCAAACGCCTCATGATTACTCAGCGATAATCTGGTTGTTTGTCAGTTGGATGCTCACTTTCTCAAATCCATTCAGTCGTTCTATTATCTGTTTGAGCGGGGCAGTGGTGTCCCACTTGGTATAAAAACGGATGTGGCGAGACTGCTCGTTACGGAACTCGACACCGACATGATAGTGGTCTGAGAGTTCCTGGAGTATCTGCTGCAGTTCCACGTCCTCAAAGATACGAACCACATCCGCCTCCTGTCGGGGGTCATCTGCGAGTCGCACCTCATGGGTCGGGGCTTCCACATTCTCTCCATCGGAGGACTCCCCTCCCGCGACATAACGGTAAGCCGCATACGCCATACCTGACAACAGCAGCACGCCAATGAACACGGCAGCGATCCTGAAGATCATGGGGACGGTTCTCCTGCTGTGCAAAGCGGCAGAGCCGGGCGCATGATCCTCCTGCGCAAAGCCCGCCTCGGCATTGACCATCAACTCATAGTAATCCCGCATTTCGGGATCACTCAACAGCTGTTCCAGTTCCTCGTCCGAATAGTCCTGCGGACGCTCTGTCATTCTGAGCAGTTTCTCAATATCTTTCATCTTCTTGTCGGATTATATTTCTCTTTCAGTTTCTGAAGCGCCACAGTGAGATGTCTATAGACAGTCACCTCGCTGAAGCCCAGCCGTTCAGCGATCTCCCTGTATTGCAGTCCTTCGTCGAAGCGCAGTTGGAACACCTGCCAAGTCAGCTTGGGAAAGGTCCGCTCTGCGTAGTCAATCATCTCTTTTGCCTTTATCTGGTCAGATTCTACCGAGACCAGACTGGGTTGAGAGAGCGTCAGCCTGCGCTCTACACGCTCACGTATCGTCATACGGTGGATGCGGTCTAAGCACAGATTACGGACAGTCACCATCAGATAGTTCTCCGGGCGCTCTTCAGGGAGCGTCAGCGAACCATCCGCCAATCTGGCAAACACGTCGCTCACTGTGTCACTGGCTTCGTCGTCGTTATTCAGCATCCGCCGCGCCACAGTGAGCATACGTTGATAACAGTCCTTATACAGTTGTTCTATATCCGTCATTTATCGCCATAGTTCTGTTTGATGTTCTCGTAGAAGAAAGCGAGGATCTCCTGATCTGGGGTTCTTAAAGACATGGAATAGACCTTGTCGCCCGATGTCCAGATCTTGAACTGGGTAGCATTAAAGATGTGCGAAAACTCCTTCGATAAAGGATCGTCATCGTTGACATCAGCCCCACTCCAGTCCCACATATTGATAATACCATAGATATAATCACCATTCCAGTCCTCGAACTTACCATCGAGCACATACGTATATGGCAACATATAGTATCCACCGAATTCATTCTCGCCGATACGCACTTCCACCCTACCGTTTTTCTTGAACTCGATGGTATAGCGCTCGTCGCCCCATCCATCGCCCACATGATTAGTTGTGCCGTCAGAATCTTTATAGCTTTCAAGAAGCCAACGGTTACGTATTTTAGCATACGCGGAATCATCACCTAAAGGATCGAGATTGACATCCTGCGTGGTGCTATTAAAGATGACAGGCTTATTCTCCATCTTGGGATAGAGTTTCCAAAAATAGAGATTGACATGATCTAGGGTATAGGTGTAGTTTGGATTCACATTGTTATTCAGCGTCAGATTGAGCTGATAAGTGTCTCCATTGTCTATCAGTTCATAATCACCAAGCGAGATGCCACCATGCTCCCCATAGGTACGCCCTATCACAAGTGTGCAGTATTTGAAGTTTATTGATGGCAGTTGCCAGTCGCCCTTATAAGCATCTTGGAATTCCTGCTCGCTGTTAATAATAAGACACTCCTGCTCTTCGGGGCCATCGCTGAAGAGCATATGCCGACCTTGGTTTTCATTGTTGAGCGCATCCATCATGAAAAAAACAAGCTGCTCATTTGGAATCAACAGCGCTTCCAGATCAACGTTTTCACCATAGCCATCATTATCAATCTCGTAATCTACCGTAGCATTGAGGGTAAAGGTTCGATTCAGGTCGCTGGAGTAGAACTTGAGATTCTGAATATTCAGCGTTATGTATGGTTTCCCGTCAGCGGCTATTTTTTTGTCAACCACCTGGATCTGTCCACCCAGTGCATAGTCAGGCACTACCCTCACTGGAACAACCCCATCAACAGGACTATCATCCCTAGCTTCAAAACGGATTTTGTCGCTTTCGAAAGTATAGCCTACCTTCAAACCGCTAATATCTTCTATTTTTCCACTTTCGATATCAATATGTAAAACGTCAAAGAGAGATGAATTCCTAATAAAAGCAGTAAATATGATGTGATTCACAAAATAGGTGCTGCCATCCTCACGCAACCTTAGTTCCTCATATCCACCTCTGTAATAAGGTTGATCAAGCAGGCATATTTCAGAGTCGCCATTGTCCGACTGGACTTGCAATACATTTATATCACCAAGAACGGCAGTTGGGTTTTCATTCTCTTCTCCTTGTTTTTCATGGTTTCCGTTCATGGTACCATAAACATCGATACTTTCAGCACTGTCACTGCTGCAAGCGCAGAATAATCCGCAAGAAAGCAGCACGCTTAGCGTCAAAAACACCTTTTTCATATTCGTTCTTTTTTAAGTCAAACATTCCCGTAAGCATAGAGATTCAGCCCTTTTCCGGCATCACTCTATCTATATAACGAATAAGGAGTCCGTTTTCCTAACTAAAAAAACAAAAAAAGCCCGCATCCGTCAAACGATGCGGGCTCACTATAGAGAATAAGATAAAACTTACTCAGCCTTTGCCTCTTCAGCAGGAGCAGCCTCTTCTGCGGCAGGAGCCTCAGCAGCGGGAGCTTCCTCTGCAGGTGCCTCGGCCTTGGCCTCCTCCTTAGCGGGAGCAGCAGCCTCAGCCTTGGGAGCAGACTTGCGAGAGCGACGGGTGCTCTTCTTCTTGGTATCCTTTGCCATATCGGGATCGAAGTCAACGAGCTCGATGAAGCAGACCTGGGCAGCGTCACCCTGACGGGTGCCGAGCTTGATGATACGGGTGTAACCGCCGGGACGGTCACCGATCTTCTGTGATACCTCTCCGAAGAGTTCCTTGATAGCTTCCTTATTCTGCAGGTAGCTGAACACTACACGGCGAGAGTTGGTGGAGTCTTCCTTTGCCTTGGTCAGCAGGGGCTCCACATACTTCTTCAGGGCCTTAGCCTTTGCGACGGTCGTAGTGATTCTTTTGTGCATGATCAGCGAGATGGCCATGTTTGCAAGCATGGCGTGACGGTGAGATGCAGTACGACCGAGATGGTTGAATTTCTTATTATGTCTCATTTTTGTTTATTCTTTATCAAGTTTATACTTGGTAATGTCGGTTCCAAACGACAGATTCAGACTCTCGAGCAAATCATCAAGCTCCGTGAGCGATTTCTTACCGAAGTTGCGGAACTTCAGGAGGTCGGTCTTATTGTACTGTACCAGGTCACCCAGTGTCTCGACATCAGCTGCCTTGAGGCAGTTGAGGGCACGAACGGAGAGGTTCATGTCAACGAGACGGGTCTTGAGCAACTGGCGCATGTGCAGGATCTCCTCGTCAAACTCCTGGTTACCCTCCGTGTCGTTGTTCTCGAGCGTGATCTTCTCGTCAGAGAACAGCATGAAGTGATAGATCAGGATCTTGGCGGCCTCCTTCAGGGCGTCCTTCGGGTGAATGGAACCGTCCGTCGTCACTTCCAGCACGAGCTTGTCGTAGTCGGTCTTCTGCTCGACACGATAGGGCTCCACGCTGTACTTGACGTTACGGATAGGTGTGTAAATAGAGTCGATTGCAATTACATTCACGTCGGTGCAGAACTCGCGATTCTCATCAGCGGGTACGTATCCGCGACCTTTGTTGATTGTAATGTCAATCTGCATCGATGCCTTGGAATCTAAATGACAAATCACCAAATCAGGGTTCAGCACCTCAAATCCAGTCAGATACTTGCCGATGTCAGCGGCTTTGAATTCGGTAGAATTCTCGACCGTGATACTGACTTTCTCGTTCTCGAATTCTTCTACTACTTGCTTGAACCGAACTTGCTTCAGATTCAAGATAATGTTGGTCACGTCTTCCTTGACACCAGGTACTGAAGAGAACTCATGCTCAACACCGGAGATA
>JAGCPV010000028.1 GCA_017965475.1 Prevotella sp.
TCGCGGAGTCGGATGAAGACGACTGTCGGCATGGCGGCCAGCCCCTCGGAGTCGAGGCTGCGGATGATGACCTGTGCATTGCCCATGAAGGCGTTGAAGGAGGCCTCGCGCTTGTCACGGCCGATGATGCGCTCCTCACCCTTGAAGCCCGGGTCGCCGTTGCCCCAGCCGAGGATCTCGCCATGACCACGGACGGCCACGTGGATCTTGTCACAGGCATCCGGCACATAACGGCCTTTCTTGTCCTGGAGGGTGATATCGACCACCACGATGTCCTCACCGTCCTGACGGAGGGTCTTCTTGCTGGTGGTCACACTGATCTTCTCGGCAGGTCCTGTGGTCTCCACACGCTCCGTCAGCACCCGTTTGCCGTCCTTGTAGCCATAGGCCACGAGGCGCCCCGGCTGGTAGGTGGTCTTCCAGACGAGGTGACCGTCTTTTTCCATTTTCTGACGACCGAGTGAGTGGCCGTCCTGCAGCAGTTCCACCTCGTCCATGTTCGTGTAGGCCCAGACCTCCACCTCCTGTCCTTCCTGTCCCTTCAGGTTCCAGTGGGGGAAGATGTGGAGTACGGGTTTGTCTGTCCAGGCGGCCTTCAGGTAGTAGGCTTCGTCCTTGGGGAAGCCGCAGTAGTCGAGGATGCCGAACTCACTGCCTGTGGCGGGCCATACCATCGGGTTCGGCTCTCCGCGGTAGTCGAAGCCCGTCCACCAGAACACGCCTCCGGCCCAGTTGTTGTCGCGGTAGAACTTCCAGCCGCGCTCGATGACGTTCTTCTCACCGTTGGAGCGTTCCTCGCCCGCCATGTTGATGCTCTTCATCCAGCCCTTGACGGAGTCGGTCTGATAGACGTTGCGCGTGCCGCAGCCGCTGGTCTCCTCCGTGCCGATGACCACCCAGTCGGGGTAGGCCTTGTGGCGGTTCTCGACATCGTTCTGGACGATATAGTTATAGCCGTGGATATCCACCTGCTTCACCACGCCGAAGCCACCACTACAGCCGTAGGTGTAGGGACGGGAGTCGTCGATGGTACGGGCATAGTCGATCATCGTACGGGCGATCTTCTCACCTTTCTCGTTACCCTCTATCCACCATTCCTCATTACCGATGCTCCAGAGGGCTACGGACGGGTGGTTGCGGTGGTCGACGATCATCCGTCGCAGCAGGTCGAAATGCTCACGGTTGGTGCCCATGAGCCTGTTCTCGTCGATGCAGAGGATGCCCAAGGAGTCGCACACGTCGAGGGCTACGTCGGAGGCCGGGTTATGCGACCAGCGGATGGCGTTGACGCCGATCTCGCGGAGCTTGTTGATGCGGTAGATCCAGAGTTCCTTGGGGACGGCCGTTCCCACACCTGCATGGTCGAGGTGGAGGTTCACGCCCTTGAAGAGGAAGGGTTGTCCGTTTAGTTTTACGCCCTCCTTCGCGTCGTAGGTCAGGGTACGCAGACCCACCTTCGTCGAGACGGCATCCTCGCCGCCCACGGTGGTGGTCTTCAGCGTATAGAGATAGGGATCACCGGTGCTCCAGAGATGGGGGTCGCCGACCGTGAGCGTCTCCTTGCCCTCGGCCACCACGTTACCCTCACGGTCGAGCAGGGTGTTCCGGTAGTCGCAGGTGGCCTCCACCTGGATGTTCAGTTGACCGTCCTTCCAGGTGTAGAACACGTTATTGATCTGATTTTGGGGATCCTTCTTGATGAGATACACATCCCGGTAGATGCCGGCACCCTCGTAGTACCAGCCCTCCTCGGTGAGGGCGTCGCAGCGCACGACGAGCAGGTTGTCGCCGCCGTAGTTCAGGTATTCCGACACGTTGTATTCCTGTGAGGCATAGCCGCTGGGTTCCGTGCCCAGGTAGAAGCCGTTGCAGAACACCTGTGCGTTGCGGAAGATGCCGTCGAAGCGGATGCTGATGGCCTTTCCCTCATCCTTTTTGGAGATCTGGAAGTGCTTGCGATACCAGCCGACAGAGTTCTGCGGATAGCGCCAGCCCACCTGTTTGTAGCCGTGGGAATGGCTGGCCTTATAGCCGTAGGGCAGTGCAACGACCCAGTCGTGGGGTAGGGTGACGCGCGGCCATGCCGCATCTTCGAACTCTATGGACGCAGGGCCTTTATTCTGTCCGACAGCCTTAGCGCGGTAGGTGAAATACTCGGTTCCATGGGAGTAGTCACGTTGCATAGAAGCTCCATCACCCAACTGGAATGTCCAGCCTTGATTCATGGAGGTCACCTCGCGCTGGGCACTGACTGTCAGCGTCAGCATAATAAGGACGAGGGTAAAGGTTAGTCTTCTCATATTAGTCTGTTTTGCAGTTTCACGTTGCAAAGATAAGAAAAAATCAGAATAAATCATCATAATTATTTGGTAATTTTTGAAAAAACATGTATTTTTGCACCAAACTTAAAACGATCTGACTATGCAAGTAATTAATTTCTCTGAACAGAACAGCATCATCAATCAGTTCATGTATGAGCTGCGCGACAAGAATTACCAGAAGAACCGTCTGCTTTTTCGCCATAATGTGGAGCGTATCGGTGAATTGATGGCCTACGAGGTGTCGAAGACCCTGGAGTACAAGCCCAAAACCGTGACCACCCCTTTGGGTACGCTTGACATCCCCCTGCCGAAAGACGATATCGTGCTTGGCACCGTGTTACGTGCCGGACTGCCCTTCCATCAGGGTTTCCTGAATATGTTCGACCGTGCGGACAACGCTTATGTCTCGGCGTTCCGGATGTATATCAACCGTGAGCATACTGAGGTGGGCATCCAGGCGGACTATATCGCTGCCCCGAGTGTGAAGGGCAAGACGCTGATCATCGCCGACCCGATGCTCGCCACGGGTGGTTCGATGGCCGCTGCCATCGAGGCGTTGCTGATGTCGGGAAAGCCCAAGAAGATACATGTCTGCTGTGTCATTGCCGCCCCAGAGGGTATCGAGGTCGTGAAGGAAGCGCTTCCCGAGGACGCCACGATCTGGTGTGCTTCGATTGACCAGGGCATGAACGACCAGAAATATATCGTGCCGGGCTTCGGTGACTGTGGTGACCTCTGTTTCGGAGAGAAACTACAGTCGTTCCGTAAGATAGTTGAGAAACGGTAAGTATAGGATCAATATAAACATCATCAATATGAAGAAGGTTATCTCAATTGGCTGTTTCCTGATGACTGCACTGGTCACAGGGACAGTTACCATGTCATGTTCGTCGGATGACGAGCCGAAGATGGACTATCTGTTCACGTTAGACGCCGGGAAGCCCGATACGTACGGTGTTGCCGAAACCCGTGGTCTCAGTGAAAGCGGTAAGACACTCAATGCGATCTGGCAGGCCGGGGATAAGGCTTTTGTCTATACGGACGGGTGGGCCACCAAGATGGGAGAGCTCTCTCCCATGGCAGGCAGGACGGGTACCAACCAGACGAAGTTGGATGGTACGGTATCCTCTACCGGGGTCAAGAAAGGCGACTGGCTGAACCTTATCACACCCCGTGATGTCATCGATTATTCAGATCAGACGGGCGTGTTGGCGGATATCGCCTCGAAGTGGGACTATGCCACGGCTACTGTGACAGTGACTGATTTTGACAATGGCAAGATCATTGCCAGTACCGCACAGTTTACTTCGCAGCAGGCTGTCGTGAAGTTCGTCTTGTCCAAGAGCAGTGATAACAATCCCCTGAACGTGAAGACGCTGTTTATTACGTCCTCCAGCGGACAGTTGGCCGTGAAGAGTACGTTGAACGGCAGTGTCACCTACGGGAACCTGACAGTGACCGCCGGTGCAGACACGAATATCTTCTACGTGGCGCTGAGGAATGACAATGCCAGTGGCGATACGTATACGATCACCACGACCGACGGTACCACCACCTATAATTATACGCGTTCGGACGTGATCTTCAAGAAAGGGAAATACTACATCCGTAACGTGAAGATGAAGGGTCCCGACGACACCTACAGTGAGCGTGAGAACTACGGTGATGCTGACGAGGAGACCTGGGATTAAAACCATTGTCTGATGAGAGACGCTTATCGCCTTCTGAGGTTTGTCGTTCTGTTGGCCACGTGTGGGAGTCTGACGGCCTGTTCTGATGACAGAATGGCCGAGGAACTTTCCACAGACCAGGGGTATGTCCTGTCGTTAAGTGCCAGCAAGGATGCCTCCGCCCAGACGACCCGGGCCCTGACGTTGAGCGGCAGTACGCTCAACGCCATCTGGGACGAGGCTGACCGCGTGGCGGTCTGGCCGGAAGACTGGAGTGCTGTTCTTGGGGAGATGACACCTCAGACCACAGGCGACGCGGCCACCAGACTCAAGGCGTCTCTCGCGAAGGAAGTCGCCAAGGGCGACCTGCTCCATCTGGTGTTCCCCCGCAGCACATGGGACTATACCGGTCAGGACGGTACCCTTGCCACCATCGCCGCCCAATATGACTATGCGTTGGCTGATGTCACCGTGGCCGATGTCTATGGAACATCCGTCCGTGCCAGCGATGCGCTTTTCACGAATCAGCAGGCGGTGGTCTGTTTCTCCCTGCAGGATAAGAACGGGTCGCCTCTCAGTGCCTCTTCCCTGAAAGTCTCTGCCGCTGGTGGTAAACTGGTGCAGAGCCGCCATCTGGACGGGAGCAGTCCTGTCTATGGGGATCTCACCCTGACGCCAGCCAGTGCAGCCTCTGTGCTCCATGCTGCCATCCGTAATGACCAGACCACTCCTGATACCTACACGCTGACGGCCACTGTCGGGACTGACAGTTATAGATGCACACAGTCCGGTGTGAGCTTTGCCAACGGTCGTTATTATACCGTCACGGTGAAGATGAGTGCTGGAAAAGTCTATCCCATCCCCATGGATGACGTGACGGAAGCTTACATCGGTAGTGTGATCGCCACCGACGGGAAGATCTATGCCAATGTCGCCGATGCCTCGGCTGCAGGTACTACCGCTCAGGCGATGGTCGCCTATGTGGGTACGGCCTCCGACTGTTCCCATGGTCTGGCTGTCGCCTTGGCAAATGCCAGTGACGGCCTGATCTATGAAGATGCTGTGGATGAGGTGGCCTACTGGGCTGCCGGACATACCGTCGCCGGTGGCACCTGGCGCCTGCCCACGGTCAGCGACTGGATGTATATGTTCCAGGGCTGTGGCGGTGATGCCTATACGCCGACGCTGACGAATGAGATGGCATACAGCTGTGGTGATATCCAGACCCTGTTGACGGCGGCTGGTGGCACAGACATGGATACCAACTTGTATTGGACCAGTTCGGAGGTTACGGGCACCGATCTTGTCTGGCGTTACCACTTCGACAAGAATCAATTCTGGGAGGGGGCCAAGAACAGGAGCTGGTACGTGCGCTTCTGTCTCGCTTTCTAACCCTCATAACATGCATACAGATATATGGCTAAAGATAAGAAGATCACACTCTCATTTGCCCACCGGCTGTCATTCTGGCTGCTGGTGAAACTGTTGATCACCCTGTTGCCCATCGGCTGGTTGATCTTCTGGTTGGTTGACAATGCGAATGTCGAACAGACGGAAGCGTTGTGTAAAAGCAATCAGACTGTCATCAAGGAGCATGTCAGGCGACAACTGTCTGACATCCATGTGGCTGTTGTTAATTCTGTCGTGGATCTGGCGACCCATGTCGATGATCCGGATATGCTCCATGAGTGGTTGGTCGAGTTCATCGCGTTGAATCCCAAAGTTTCTGGTTGTGGCGTTGCTTTTGAGCCTAACTATTTCCCGGAGAAGGGTCAGTGGTATGAGCTCTATGCCAAGGCTGATTCCTCAGGAACCATCCATGTGAAAGAGATCGGAGGTCCTTCGCACGACTACTTCAGTGCTCAGTGGTATCAGGGTGCCAAGAATGTGCAGACAAGCTATTGGTCAGACCCCTATCTCGATGAGAGCGGTGCCGGGGAACTCATCGTGACCTATGCCATACCGGTATGCAACCGTAAAGGCAAGATGGTTGCGGTGTTCGGGGCAGACCTGTCGTTGGAAGGATTTGCAGACTACCTTGCCGAGATTGACAGTTTAAATGCCGACACCATCGCCATGTGGGATCCGGATAGGCTGGGCTCCCATAGTTTCCTGCTGGGTCGGGATGGCACCTACATCACTCACAAGGACAAGAGTCGGATTCTCAGACAGAACTTTTTCAAGATGGCGATGATGACACCGGACACCATTGACGACTGTGTCGTACGTGATATGAAAAAAGGTGTGGAGGGCTATGCCCAACTGGATATTGACAGCGTGCCTTCCTATATATATTACACTCCGGTCAAGCATACCAACTGGCAGGTCGTGACCGTCGTTCCGAAACAATACGTCCATATGGTTGCCAAGATCATCAGCTATGTGTTGTATTTCCTCATGGGCTTAGCCATTCTGGTGATCACGGTGGTCAGCATGAAGCTTTCCAAGCGTATGGCCAAGCCGCTCAAGCTTCTCGCTGAGTCTGCGGATCAGGTGGCGGCGGGCAATTTCGAGGCTACCCTGCCGGAGATCAAATACAAGGATGAGATCAGACTGTTGCGTGATTCGTTTGAGACCATGCAGCAGTCACTTTCGCGTTACATGACGGATCTGGAACAGGCCACGGCCTCGAAGGCCGCCATCGAGAAGGAGCTGAAGATCGCCTATAATATCCAGATGTCGATGGTGCCTCAGAAATATCCGCCCTATCCCAAGCGCACCGATATAGACATTTACGGTCAGATGATCCCGGCCAAGGCTGTGGGTGGCGATCTGTTTGACTTCTTCATCCGTGACGAGCGTCTGTTCTTCTGTCTCGGTGACGTCTCCGGCAAGGGTGTTCCTGCCGCGTTATTCATGTCTGTGGCGAAGAAGCTCTTCCACAGTATCGCCGGTTATGTGGATGATCCCAGTCTGATCATCAAGTACATGAACGATTCTATCGGAGACGGCAATGATGCCAATATGTTCGTGACGCTCTTCATCGGTGTGCTTGATTTGGCGACGGGTCATCTCTGCTACTGTAACGGTGGACATGAGGCTCCGTTGCTCATCGGTCAGGAGGTGTCGTTGTTGCCCGTCAAGTCGAACTGTCCTGTCGGTCTGATGCCAGGTATGTCGTTCAAGGGTGAGGAAGCTGATATCGCACCGCATACCACCATCTTCCTCTATACCGACGGATTGACGGAGGCCCAGTCCAAGGATGAACAGCTGTTCGGAAAGGCACGTCTCATAGAGACGGCAGAGCGTCTGACGGCCTCGGAGGCACAGCAACCTAAGTATGTGGTCGATCAGATGCTGGACAGCGTGCATGCCTTTGTGGGTGAGGCTGAGCAGAGCGATGACCTGACCATGATGGCCATCACCTATTACGGAAATAATAATATTAACACATAAAACAATCTGATTATGGACATTACGATTCAAAACAATGAGAAAGTAGTAACCGCCATCCTGAATGGACGACTTGATTCTATCACAGCACCGGATGCAGAAACGACCCTGCTGCCCCTGATGGAAGAAGAAGGACTAGAGACGCTGGTTCTCGACTGTAGCCAACTCGATTATATCGCTTCCAGCGGTTTACGACTTTTCTTCACCCTTTTGAAACAAGGCCGGGCCCAGGGCATTCGTGTGGTTCTCAAGCGTGTCAACGATTTTGTGCGCGAGGTGCTCGACTCTACAGGTTTGAGTGCCATGTTTGAATTCGAGTAGTCGTATTTATATATATAAGGTATGGCAGACAATCAACAGAATCCGACAGTGAGGGCGAGCGAGACCACGATCGCCACCTATCTGTATAAGCTCACCTTTGGCAATAAAATCGATGACCCGACGAAAGAGATCGACCAGCTGGTGTTCAGGCAGGGTGAAGTCAAAAAAGTGACGGGGGAAACCACCAACGATGTCTATTTAGCCACCCTCCATGGCGTGAAGATCAACCGTAGGATCTATCAGCCATGTGAGATCGAGGCGGAGATCGACTTTTCGTCCTCTGATGGTAACACCACCTTGGAGCAGCCCTCCATCGATCAGGTGAAGGGTATGTTCCATCAGCGTTTCATCACCCTGAGCATCGTGCATGTGAACCAGAATGTGGAGAAGCAGAAATGGGTAGAGGAAGGTTATGAATATACCATCGCCGAGAACTACTATGTCCATGAGTTGAATCCCCAGCTGCAGCGTGATGTGGATCGTGTGCGGATGTGTGTCAAACTCAACATCTTCAGTCTCGACAAACTGATGACGCTCAACAAATACAGCAAGGCCTATGTGGCGCGGAAGCTTGGTTCTGGCATCCTGATGCCTGAGAGCCGTTCCTTCGGTTACAAGTCCAATGCTGACACACCACTCATCAGGACCAGTGTCAGTGGTATGCGCTTCCTGAAATACCAGGAGACGATGACTTATACCGACGCTAATAAAAAGACGCAGACCGCCACCATCCCCTCGGAGTTTATCCACCCCTATCTGGTGCAGTATAACGAGTCGTTCTATGACTTCCTGGTGCGTACAGCCAACCGTTTTGGAGAGTTCCTCTATTATGAGGACGGCAGACTCATCCTGGGCTTGTCGGACAGTGGGGAACCGTTCGTCATCGATAAGTTCGAAACGGTGACAGCACAGGATGTGACCACCGGTCCGCTTGCCATCAGCTATTATGCCCGTGACAGCGTGAAAAACGATGTGGGCAAGATGGAGGAGCTTAACTTCACCGCCATCGACAGGGATAGCACGGGTTGTCCCGACGATACCTTCACCGCCAACCTGAAATACAACTCCGAGATTGCCAGCGATGAATATATCTTCCCACTTTACAAGGATAAGTTCTCCACTTGGGGCTATCAGAGGTATTTGTACGGCCCTAAATCAGGACAAGCCATTTATAAGCTCGCCTCCATCTTCCGCGACTATCTCTCGTTTGCGGTTGGTGGAGCCGGTGCTGTCGCTGTGCCGATCATCAAACAGGCTATTGTTGACGAGGGCATCATGTCAGGCATGGCTGTTATGACCAGCAATAGTGCCAACAAAACGGGCGAGAAGGATTATCTCACGCCATATGCCCTCAAACCGGAACAGCATGATGACGATCATACCGTACAGTTCGCGTCCCTGAGTGAGAAGGGCTGGACGACCATCAACTATTATGCCGACATCCACAGCCATGAGCAGGAGCAGCAGAAGAAGACCATCTGCATCAACATGGGCACCAGCTTCATCCCCGTCAAACTGGGTCAGAAGATCAAGGTGAATGGTTTGAGCGATGTCTATGTCATCATCCAGATCCAACAGGTATCTGAAGAGAAATGGAGCAATGACTACGAGAAGTATGACAGTGGCTCGTCTGACCTGTATGCCGGTCAGCGGTCGCTGAAGATCTATGCCATCCCCGCCTATGTCGATGAGAAAGATGGGGAGCAGAAGTTCATCCCGCCTGTGCATCCTGTACCCATCATCCGTAAGTCGGGTCCACAGACCGCTTTCGTCATTGACAACAACGACCCGAAGAAACAGGGCCGTGTGCGTGTGGCCTATCCCTGGCAGACGCTGAAACAGGAGCTGAAGGTGGAACTGGCTCAGGCCACGGAGGCTCTGAAAGAGATTAAGGACAGCCAGTCGGCAGCTGTAGAGGAGGAAAAAGCTCTGGATGTTCAGATTCAGAATCTGAAGTCAGAGATGGAAGCTCTTCTGGCGTATCTCAAGATGAGTGATGCCGATAGGGCGGTGGCAGACAAGGCTGATGAGGATCGTCTCAAGGCACTGAATGATAAGAAGATCCAGCAAGAAAAAGAAAGAGACGCCAAACAAGCCCAGATCGACAAGTTGAAAGCCAATACTGAAATGGATGCCAGCGAGCGTCAGAAAAGTATTGAGAAACTCGAGGTGGAGAAGGAGGCCATTCAGTTGGAGATCCTGAAGGTGATGGTCGAGGACAAAGAGCATAAGATCGCGGCCAACCAGCAGGCGATCGCCAACCTCGAACGTCAGATCGCTGATAAGAAGGAGGCCTTGAAAGCCCAGAAAGCCGATACGAATCTGAAGTCAGAAGATAACCCTGTCTATCAGTCCCTTCAGGAGAAACTCAATCAACTCCAGGAGGCCAAGAAGAAAGTCGGTGAGAAGAAACAAAAAGCCAGTGAGGCAGAGCCCGCTGCCCAAAAAAGGCTGGAAACAGCCCAGAAGGAGTTGGACAAGGTCAGGAAAGACTTCTCCACACCTTGGATCCGTGTAGCCACTCCCATGGCCACCCCTGGCGGCGGTACATACTTCAAGCCCCGGGTAGGTGATGAGGTGCTGATCAACTACGACAACGACAATATCGAGCGTCCCTATGTCGTGGGAAGTTTCTTCTCGAAGAACAACATTGTACCAGAGGACCAGTTCTACAGGTTCTATAACTCTAGCATCAACAAGGCGAATATCTCCATGGCCATGGTGTCGCCCAACGGACATCATATCACTTTCACCGATCCCGACAGTGCAGTACCCTCATTCTTTACAGAAATAGTGTCACCCGGACTGGGATTCTATGGTCCCATTGTTGCCAATCTGGCTGGTGTCAGTGGATTTGGTGCTCCCACTAAAGAACTGGCAGGTGGTATCCACATCGGTGACCGCTATGGCATGTATGAGATCTCCATGGCCTCACACAAGCGGAGCATTGATATCAAGTCCCCCTTTGGCACGGTCAATGTGAATGCCTTCTCCGGTATTACCATTTCCGCCCCTAACGGCAACGTGAAGATCACGGGAAAGAACATCACCCTGGAGGCTGGCAATAAGATAGAGGTCAAGTCGGGTACTAATGTCGCACCACCCAGTATCGGTAAGCCTGAAGGTTCAGGAACCCAATTTGGTCTGATCGTGTCTTCTGGTATCGGTGCCGGCATCAAGGCTGGTAACGAACTCTTCGGCGCGAGCGTGGTAGATCTCTCCTTGATCCGTCACTTCATTGAAGTTACTGCCCGTCCCGTGGATGGCACCCTGCTCCTGAAGTCCAGGAAGTACCTGAAACTGGAGGCTGGTCTTGGAAGGGCGCTCATCCAGAAAGACAGATACTCCGACAAGGTTAAGCGGAACGAAAAGAAGGACGAGAATGAACTCTTCTTCAAGACAGTCCTCTCATGTGTGGATTACATCAATACTCAGGTCAATGCGTTCTTCACTGACTATCAGACGCTTTGGGCAAATGCATACATCAAGAAAGTGGTTTATGAAGATCATGTAGAGCATATATTATCAGATGCCAAGCGCCCCAATATCCCCAAAGTCGTCTGTCAATTCCTTTCCGGAGGCAATGCATGGGATGAAAATGCCATTTTGAGAGAGGAAGATTATGAAGGGAAAGCATTGCCGGGAGTTATTAGAAAGGATAATGTGGAAATGACCACTCCCCACGATAAATATGTATTTATAAAGCCCAAGGTCATGGAATATGCCAAGGCTTGTTATGACTTATACGATCATATCAAGAAAAAAGCCACACTTGTTCCTATGGCAGTGGATGCAGAAGGTCAGTTTAATTGGGTTAAAGACAAAGTCGGTCATGTTGAGGATGGCGACTGGCTTGCTATCCAGAAGAATGCTTGGTGGGATACGTTTAAGGATGGTCAAGATGCCTTTCTTGGTACGTCAAACGCGAGCCATGAACAAGACCCTTATCGAATTGGCAACCTAAAGGCTTATAAGCGTGTCATGTTGCTGACGTTCCTTCATTATATGGCTGCTTCACCTGAGAACATGCATGTCCTGAAAGGAACCAAACAGAAAAGACAGAGCAAGTGGCTTGCTGCCGATTTTGATCTGGACCGCGTCACCAAAGATGCCAAGAAGGCGAAGTATTATCTCACTACGGAATTCTGGTGGAAGCATCAGATCCAGATCATGGATCATTACTACCAGCACCACTTCGGGCGCGAGTTGTGGGAAGCGACGTTCGGACTGATCTATGATACGTTCTGGAAGAACTTCCGCCCGTTGGAGACTGATATCTGGAACGACAACGAAGGTGGCCAGATTCTCTTCTCGGATAAAGAGGACCGTACCATCGAGTTCAGCGAAAACGACAATTTGGCGGTTAAGAAGGATGCCAATTTGTACTCACTGGAACATCTGAAAGATGTGTTGAAGAAGTTCTAATTAAAGCGCAACGACTATGGATTATATATTCAAGGAATGGGAAAAGAAACTGACGGCCCTGGCCGACAGTGTTGAGAAAGACCTGAAGGAGATCAGGAAGTGCAAGGCTGAGATGCAGCAGTTGCAGATCGATACCATCGCTGAGATCAAGAAAGGTCAGTATGTGCGCGATGACCAGCGTCTGGTGCTCTCTGCCCCAGAGATCATCATCGGTAATGTCGATAGCAACGGCACCCTCTTCGAGGGAGGCTCCACCATCATCGTACGTGGTACGCAGGTGGGTGTGCAGGCCGCCGGTGAGGCCGGACAGTTGGAGATGCAGGCTGCCAGCATCCGCCAGATTGCCGAAGACCCCGGTAGTGATGGTCAGGAGCATGTGGCATGCTCTCTCTCCGAGGTGGTGAGTCAGGCCCGTCATATCATTATCCAGAGCGATGAGGCTCAGGGTGCCTTCTCGTCGCTGACAGTGCCTACGGGTGGCAGTGGTGTGCGTATCCATGCCGACAAGACTATCGATATCGATGCTGCGGCTACGGCGGAGAGCCGTGAGACACATCTCGATGCGATGATTACGACGATGGAGACCCAGCAGAAGAATCTGAAGGAGAAGGCTAAATCGCAGAAAGAGGGATTCTCCGAACTCGTCAAGGAGATAGAAGAACTGTTGGATAAGAAGGAGAAACTGATCGAGGATGAAGATGCAGTCCGCTCCAACTATCTCGACGTCGGTGAGTTGAACGCACAGATCGACGATATTTCGAAAGCGCTCTCCAGCGAGACCTATGCCTATGCCGAGACCCTCTCGCTGCTGGCAGAGACCAACCGTCGCCTGAAGTGCTTCAAGGACGAGAAGGACAGTGTTGTCAAGGGTGACGACTTCAAGACGAAACCTACGGGTACTGCCGTTAACATCAAGGGTGAGAATATCAGTCTCATTTCCATCGATGGCGAGGGGAACCTACGCGACAATGAGGGTTCGGGCATCTCGCTTACAGCCAATGAGGTGAGTGTCGCCTCCGTCGAGGCCGACGGCAAACTGAAAGAGAAGGGCAAGGTGCGTATCCAGGCCAAGAACGTCGAAGTGACCACCGCTGGCGAGGCTGATCAGCAGGTGGATGACGAGAAGGGACTCACCGATGCTAAGTATGATGCTGAGGGCGACTTCATCGTCACCTCGAAGAATATCACCCTCGAGAGTATCGACTATGAGTTGGCAGAGTCGAAACGCAAGGAAAAGCAGCTCACGGCCGACAGTAAGATCAAGCTCCGCTCCAAGACCATCGAGGTCTCTACGGAAAACGTCGCCAATGTGGAGGTCGATGAGGAAGGCAAACTCACCAAGGCTAACTACACCGCTGAGGGCGACATCATCATCCACTCGAAGACGCTCACTGTGGAGAGTGCCGATTATGATGTCGAGAACGGTGAGGCCAAGGAGAAGGCACTGACAGCAGATAGTCAGGTCTCCATCCGTGCCGAGAAGATGGCGCTCTCTGCCACTGACAGTGAGGGTAAGGCTACAGGCAGTGTCAGCATTAATGCCAAGGCTGTCAGCGTGAAGTCGATGGATACCGACAAGGAGAGCCATGCCGACTCCGCACTGGCCGAAGGCAGTACGATGGTGCTCGTCAGCGAGAAGATGTTCGTTGGTGCGAAGTCGAAGGATGTCAAGAGTAAGAAGCTGCAGGCCGTCTCGGAGGAGATGGGACTGTTTGCCGACAATACCTTCGAGGCCCAACAGGGCGACGGCAAGGCCGTGGTACAGCTCGATGGTGGCAATACCGCTGTGGGCGGCAGCAAGACCGATGTCTTTGGTGCTACTACCATCAACGATAAGACCGAGGTGAAGGGTGAGCTCAAGGCACCGAAGATCTCCGGTGACAGCATCGAGGCCAAGAGTGCCTTCAAGTCACCCAATATCAGCGACGGTATGGCAGCTGGTGCCGGTGGCAGCGGCGGCAGCCTGAGTGCGAAACTCAAGACCGAGGACGCGCCACAGGAGTAGGCTTTGTGAGAAGTAACATCATCCAAGAACCAAAAAGATTCAGATATGAACAACTATTTAAGTGCGGAAATCACCGTATTCCAGCAGAAAATGGGCGGCTATCTCACGCTGTTCAACTACCGTATGATGAACCTCTGTGTCAAGGCTGAGCCAGCGGCACTCATGCCGGCCACCATCACCCTTGATGGTACCTATAACCTAGAGGAGACGGCCACCATCGAGCGTCCCGACGACTATCATTTCAAGATTACCCCCAAGAACCAGAACAATCTGCAGGCTGTCATCGAGGGCATCTTCGAGGTACATCCCGAGTTCAAAATGGAGGAGAAAACGGAAAAGAACATCGTTAATGAGGACGAGCGCTATGTCTTCTACACGATGCCCGATGTCGATAAGGACCGTCGTGACCTGTTGAACGAGACCTCGAAGGCCTTCCACAAGGAGTGTCTGGCGCGGCTCGATACTGAGTTCGCCAAGCAGTCGGGCACCTTCGTGGAACTCTTGACGAATGTCCCAGTCGAAGAGGCCAACGAGGCTCATGAGGCAATCAAAGAGATCTACGACAACTCAAAGGATGAGGCAGATCAGTTGCTCAAAGCCAAACTCTCGGAGATCGAGGATGGCTACCAGCGTTACCTCGAACAGGAAGCTGAGCGTGCGAACCAAGCCGCCAATGAGTTCGACTACAGCAAGGGTATGCGGTTGAACTACGAGGAATAAGATTCCTGGAAAAGGAAAACTGCTTGCTGGGGCCTGACCCCAGCAAGCAGTTTTCTTATCTCGAGGCCTTGCCCCTGTCATTAAATCAGGTGCAGCGTTCCCATCAGATAGACGAGACCGAAGCCAAGAAGCATGGAGATGATACCCATGATGACACCCATCTTGGCCATCTCATTCTGTTTCACGTGTCCCGTAGCGAAGGCCAGGGCATTCGGTGGAGTAGAGATGGGCAGGATCATAGCTGATGAGGCTGCGATGGCCACGCCTATCAGGACGGTAGATGTACCTCCGATAGGATCGAGCTTATCACCCATGGCACCGCAGACAATAGCCAGGATAGGCATCAGCAGGGCTGCGGTGGCCGAGTTCGAGATGAAGTTCGACAGCAAATAGCAGATGGCACCACCCAGCAACAGGATGAGCAACGGTGAGAAGTCACCGAAGGGAATGCTCTCCACGGCATTGGCAGCCAGTCCGGAGGCGTTGAGACCGTAACCGAGGGCGAAACCACCGGCCACCATCCAGATCACACTCCAGTTGATCTGCTCCAGATCACGCTTGTTGATCACACCTGTCAGGGCGAACACCATGAAGGGGATCATAGCTACGGTATAGGAGTTGATGCCCGTGACACTGTCAAGCAACCAGAGTGCTACGGTGATGAAGAACGTAATAATCACTACGTTTGACTGAAAACCTTTCTGCATGCCACCATCAATCTTCAGTTCGATGCGTTTCTGAGTGAAGGGGAACATGCTGAGCAAGATGCGCCAGCTGATGAACAGCAATACGACCACCAGCGGGAACATAAACATCATCCACTGACCGAAGCCGAGACCGAGGTTCAGTCCCTCAGGATCGTTAAGGTATTTCAGGGCGATGGTGTTCGGCGGTGTACCGATGGGCGTACCCATACCACCGAGGTTGGCGGCCACGGGAATAGACATGGCCAGTGCGATACGACCTTTGCCCTCTGGAGGCAACTGACGGAACACGGGGGTGAGGAACGTCAGCATCATAGCGGCCGTAGCAGTGTTAGATACGAACATCGAGAAGAGACCCGTGATGAGCAGGAAGCCCAGCAGCACCATCTCACTTCTCGTACCGAAAGGCTTCAGCAACACCTTTGCCAATTGGGCGTCGAGACCCGTCTTCGTGGCAGCAATGGCAAGCACGAAACCACCGATGAACAGCATGATCACGGGGTCGGCGAAAGTGGCCATCACTCCTTTGTATGACAGGAGCTTGCCTACTTCCTCCTCATTGACCATCGGCAGGATACCACTGTCGGAACAGAAGAGCAACATCAGTACGATGATAGCCACAGACGTAGCCCATGACGAGACGATCTCAAGGACCCACATCAGCGTGGCGAACGCGAAGATGGCGATGATACGCTGTTGGATAACGGTGAGGTTCTGGATGCCGTACCACTCGGTGGGCATGTTCCAGAGCACAAGGGTTACTAATGCCACGAGGGCAATCTTAATGACACGCTTGGTGCTGTCTTCTGGATGGTATTTCCGCTGATGACGCATCTTGTGATACGTCTCAACGAGATTGAAGCCTTCGTAAATGTGAAACATATTTCTTGATTTAAATTAAGATTCGAGCGAAATCGTGTGCAAAGTTACGAATTAATTGAGAATTAAGGGTCAAGAGGATCAGGAAATGTCGGATAATAAGTGTATAATTACACAA
>JAGCPV010000029.1 GCA_017965475.1 Prevotella sp.
ACACAATAATGCCCCTGAAACCTCCGTCTCTGTCAGTCCAACCTGCAAGCCAGCATTATCCCAGCTTTCCTGCAAGGGCAGAGGCGCGAAACGTTCAAGGGCGCTCAGCACTTCTTTTATTTTCACGCTGCAAAGGTACAAAGAAAAGCCGAGACTTTGCCTCGGCCCTCTCATTTATTAAGCGTTTTTAACTCTTTACCAGTCACTTAGACGGGCTCTGGCCTCTACCCTATCCTCAACTTGGTCATCGAGCGCTGGAAAGAAATCGATGCCTGTCAGTGCCTCGATCTCATCCACCGTGCGCACTGCCTCCTCCATCGTCTGCTTCACACCCTCATTGCGGTAGATAAAGCCGATGGCCTTGGGATTGCCCTTACGACAGAGGATCACCTTGAAGAAAGCCTCTGGCACCCACACCTTACTGCGACCAATGGTCTTCCGATCCATCATGTCACCATAGATGGGCCCACAGACGATATCAATGGCACCGTATTCTCGCGCCCACTCACGACAGAGGATCTCCAGATCGTTCCACTCGTATTTGTTCAGCCCATGATTCTGCGGACAGACATTCGTGAAGAGGAACGACTCACGCATCGCCTCCTTATCCCACTTGTTATCGCCAGCAGGACACATATGTCCACGATCATAGCGCGAGTTATAGTAGTCGCTGTTCGTGGCGCGAGGCGTCTTCACCTCAGAATCCTCAGTAAACACCTCCTGCTTACGCTGGTGAGGGCCTTTCGTATGCCCCTCCGTCAGGTGCCACGCCACCCAGTTAGGGTTCCTCGTCTCGTTATTATAGGAAATGGTAAAGCCCTTCCTGTGGAGGATCTGCTCAGGACGATCCTTCAGCGGTGCCGGCTGCTCGTATTTCACCACCACCTTCGTTTGTCCCTGACACGACAGCATCACCATCATCAGGGCACAGACCAGTATGTTGTTTCGCTTCATCATATTTAGGATTTGATATCTACACCATAGTAAACAGCCGTCAGGGCTATCACGACAGCCCCCACGATGATCAAGAAGATGAAGGTCATAAGACCACTCAGCACGACATAGCCCAACACGCGACGCTTGGAGAAGCCAGAGAACTGCTTCAGCGCCACGAAGACCATCAGCACAGCTATCAGTTTGATGATGCCTGAACTCAGCAGATTGCCCAGAATCGAATAGAGCGAGTAGGCATTCGCGGTATAGACCAGCGCCACGAAGAACTCCGGATAATGAAGGTTGGGTATCGAGGGCGACTTGCGGAAGAAAAGGTACAAGGGCAGCGAGAAGAGCATCAGCGTCAGGAGGGCGAAGATCGCAGGATTCTTCTTCCTGAGCGTATTCATTATCTTGCCGAACTTCAAACCCGCCGCGTATAAGGGTTTCTCTACATTCTGACCGTTAAAACTAATCTTAGTCCCTTCCTTGACATCCTTCTGGGGCGTCCCCACAGAGTCTGTCTGCACCATTTTCACAGAGTCCCCAGACCACTCGAACGTGAAGCCACCTTTTTTGAAGATGCCCTCTTTGGCGAGTTCTTTTTTGACTGAGTCCGCCACTGCAAGCGACTCTTTATTGATATCCTCTTTCGCGTTCTCCTCATCCCCAGTAAGATTAAAACCATGTTCGATGACCAGCGACAGGGCTGCCAACAGGAAGAACATCTTGAAGGGCGGGAAATAAGCCGACTGCATGCCACAGATATAGTCGCGGATCATATAACCGGGACGGAGCATCAGGTCGCGGATGCTGCGGAACATACCCCTGTTGCCCAATCCCCACACGTCGAGGAAGAGCAGGAGTGCCTTCTTTAACGAGAAGCGCCCCACCTTGGCAGACTGTCCGCATCGCGGACAATAGTTTCCCTGGAAACTGGTGCCGCAGGAGGCACACACCTGCCACTCTTCCTTCAACGGAGCCAGTTCGTGGGGCCTGCGCTGCCAGATGCGGAAGGCCCGCCACCACACTTGCCTCTGTTTCTTATCGCCAATCACGTCTAAGAGTTTCATATGCTCTCGTATATTTCTTTTTCTGACTTAGTTTGAGGAGCGGAGAAGAGGCTCTTGTCCGCCAGGAAGAGGGTAATCACCAAGGAAAGGACGGAGGCAGAGACGCAGCCTGCAATCATGCCCAACATCAGGATGAAGGCGTGGAGAGGTGATATACCACCAAGGAGAATACCCACCAGCAACAGGGGCATCGAGGTGAGCCCCAGCACGGAGAGGTTGGCAACGGTGGGGGAAATGACAGCCAACAGACTGCGACGGAGGAAAGGCTGGAGGGCCTTGAAATGGGCGACACCATTGCCTTGCAGGAATTCGTACTGCTGCTCATCCGCTTTCAAGGCAGACAGATAGGTGCTCAGTCCTCGGATCATCATCGCTGTGGCGTGCCCCGTCAACAGGGCTGTCACAGGTACGAACCAATGGGCGTCGAACACGCGAACTGGGAATACCAAACCCAGAAGCCAGAAAGCCACCAGCGACACACCTATCAACAAACCTGCACAGACAGGCAGCAAAAACTTCCTGACATCCTGTTTACAGCGTTTCACCACCAGCCAGCCTGAATAGGCAGCGATCACCACGAGCCACAGGATCAAGAGCCAAGGGCTATCGACGCGGATCAGCCCCCACACTACAAGGCAGAGCACTGCCAACTGAATGATCATACGGCCAATGGCAATGCCGAAGGTCTTGAGCATGGGGCGCTCCAGGAGATAAAGCAGTCCTGCTGGTATCAGGAGCAGGAGCAATCCTAATAAGGTATGTAATACCAATTCTGTGTTCATTGTCTGAATGTGTCTAAGTTAAGTACTAAATCCGCCCGCGACAGCAACTGGGACTTACGGGTGGCTATCAACACGGTCTTTCCTGCCTCCTTCTGCTGGCGCAACAGGTCGTACATCTGTTCTGTCAGCTCTGGCGTCAGATGGGCAGCAGGTTCATCTGCAATCACGATGGATTTGTCAGGGGCCTCACGGATGGTTTTCTCCGCCAGTTGGAAGATCGCCTCAGGGGAGAGGGGCTCTGGCTGCGGCTCTGACACAGCAGCGGGAAGCGTCGCATTCCACACGCCATACTCATCGGCCTCACAGACTGGCGCCTCTGGCGCTTTCAGCTGATGAGCCAGCGTCTGTATCGCCTGTGGCAGATAGACCATCAGACGACGGAAGGCATGGGCGGAATCCATCGTCAGCAGTTCGCCATCGACACTCACGAACCCAGCCTCCACAGGCAGGAAACCCATCAGCGTACGCAGAAAGGTTGTCTTCCCAGAGCCTTCCGACCCTGTGATACAGGTGATCTGCCCGTCCTGCGCAATCAACGAAAATCCCTTGACGAGCGTTTTACCTCCGATGGAGATGGTGGCGTCCTTGACCTCTAACATATCATTTGTTGGCGCAAAATTACAAAAAAATATCATCACGCCATCAGCAATTGCCGTTTTTTTTGTAACTTTGCAGCGAATTATGAGTTCCGACACCAGAGACCGTACATCCGGATGGCGATTACCCGCAGAATGGGAGCCTCAGGAATGCGTACAGCTGACATGGCCGCACGCCAGAACAGACTGGGCTCCTATGTTGGAAGAGATCACGGCGACCTATGAGGAGATGGCGCGCGAGATCAGGAAACGGGAGGAGCTCATCATCGTGGGAGAGCCCAGCAACGACACATGGGCGAGAGATCACGGATTTATCTCACTGGTGGATGACCAAGGTGGGAGACGATTGCTCGATTTCTGTTTCAACGGCTGGGGCGAAAAGTTTCCTGCGGAGCTCGATAACGCCATCAATCGCAGACTCTATGACGAAGGACGGATCAAAGGCGAGTATATCGACTGTCTGGACTTCGTGCTGGAGGGAGGATCGATAGAGAGTGACGGAAGAGGCACGGTGTTTACCACCTCCTGCTGTCTGTTGGCGCCTCATCGGAATCAGCCCATGACCAAAGAGCAGATTGAAGCGCGACTGAAGAAGGCACTCTGTGCTGAGCGCGTCGTATGGATCGATCACGGCAGTCTGACAGGAGACGATACGGATGGACATATCGACACCCTGGTGCGCGTCTGTCCTGACGACACCTTATTATATATAGGCTGTGACGACCCGCAGGATGAACAGTACGAAGGACTGAAACGGATGGAGGAGCAGTTGAAGACGTTCCGTACCCTGGAGGGTAAGCCCTACCGTCTCGTGAAGTTGCCTCTGCCCCGCCCTATCCGCTTCGAAGGTGACAGGCTGCCTGCGACCTACGCAAACTTCCTCGTGATCAACGGGGCCGTGCTCTGTCCTACCTACGACCAGCCTGACCTCGATGCAGAAGCCCTGCGCCTGATAGGCGAGGCCTTCCCTGACAGGGAGATCGTTGGTATCGACTGTCGAAGTGTTATCAAGCAACATGGTTCGCTCCATTGTTGCACCATGCAATATCCAAGGATATGAAAGAACTGAAGATAGGATTCCTGCAGCAGCACAACACTGCTGACACCAAAGACAACCTGCTACGTCTGGCAGAAGGTATCAGAGACCTCGCCAAACGGGGCGCTGAGTTGATTGTGCTTCAGGAACTGCACAACTCGCTCTACTTCTGTCAGACAGAAGATGTCGATAACTTTGACCTCGCAGAGCCCATCCCAGGTCCTTCGACGAAGTTCTATGGGGAACTGGCCCAGCAGTTTGGTGTGGTGATCGTCACCTCACTGTTTGAGAAGCGTGCCCCCGGGCTCTATCATAACACGGCTGTGGTGCTGGAGAAAGACGGCACCATCGCAGGTACCTATCGTAAGATGCATATCCCCGATGATCCCGCCTATTACGAGAAGTTCTACTTCACTCCTGGCGATCTCGGCTTCCATCCCATCCAGACCTCCGTGGGAAAGTTGGGTGTGATGGTGTGCTGGGACCAGTGGTATCCTGAGGCTGCCCGTCTGATGGCCCTTCAGGGTGCGGAACTGCTCATCTACCCCACTGCCATCGGCTATGCAGACAACGACACGCCAGAGGAACAACAGCGCCAGCGTCGTGCCTGGCAGACGGTGATGAGAGGTCATGCCGTCGCCAATGGTCTGCCCGTTATTGCCGTAAACCGTGTGGGTTTCGAGCCTGATCCCAGTGGACAGACCAACGGCATCCAGTTCTGGGGCACCTCCTTCGTGGCCGGTCCTCAGGGAGAGATCGTCTATGAAGCTTGTGACGATGATGAGGAGAGTATCATCGTCGAGATGGATATGGACCACTCTGAACAGGTGCGTCGCTGGTGGCCCTTCCTCCGTGACCGTCGTATCGACAGCTACACAGATATTTTAGAAAGGTTTATTGACTAAATGAAAAGACTATTATCATATCTTCTCGCTATCCTCCCCATGATGGTTTCGGCTCAGGATAAGCCGACGCCCTATCTCGACGCCTTGCTCGTCAGTCATTACATGTGGCGCGGACAGGATATGGGCAATGTGTGTTTCCAGCCTGAGGTCGGTATCAGCTGGAAGGGACTGGATCTTTGCGTCGAAGGCAGCATGGGTTTCACCCAAGACGAGTATGAGGAAGTGGATATCCACCTTACCTATAATTATAAGGGATTCAACATTGGCGTTTCCGACATGTGGGTTGAGGATGCCACAGACACTCGCTATTTCTATTACAAAAGCAGGGAGACCGGGCATCAGTTCGAAGGAAAGATAGGCTACGAATGTAAGTATGGCTCACTCACGTGGCACACCATCTTTGCCGGCAACGACTTTAAGATCAACGGCAACCGTGCTTACTCCTCGTGGATCGAACTATCCGTACCGTTCAAGTTCTACGACCTCGACTGGGACTTCCGTGCAGGCATCTGTCCCTATGAGAGCTCGGGCGGTATTGTTTTCTATGAGGAGGTTGAAGATGGCAACTATGAGGACATCAGCATGCATCCCGTCTATCTCTATGCCGACGGCTTTGCCGTCAACATGCTCTCCCTGCGCGCAACGAAGAATTTCCCATTGGGTAAGGGCTTCAAGCTCCCCGTGTTCATTGAACTCCACACCAATCCCGTAACCCAGAATGCCCGCATACTGATGGGCGTCAGTCTGGCCACTTTCTAAACAGCAAACTTCAAACAACCAAAGAGATATGTCAAACCTTCTTAGATTCCAAGTCGTTGAGGAAGCCTTCAAGAAAAAGGCCTTAGAGGTGAGAGTGCCCTCCGAACGACCCTCTGAATATTTCGGCAAGTATGTCTTCAACCGTGAGAAGATGTACAAATACCTGCCCGCCGATGTCTATAACAAGATGATCGACGTGATGGACAATGGTGCCAGTCTGGACAGGAGCATCGCTGATGCTGTTGCCAAGGGCATGAAACAATGGGCCCAGGAGATGGGCGCCACCCACTATACCCACTGGTTCCAGCCTCTGACAGAGGGTACTGCCGAGAAGCATGACGCCTTCGTGGAGCACGATGGCAAGGGCGGTATGGTAGAGAACTTCAGTGGGAAACTGCTCGTACAGCAGGAGCCTGACGCCTCTTCTTTCCCCAACGGTGGTATCAGGAATACGTTCGAGGCCCGAGGCTATTCCGCATGGGACCCCACATCACCCGTGTTCATTATCGACGACACCCTCTGTATCCCCACCATCTTCATCGCCTACACAGGTGAGGCGCTGGATTACAAGGCACCGTTGCTCCGTTCCCTCCATGCTGTCAATATCGCAGCCCAGGAGGTGTGTTCACTCTTTTATAATGATGTGAAGAAGGTGCAGGTGAACCTGGGTTGGGAACAGGAGTATTTCCTCGTGGATGAGGGACTCTACTCCGCTCGTCCTGACCTGCTGATGACAGGACGCACGCTGATGGGACACGAGAGTGCCAAGAACCAGCAGATGGACGATCACTACTTTGGCACCATCCCTGATCGCGTACAGGCCTTTATGAAGGATCTGGAGATGCAGGCACTGGAACTCGCCATTCCCTGTAAGACCCGTCATAACGAGGTGGCGCCCAACCAGTTCGAGCTCGCACCTATCTTCGAAGAGTGCAACCTCGCTGTCGATCATAACATGCTGCTCATGTCACTGATGAAACGAGTGGCAAGGAATCATGGGTTCCGCGTGCTCCTCCATGAGAAGCCCTTCGATGGCATCAACGGATCAGGTAAGCACAACAACTGGAGCCTCACTGCAGAGCACGATGGCAAGACCACCCTTCTTCACGCCCCTGGCAAGACACCAGAGGAGAACCTGCGGTTCGTGACCTTCATTGTGGAGACACTGATGGCCGTATATCGTCACAACGGCCTGCTGAAGGCCTCCATCATGAGTGCCACCAATGCCCACCGTCTCGGAGGCAACGAGGCACCTCCTGCCATTATCAGTTCCTTCCTGGGGAAACAGTTGACGGAACTGTTAGACCATATCGAACTGAGTGACAAGGAAGACCTCTTCGTGCTCAAGGGCAAACAAGGTATGGAGATTGATATCCCCCAGATCCCTGATCTGATTATTGATAATACAGACAGAAACAGGACATCACCCTTCGCCTTCACAGGTAACCGTTTCGAGTTCCGTGCCCCTGGCTCCTCAGCCAACTGTGCCTCGGCCATGATCGCCCTGAACTCGGCGATGGCTGAAGCCCTGCTGGAGTTCAAAGAGCGGGTGGATGCGAAAATGGCTGCTGGCGACAGTAAGGTGTCAGCCATCCTCGACGTGTTGCGTGAGGACATCAAGACCTGTAAGCCCATCCGTTTCGACGGCAATGGCTACAGCGAGGAATGGGTCAAGGAGGCTGCGAGAAGAGGACTGGATGTCGAGAAGTCCTGTCCGAAGATCTTCGAGCACTACCTCGACGCATCAAGTGTAAGGATGTTTGAATCCACCAAGGTGATGAACCGTAAGGAACTCATGGCCCGTAACGAGGTGAAATGGGAAACCTACGTGAAGACCGTCCAGATTGAGGCCCGTGTGATGGGAGACCTGTCGATAAACCATATCATCCCTGTCTCTACTCATTACCAGAGTCAGCTCATCAAAAACGTGCAAGGCATGAAGGATGTCTTCCCAAAAGAACGGGCAGAGCGCCTTTCCTCACGTAACATGAAGCTCATCGAGGAGATTGCCGAACGTACGGAACGTATCGAGCAACTCGTTGAGGAACTGACCAATGCCCGTCGTATCGCCAACAGGATTCCCAGTATCCACCAGCGAGCCATCGCCTACCACGATACCGTCTGTCCGAAGATGGATCTCATCCGCGATGAGACGGATCATCTGGAGATGATTGTGGAGGATGGTCTCTGGTCACTGCCGAAGTACAGGGAACTGCTGTTCATCCGATAATCAAGATATGATATAAAATCGAAGTTTAAATATGCTCTTCAATTCTTTCGAGTTTCTAGTATTCCTGCCGATAGCGTTCCTGCTCTACTGGTTCGTGTTCCGCGAACGGAAGTGGCAGAACCTGTTGGTCGTCGTTGCAAGCTACATCTTCTATGGATGGTGGGACTGGCGCTTTCTGTTCTTGATAGCCCTGACCTCCTTCTTCAGCTATGCAAGTGGCCTGTTACTTGAGAGATATGAAGGGCGAAGACGATGGCAACAGGCAGTGAGCGCTGCCAATATCGTGCTGAATCTCGGCATTCTTGGCACGTTCAAGTATTACAACTTCTTTGTGGAGAATCTGGATGCGCTGTTTGGCATGATGGGCTATCATCTCGACTGGGTAACGATGGATATCATCCTACCAGTCGGTATCAGCTTCTACACCTTCCAGGCACTGAGCTATTCCATTGATGTCTATCAGAGAAAACTGCCTGCCACCCATGACATCGTGGAGTTCTTCGCCTACATCAGTTTCTTCCCGCAACTGGTCGCTGGTCCTATTGAGCGAGCCACGAATCTCCTGCCACAGTTCCAACGGAATCGTCAGTTTGACTATGCCAAGGCGGTGGATGGGTTGCGCCAGATCCTCTGGGGACTCTTCAAGAAGATCTTCATTGCAGACAACTGTGCCTATACGGTCAATACCTTCTGGGACAGCTATTCGGATATGAATGGCCTGTCTTTATTGGTCATGGGTATATTATTCACCTTCCAGATCTACTGTGATTTCTCTGGCTATTCCGACATGGCCATCGGTACGGCAAGGCTCTTTGGCATCAATCTGATGCGAAACTTCAACTTCCCTTATTTCTCCCGCACCATTCCTGAGTTCTGGCGCAGGTGGCATATCTCGCTGATGACCTGGTTCAGGGATTACATCTATTTCCCACTCGGAGGAAGCCGATGCGCCCGCTGGAAGATCATCCGCAACACCTTGATCGTGTTCTTTGTCAGTGGCCTGTGGCACGGCGCTAACTGGACTTTTATCTGCTGGGGACTATATCATGCCTGTCTGATCGCTTTCTTTGTGCTATTTGGCATTAACACCAAGTCAAAGGATGTGGTAGCAAAAGACAGACTACTCCCGTCTCTGAAGGAGTTCTGGCAGATGGCAATTACGTTTGTCCTCGTGATCATCGGCTGGATCATCTTCCGTGCAGAGAATATGGCGCAGGCTTATGACTTTATCACCCGGATGTTTACCACTCTGTTTGATGACTATCACATCACCGCTGGCAGGAAGCATCTGATCTACGGTGTCTTGCTGCTGGTTGTAGAATGGCTGCAGAGAGACAAGCAGCATGCACTACAGTTCCCTGGTACAGGCTTGTTTAAGTATGCATTGACACGATATGCGATCTATGCGGCCCTTGTCTATATCATGTTCGTATATTCAGGAGAAGTTCAAACATTCATCTATTTCCAATTCTAGTTATGAAGAAGTTCCTGATAAAGATACTATATACGGTCTTGCCAATCTGGCTGATTCTCGTAGCAGTGACATGTTATCTGTCGCTCTACGTTCTCCCTCAGGTAAGCGGCGACATCGGCAGATTAGCCTGCATCCCCTTTGGACACGAATACAACAGGATGCTCAAAGAATACGAGAATAAAGACACTTTGGTCTATACCATTATTCAGACAGAGGAAATCAAATCTATCAGAACAGATGTCTTGACAATAGGTGACTCTTTCTCGCAGCAACTGAATGTCGGCTACCAAAACTATCTGTGTGAAAAGGGGCTCCAGGTGGCGAATATATTCTGGAGGTTGTACGGAAGTCCTATTCAGTATGCGTACAACTTGTTGGATCAGAACGTGATAGATTCCACGAACATCAAGACGCTGGTCATTGAGATGATAGAGCGTGACTTTGAGACGAAGATAGAACGTTTTGACAAGGATCTGATAGAGGTACAAAGGCAGTACTCCGAAGGTGGCGCGCCATCCTCAGATTCGTGGTCATTATCAAGAGCAAGGGATTATCTCCTCTACCAAGTTGGATGGGTAACTCCCATCTATAAGGAGGAGTTGGATACGGATCTGTTCTCTTCAGACAAGCCAAGGGACTTGTACTTCTTCAGAGATGATATAGAAATGGGTGTTTCCATACGTAACGGTAACAAAGTCAAGCAGGTGTTTGACATCTTACTTGAGAAAGGAGAGGAAAAAGGGGTCAAAGTAATATTCCTGATTGCGGCTGACAAGTATGATATCTATCAGAACCACATTGTTGATAACCCGTTCCCTGTCAAGACAATCAACGAAGATCTTGAAAGGATTATTGGCGAGAACACTTCTCTGCTATTGACAAAGCAGTGTCTTCAGCCATTAGTTGACAAGGGAGAGAAGGATATCTATATGTTCAACGACACACACTGGTCTTACAAGGCATGTAGGACCGTTGCAGAAGAACTCTATCAAAGATTATCCCAATAAATAATAAGGTATTACAATAATCACTCGTAACGAAGCCGGTGATTATTGTGGATAAAATAGTTGACCGTATAATCGAACACCAGCCATATTCCCACATCTATCAAGAATATCCATGTTGTTCCGATCCGCAGATCAACACACCACTTAGTGACTAAGATGATACTCAAGGAGACGAGGACCAGTATCAGCATAACCCATCGTGGACTAATACCTGTACGAAGCAGTTTGTGGTGGATATGGTTCTTGTCAGGAAGGAAGGGGTTACGATGATTACGGATGCGTGCCATCACCACCCTGACGATATCAAACATAGGTACTGCCATTGTAGATAGACCGATGATCAGCATCTCACGAGGGAAATCCACACCAGAACCGCTCGCCATATAGATCAGGAAGAAACTGACCAGATAGCCCAGTGTGAGGCTGCCCGTATCACCCATAAATATCTTGTGACCTTTCTCAATATTGCCAAAGACATTATAGGCCCAGAAAGGAAGTAAGATACCCAACATACCAAAGGCGACAATCATCAGGATATACTGTCCTCTGGCCGCAAGACCTAATGTCAAGAATGCCACGAAACAGATACCCGCAGCCAGACCATCCACACCATCGATGAGGTTGATCGCATTGGTGACATAGACGACGACAAAAACCGTCAATGGGATACCTACCCATGCAGGGATCTCATGGAGCCAGAACAGACCAGAGAGATCATGAATCCAGAGACCAGATAAAGGGAAGAAGATGGCACTAGTAATCTGCGCCAGGAATTTCGGCTGATAGGACACCCCTATCAGGTCGTCAACCACCCCGACAAGATAGAGGATCATCATACCCACGAAGAGCAGGACGAAACGAATCACAATGGTATCGAGCCCATAGATCTGGAAAGGCATTCCCCTATTCACCCAGATACCTGCCATCATACAGACACATATCAGAAGGATGGGCAGGAAGGTGATACCACCCAGACGAGGCACTGGCGAGTCATGCGTCTTCCGCTCGTCAGGCATATCGAAGAGACGTTTACGATGGCTCAGAATGAGTACTCTCGGGATAAAGAGCCAACCTAACAGGGTCGCCAACAGGAAGGGGAAATATACGGAAAACAAAATTACTTCATCCATTGTTTATCAAATCTCTATTCTTGTTCTTGAAATAACTGATTACTACCTGTATAACAATCCACACGATCACATCTCCCATAAACAGCAGTGACAGGTTCCAGTTCGACCACACACCAATCATGTTGAATACCACGAAGAAGGCGGAGATAAGCAGAATTGTCACCAGCACTGTCATTGGGCGCATACCACCTTGAATCAGACGATGATGAATATGGTTATTATCGCGTAAGAACACATTACGATGGTTGATAATACGGGTTACGGCAACACGAAGCACGTCGAACATCGGAATGATCAACGTTCCAAAACAGGTCATGATGACGCCATCAGGTAGTTTCGTACCTCCCAACCTACTGAGAACGATCACGACAAAGCTCAGCACATAACCGATGGTCAGACCACCCGTGTCACCCAGATAGATGTTACGCCAGCCGATGCGTCGCACCATCACATTACGATAGAAGAAAGGTATAAGCATACCCGTCATAGCCACACAAACGATCATCATGAGGGGTTCACCTGCCAGATAAGCCAACCATCCCAATACCGTAAAGGCAATCATCGCCAGACCAGATGCCAGACCATCTACGTCGTCCAACATAGGAATGGCGTTAGTGATGTATAGCACCAGCAACACCGTCAGAGGCATACCTATTATAGCAGGCAGTTCAAAGATACCCAACAGGCCGTGCAGATCATTCAACCACAGACCAGACAGAGGAATCAATGAGGCCGCCAGGGTCTGTATAATAAGCTTGGAAGTGATTGAGACACCTAAAAGATCATCCATGACTCCCAAGAGGTACATCGTCGTCAGGCCTGCCAAACCAAACATATACTGTACAAAGGATATCTTATCCTCCATACTCAAGAACGACTCAGCAAAGGACGATAGCAGGAGTACGATGGTGGAACCTACGCTGATGACCAGAATGGGGAACAAGGACACCCCCCCCAGACGGGGCACTCTTAGGCGTCCCTTACTCCTTGTCTCAGAGGGGATCACCAGATCTTTCTTCACGCTCACCACCAGGATACGCGGTATGATATACGTAGCCAGTATGATGTTGAGCAAAAACGGTACGAGAAGAGAAATATAAAGCATCATAAGAATTCAAATAGTTTATAGATATAGCGCAGGCTCAACATGAAACGGTTGGATACAACCCTGTATTTCTTGATAATCTGCAGATGTTCCTTCATGATCAACGACCAGCTGCCATAGCCTGTGGTGGAAGCTCCACCCATACGCATCGTGATAAAGTCCTTCTTGATATAACGGGTTCGGATACGATGGATAAACAGGAGGCGCATCAGGATATCAAAGTCAGCCGCAATGCGATAGGTGGTGTCAAACGCGCCATAATGGTCATAGACCGCTTTCCGACAATAGAAAGAGGGATGGGCTGGCATCATACCAAAACGCATCATCCACGGACGGAAGACCCCTGAAGAGTAGTAACGCACACTTTTATTCAGATCATCGTTGCCAACATAATGGATATCCGCATAGACCGCATCGACATATTCCCCACCAAAACCATCGACAACAGCCTGGAGGACATCGTCGGAGGTGTAGAAGTCATCGGAATTGAGAGTACCGATCACATCGCCTGTGGCCATAGCAAAACCCTTGTTCATCGCATCATAGATGCCCTTATCGGATTCACTGATATAACGCATCTTACCACCAAACCGTGGCTCATACTCCTTGATGATGTCCAGTGTGCCGTCCTTGGAGGCGCCATCTACGATGATGTACTCATAGTTCTGCCAGGTCTGGCGGAGAATACTGTCCATCGTGTCCCGGATGGTACGTTCACTATAATAGGTAACAGTGATAATAGATATTTTCATACATGTATTACCGTTTTAACAATGAGGAGTAGAGATCGTAATACTCCTGATACCTGTCTTCCTTGCGGAAGCACTGCTCCACCCTCTTCCGACAGGTCTCTGATTTCTTGGGTTCCTGACAAACTTGCTGAATACTGTCTGCCAAAGCCTGAACATCGCCCACAGGGACAACGACGCCACTATCCGTATCAATGGCTTCAGGACTACCA
Organism: Prevotella sp.; assembly: GCA_017965475.1. Taxonomy (GTDB): domain Bacteria; phylum Bacteroidota; class Bacteroidia; order Bacteroidales; family Bacteroidaceae; genus Prevotella. The sequence continues at coordinate 13,992 of JAGCPV010000029.1, forward strand.
CCTGTCTGATAGGTAATGACAGGAGTGCCACAAGCCAGCGCCTCCAGATTGGTGGTCGGGAAATTATCCTCATAGGTAGGATTCACAAAGACATTCGCCCGTGAATAATAGGCAGACAGTTCTTGTATGTTATTCGTTCGCTCAATACCAATGACACCTTCTGGCAGATGTGAGATCTGCTTCCTGCTCAAGCCCACCAGAACGATGACATGCTGATCGTCAAGCAAGGAACGTAATGCTGCAAAGTCAGAAAGACCTTTCCGCTTCTCCCATACACTATTGACTCCTAAGACGACCTTCTTCCCTGGTTCAAATGAAGCCTGCATGTCGTTGGGGCAGAACAGTTCCATATCCACCCCATTATGAATACATACACGTGGGATATCTTTCAGGAAAGACTCGTCAAGAAGTCCGTTGAGCCAGTTGGATACAGGCACAATGGTCAGATTCCTCAACGAAGTGAAACATTTACGTTTTTGTTCATAATTTCTCTTGCTCCTATCCATTAGGATGGAGGGAGGATAAGTCCCTTTCTGAGGACAATTATAGCACCCGCTCTTCCACCTGTCACAATGGACAGAATCAAAGAAAGCACAATGACCTGTAAAAGGCCAGGCATCATGAAGCGTCCATACTACCGGCACATCAAGATTTGACAGATAATCGAAGAGTTCAGGATAATTAAGGTAGTAACCGTGAATGTTATGCAACTGGATGATATCTGGCTGGACATAGTCAATGTTCTGGATGAGACGCCACGTCGCTCCCTTAGAACCCAGACCATGCCGATCAAAAAGGAGAGAGCGAGCTCCATGAAGATACTGGTCGTAGAAACCACCAACCTTTATCAGATGCGACTTACTCGGATTAGCATACCTTCCATAGGCGATATAACTATCCCAGCCATGACTCTGGACAATCTCACCGATTCCCTCGGCTATACGACCATGGGATCCCCAGTTAGCCGCTACATTGATCTGAAATAATACTGCCATAGTAACCCAAATTATGATGTTTCTTCACTGACCGTTTCCTCCGTCTCCTCCCCATTGACATGAATACGCATCAGCCAGTCAAGGATGAGATAAAATACGAAGAATGAAAGCCAACAGAAAATATCCGCACGCACCAAAAGAATACAATGCGCAAAGAGTGACATATACACAAAATACTGATACTTCGAGCTCGGGGATTCCGCACGGGCCAACAGAAGTCCCAGCAAGAACATCATGACACAGACACCAACGATAGTCAGGTTGATGTAGAGATCGCCAGCCAGATTCATTCCCAGTCCATACGTAGCACCTGCGAAATAGGACAAGAGCACACCAGAGGCCAGATCGGCAACTTGCTCGCCTGTCAGGAGATTCACGAGAACAGAACCACCCATCGGGAGGAATACAAACAGATATGGGATATAGGGAAGACCATAAAGATAGCCGTTCACATTCACATAGTCAACGGCCTCATATAAAGTCTTGGCATTGACAACAAAGTCCGTCAACAGCATCCACAGGATATTGGGAGACTCCATGATGGTCTTGAAGCCGTACTCCACAGACTCTACCACCGACACCTCCATCAAACTGTATTTCGACACACGGGTAATCATCAGCAGTCCCATCAGGATAATACTCACCACAATGGCAGGGAGCAATACCTTGAATTTAATTTTGATATAATAGGCATCAACGATCAGCAGGACCACAAACAACAGAAGGATCACCTCACTTCTACTACCGATATACAACTGACTGGAAGAGAACAGCGCAACCGCCAGGATATTCAGCTTGTTCCTTTTGAGCAGGGGCATGATTCCCCGTTCACCCTCTTCGAGCTGTTGTGCCTGATAAAACCAGGAGAGACCTATCAACGCCATAATCAAAGCCATCAGACGTGGGAAGATATGTATGAACTCCTGAACACTGTTAGTCAGGAAGACATAGCCGAAGATGCCCAAGCCCGCCAGTACCGAGGCCCACGCTGCACGTGTGACGGCCATCTGCGGAATCTCAACCTTCCAGTCCTTGCACACAGGGCCTGACTTCTCAAACAACGTACTGGCCAGCATATACATGGAAATGCCCAACTGAGCAACAGCCACTGCGTATGGGATCACCTCAGAATGCGTTGCAAACAAGAAGGCCGGCAGGAACTGATCATCCGGATAGATAAACACTGCATGGGCATAGTTGACCAGCAAGTATGAAGGAATGAAGAAAGTATCAAAACAGATCAGTCCGTTCCGCAGGATCTTATGTCTGAGGAATAGCCCACCAAACACCAGGAATGAGACCATCTCTATCGCACAGAACGGCCTGTCGAAGACGTCTGGCGAGAAGGCGACCCCAAAGATGGAGAGCAGAACGAACAAGAAAGACAAATAGACGATCATCTTATCTTTTGAAAATACTGACCACACGGAACACAAGGGAATCCCATCCCCATGATGCCAGCATCAACAACAACTTATACTTTAAATCAATAGGTGTCTTCCAGACGCTGACCTCCGGATAAAGTGGCCGGATAAAGCCATAGTCCTTCTTGGCAGCCATCCCATAAAGGGTTACCTTGTTATACAGTTTCGCCTGTTGGAGGGCCTCTGCATAGTCTGCCGCATCATCTATCTGGGAGAAGAAGTCACAGAGCATCGACATCGCCTGGATGATCGTTTCCAGATTATGATGACTGACGACAGTAGAGCCAGAAGTCGTATTATACTTCACATAATTAATCAACGGTGCATCAACCTTAGCGACCTTAGCCGCCTTATAGGCCATCACAGGCACGATCACATAATCCTCCCCAAGATCAAGTCTGTCAGGAGCAAAGAGATGATTCTCGATAATGAAGGAACGGCGTAAGAGTCTTCCCCATACCTCAATCGTTGACTTTCGCGTCAGCAGACGGCGCACATATTCAGCCTTATCATCAGGAACAACATCATGATGCGGAACCGCCTTATCCTCGTAAACGAAATAATGATCAGCCACCACCATATCCGCACCCGTCTCAATGGCACAGGATACATAACGGCTAATGGCATCAGGTTCCATATAGTCATCATCGTCGAAATGGATGATATAGTCTCCCGTTGCTTGTTCCACACAAGTACGACGGGTAGCAGACAACCCGCAGTTGTGTTCGTGATCCACGATCTTCACCGCCTCTTTACGCTCAGGGTAATCTTCCATCACCTGACGAAGAACCTCTATACTGCGATCTGGGGTACAATCATTGACAAAGACATATTCAATATCCTCGTAGGTCTGTTCGAACAACGAACGGGCACATTTCTCCATGTATTTCTCTGCCCCATAGACCGGGACACAGACAGACACCTTGATTTCTTTTATCTCACTCATGACTTTTTCTTATGGAGGGCTCTCTCGTACATAGAACCCATGATCAACAATATCGTAAACATCCGGTGGGCAACTAGATACTTGATGATGGCGGAAGAAAATCCATCCGGTTGGAAGCCCTGTCCGAAGTGTTTATAATAGTCTGCGGGAATCTCACGCAAACGACGCATCTGCTCCTCCCTGCTGTATCCGTTGGAGGGGGCATAGAGGCTCTTAATGCTATGGAGAAAGATATCTGATGTCCTGCTCCGCCAAACCAATGCCGTCGTCTCCTCTGAGGATACTCCCAACCTCCCGACAAAAGTTGTCAACTCCGCCAGACAGTACTGAAAGCACTGATACTCCGCCTCAAAGGGATAATAACCCCTGCTGAGTGAGCCCTCACGCATCGTTACCAGGTAATTCTCCGACTGGCGGAGAGCCACCTGACTGACATGATTCAGATATCGGAAGTAATAGATCATATCCTCGGCATAATGAATACCTGTCGGAAAATGGATATCATGTTTCAACAAAACGTTGCGATTGAACAGTTTGGCCACGGGCCCAGATAAGTTCAATATGTGATGACTCAGCAGATATCTCACCATCTCCTGTCCCTGCAGACTGACATCCTCTGTCAAAAATCCCTTGAGCCGGGGATCGGAGATATTACCCATCACCAACAGGTCTTCCGCATCGACAGCGCTTACCATATCCTGCAGATACTCACACCGTACCTCGTCATCACTATCGACATAGCATATCCACTCCCCTTGAGCCTGTTGGACACCATAGTTACGGGCGGCACTCACACCACCATTCTGCTGGTGGAACACCCGCACACGACTGTCCTTTGCCTGAAACGCGTCACATAGTTCGCTGCTCCCGTCAGTACTGCCGTCATCGATCAACAACAGCTCAAAATCCGAGAAGGATTGACAGAGCAGACTATCGACACAACGGGTCAGATAGTCTTTCGTGTTATAGACTGGGACGATCACACTAACCTTCATGAGCACGACTGTTTCTCGAAATAGCGTAACAACATGCCAAGATAGGGATAGACCAAAGGGATAGGCAATACCATATGGAAATCTCGCACCTGTTTCTTGAGATCCGTCCCATTGATACGACAGCTATTCAGCCAGGACGTCGTCATCATCCGACGCTGATCGCGGTAGAAATCATGGAGCTTGTCAGGTGCTCCCAACCTCACCTTATTCAGACAGTCGATGCGGAAGTTCTGGATGATATTGTGTACATCCTGATCCTTGGTCAAACCATGCTTCTGGGAGAATTCACACATCTCCTTCAGGATGATATTCATGCATTCTGCCCGTCTGGGGGAAAAATCCCTGACTGTGATACTTCCCTCCCGTAATTTATAGAGATAGGTTTCCTGTCTGACACATGCCATAGACTTCGCCAGACAAGCGATCTGGAAACTCCACAGTTCGTCTTCGTGGATAATTCCCTCACGGAAACGCAGGTCGTTCTCCCTGAGGAAATCCGTCCGATACAGCTTGTTGACAGACATCATATACCACTCCTTATAGCGATAGGCATGAGTGACTTCACGACCTCTCAATATATGATCATCAGACAGGAACAACTGGATCTTTGGCATTCCTGTCCCGATAATACGATAATCCCCGACCGTCACATCCAGACGTTCCTCCTTCATCGGACGGGCCAATGCCTCAATACAGTCTTCCGTGATCTCATCGTCACTGTCGAGGAAATAGACATAATCGCCTGTAGCTGCTGCCATTCCTGTATTGCGGGCTGCTGACAACCCTCTGTTCTGTTCATGCCTGACCGTCTTGAAGTCAATCGGTCCCTGATAGTCCTGAATGACACTGCTGACAACCTCCATACTATCATCCGTACCACAGTCATCGACGAAGATACACTCCAGCTGTCCCTCCCAGGTCTGACGCATCACACTACGGATGCAGTCTGCCACGAAAGGGGCGACGTTATAGACGGGAATGATGATACTGACCTTCATACGAACACACTATACCAGTTCATAGAGATGCTGGCGCCTGTAGAAATACCAGAGTGAGATAACAGCCACCGCCGATACGATCATCTTCACCCAGAGTTCTGTATGCATGATCTGATTGGCGATGAACAGGTCTGCCAGGATCACCAGCAGAATGACTAGGATCAACCGTCTGGCCCCCAGCCACTGACGTACGCTGCCCTTATAATAGCCGACAAAGAACGGGATCATCAGCTGGCTCCAGTACGAGACAATCGTAGAGTAGATCGCGGCCCTATATCCAAAAACGGGTATCAGCGTGTAACAGAGCACGAAGTTCAGGATACCTGGTACGAACACCAGCCACAGCAGCTGCATCGTGTTTTTCTCGATGAACACGGGAGCACTCATGAACGTGTAGAAGGCGAACACCACATTGGCAAAGCAGAGCAGACAGGCAATATCGCTGGACTGCGCCAGACTCTCATTCCGTATGAGCAATGCGTATATCTCCGGCATCCAGACGCAGATCAGGAACGACGTCACCAACGCCACTGCCTGACACAGGAAATAGAGCTTGCGGTAAGACCTAAAGTCTGCACTCCTGAAGAAACGCTGGATCTGTGGCGACAGGGCCATCACCAAAGCAGAGGTGACGACCACCGCATAATCGCTCATCGAACTGCCGTGACTGAACAGACCAATCTCGTCGTAGGAAACATGATACTGGCTCATGACGATACGGGCAGAACTGGTCAGCAGGACGAAGCCCAAGGTGTGAGGCACCAGCGGCAGGGCGATCTTCAGCATCTGACGTACCCGTTTCCAGTTACGGTCCCAGATAGGCCGGATATCATAGTCGCTCCAGACAAACTTGACGAACACCGTAAAGGTGAAGATGCCAGACACCACACCAGAAGCGACCAATCCCCAATAACCCAATTTGAGGAAGTAGATCAGCACGAAGGACACCAGCATTCCCAATACCGATCCCGACAGGTTGGTCAGTACCAACGGTTTGGGACGTTCCACCAGCGGGAACAGATGCTGCGCCAACAGACCGTTAGCCAACAAGAAGATCGGTACCGAACCGACCATACACAGTAACAGTCCTTCTGCCGATGCACCCATCGGGAGGGTGAATAGCAGGATTCCCATGTTGATCAATCCAAAGAGGAAAGAAGACAAGAGAACCATCATCAGCACCCTACCCCACACCAGATGATAATGACGGGGCATCTCGAAGAAACTGTTGGTCAGATGGACGTGCAGTCCTAAGGGCGCGATGGACACGAACAGACTGGTATAGGAGGTCATCACACCATAGATACCATAGTCATAAGTTGTCAGGAAGGGCGTCGTGAGGGGCAGGATGACTATGCTCAACAGCATGGTCAGCTTGGGAACCACCCCATAGTAGAATGTGTTAGTGACGATCTTCCTGGTTGACATTGGGAATAATGGTGTTGTCTCGTAATCTTAATTAAAGCCCTTGAGCAGCGGTTTGAAGAGTCCCTCCTTATACATGATCCACACGGTGACGAAGATGAAGGAAAGGAGTGTGCACAAGAAGACGGCCATCTTACGGTTAGGACCAGCCTTCAACATAGGAACCGTCGCACGCTCCAAAGTCGTGAAGGCGGGCGTCTTCTCCTGGACCTTGGCCATGGCAGCCAACAGCTGGGCACTCAGGGTGTTGTAGTTGTTATAGTGCAACTGCATCTCGTTCTCCAGCCTCGTCTGACGCTGACGAACACTCTCCAATACTATGTCATGATTGGAATCCACATAGTCCGCATAGATCTCGCAGGAACGCTCGTAGTTCTGTTTCGCCTCCTTATGCAGGCGCTGGATATAGGCCAGGTCATGACGGGCCTTGCTCGTACGGTATTCCGTCAGGTTGTTCTGAAGGATGCCCCTCACGGAATCGGCTACCAACGCAGCCACCACAGGATCCTGATCCTTCACGGAGATGGAGATCACTTCGGTCTTCTTATCCACCATACAGACCACGTTCTGGACGATCAGGCCCATCACGCCCTTCTGTTCAGGTGTCAGTCGGAACAGATCCAGCGGCTCTCTCTCCTTCTTCTCCTTCTCACCAGACATAAACAGGCCGAAGAAACCCTTCAGGGCCTCAATCCATATCGGCTGTTCCTGATAATCCCTGAGATACTCGTAATAGGACATCGCCTGACGGTCGCTATCGCGCTTCACCTCGATGTCGAACAGGGAGGTCACGAAATCCGTCGATTTCATCAGGTCAGGATAGAGTGTCGGGGTGATGGCATCGGCATCCTTGCCGCCGGCACTACCGACATTCACGCCGAAGGAGCTGGCCAGGGAGAGCAGACTTCCCATACTGCTCGTTCCAGAACCCGTCTCCGGAACCAGCGTCACCTGACACTTGTAATAATCCGGGTAGCCCAAAGACAGGAGCAATACCCCCACAAATGTCAGACCACACACCTTAAGATAGAGCTTTTTCCTCTTTTTCACGGCAAGCCACAGCTTACCCAGTTCAAGTGTCGGAGCCTCCAGGCGCCGTTTTCTTTTCTCTTCTTCCATATCTGTTTTTTCTGTTAATTTTCTATAGTCACCAGGAACGTGGATGGGACGAACGCGATGGCGACAGCCGCCACATGTTCGATCTGCACCACCACGCACTTATTCTTCTTGATCCGTTTGATTACACCCTCCACACCGGCGAAATCACCCTCTACGACCTTGACGCGCTGCCCGGGTTTCCCCACGAAGTTGAGGTTCTCCATGAAAAACACACGGTCATCAGCCACCGAGGCGACACGCATGAAGTCCTCCATCTGTTTGTCAGGCACCGTCATCACATCATGCCCTATCAGCTGGTCCTTCCCGTCATACAACGGACGCATCATGTAACGCACAGCAGCCATCTCGCGCTTGGTCATCTTCAGTTCCGTGATCGCATGACGCGTGGAGTGCAGGAAGATCAGGTTACGCACGGCGGGCTTCAGCACCCTGCAGCGCGGATGCTTCCCCTCCACCGACTCATAATGCATGGGGATGAAACTCTCTACACCAAGTTCATCGAGGAATGACTTGACCATCATCTCACGCGAATAGGTGACCCGCATCGGGAACCAGTGTAGTTCATCTTGCTCCTGCATCATGCTCTTCCGTCAAGACCAAACGAGGGGGACACCGTCTCCTGAGAAACAGTGAAGCATTCGGTTTTTCCATCTACTCCAGTATCCATATTGCACTGACATTCAGCGACATCACAGAACTGTGCCTACCCAAAAAGGCCATCCGAAAGGATGGGGTCGGCATAAATTCGGCACAAAGGTACAAAGAAATATCGATAAAAAGACGAAAAAATCACAAAAAAACACTCTAAAATCAGGATTATTCCAAAAAACTCGGTATATTTGCATCCTGTTTTTCAAATCATGATGATACACAGAGACCATTTCCTGAGACTCATGGGACTGTTGTTGTTCCTCTGTCTCTCCATACCTATCAAGGCCGACAAGACGATCTATCTTCTTGCCGACATCCACGTGATGAGTCCGTCCCTGCTCGACAGCAGCGACAACATCGCCTGGCAGGAAGACCTGGCGACCCAACGGAAGATGCAGGATCTGAGCGCACCTATTTTTAATCAAATAATCGAACAAATCATCACCGACCACCCGGACGCCCTACTGATCTGCGGAGACCTCACCAAAGACGGTGAGCCAGAGAGTCACGAATATGTCGTGGAGCGACTGAGGAAGGTGGAGGCTGCCGGCATCCCTGTCTTCGTCATCCCCGGCAACCACGACCACGACCTGCTGAAGGAAGCCCGGAAGTATGCCAACAACACCTATACCACCATAGACAGTTACACGTATGCTCAGTTCCGCGAGGCCTACAAGGAGTTCGGTTTCGGAGACGGCTGTGAGGTCCACGACGCATCGCTCTCCTACGCCGCAGAGCTCTTCCCCGGTCTCACCCTCATCGGCATCGACACGGGCAACAACACACACGTCAAGAAGGATGTCATCAACTGGTGCAGTCAGAAGGCGAAGGAAGCCCGCGACAAGGGCAATCAGGTCATCGCGATGGCCCACCACGCCCTGATACCACATTTCTACGGACAGGAATCCTTCATGGTGCTCTCCGTGATCGACAACCACGAGATACTGAGGGACAGTCTGATGAACGCCGGCGTCAAAGTGGTGTTTACGGGCCATTACCACGTCTCCGACAACACGCGCTATATCGACAGTACGGGCCGCGAGATCTACGACATTTGCACAGGCTCCCCCATCGCCTACCCCTGCGACTATCGGAAACTGGTCTTCGACGATCAGTTCAAACAACTAAAAATATTGACAGAATCAATCACGTCGCTCGACGGCTACGACCCCTTCCCCGACTATGCTAAGGGCCGCCTCAAGGACGCCTTCCTGCGATGGGCCACCAACTGGTTCAAGGAGCACAATGTCAACGAACAGGTGGCCGAGGCACTGTCCGAGTCCATCGCCGAGGCCTTCATCATCCACGCAGAGGGCAACGAGCCCGCCAATCCCGCGACGGAAGAGATCGTGCTCCTCTATGACGACATCCTGTCGATGGCGCCGATCTTCGAGGGCGAATCCGGCAAGATCACGGAGGTCTGCCTGTCGATCAAGAGCATGTTGGGCGACTACCCCTCGGAGGACGAGAAAGAGAATGTGGTGGATGACCGTCAGCTCACCATCACGATGTGGGGAGAGCCGTCGGCCATCAGGGATCGCCAGGCACCTGTCATCAGCGACGACGCGTGGTACACCCTTCAGGGACAGTGCCTCAACGGTCAGCCCGCAAAGCCGGGGATCTATATCCGTAACGGCCAGAAAAGAATCATTCACTAAGCATAACGACAAAAGATGTAGTGCTATGGAATATATGTCTCAGGAAGGCTACGACAAACTCGTGGCCGAACTCCGTCAGTTGGAGAACGTAGAACTGCCTCAGGTCAGAGAGGCTATCGCCGAGGCCCGCGACAAGGGCGATCTCAGCGAGAACTTTGAATATCACGCCGCCAAACGCGAACAGGCCCGTCTGCTGGGACGTATCCGTTTCAAGCAGAAAGTGCTGGAGAATGCGCGCGTCATCGACACCTCCCGTCTCGGTACGGACAGTATCGGACTGCTCTGCAGGGTAGAGATGACCAATCTGGCCAACAACAACCAGATGGCCTACACGATCGCCAGTCCTCATGAGGCGAACCTCCGTGAAGGGAAGATCTCCATCAAGTCGCCCATTGCCCAGGCGCTGCTGAACAAGAAGGTGGGCGACGTCGTGGAAGTGCGCGTCCCAGCCGGTCTCCTGAAGCTCCGTATCGACAGCATCACCCGTCAGGATTAAGACCTCCCCGATGGCTTGGAAGAAGACATATCGCTGTGCGGCCTGCGGCTACGAGGCCGAGGTGTATGAAGGACGTGGCATGTTCCGTCAGCAGATCACGGCGATGAGCTGTCCCGACTGCAAGACCATCCAGAACATCGTCGTGGGCGGCATTATCGCCGACGTAGCCCCGTCATACAGAAGTGAAGTGGGACGGCTCTGTCTGCAATGTGGCAGCGACAATATCCGTATCTGGGACCAGAAGACCTGCCCGAAATGTCAGGGGGAGATGGAGGAGACGGGCGACAAGGAGTTCTGGACGTAATCCGAAGATCAAAGGAATCCCTTGGCCTTCAGCCACTGGATCATCTGACTGCTCCATGTCTCCGTGGTGGTCTCGCCCGTCTGTGGCATCAGCTCATACGGACCCTTACCGTCACCATAGATATGCAACTCGGCATTGGCGCCTGCCTTCTCCCATTCCATGAACAGGGCGACGAGTCCTGCTGCCACGTTGGGATGGTCGGCACGGGTCATGATCAGCAAGGGAGGTGCATCCTGCGGCACGGTGACGGGCATCAGCGAGGGACCGAAGTTGGTGCAGAGGAAGTCGGGACGCTCCAGACTGTCGGCAGACATCGTGGCCGCGATAGCCACGCCACCACCAGCCGAGAAACCCAAATAGCCAATCTTATCCTTACTGATATGCCACTCTTCGGCATGTTCCCTCACCATACGAATGGCTGCTTTGGCATCCATCGCAGCGAGTCGGATGATGGAGTCGCCACTGGCGTTGTGCATCGGATTAGCATCGGCTTGCGGGAAGGCCTCGGGATGCGTCACATCGACCATCGGCGGCATCTTCACGCCCTGCGGCATCGGTGCATTGTTCAGGTGATAGCGCAGTCCGATGGCGGCAATGCCGTGTTCGTTCAGGAACGAGGCCATCTTCACCACATCACTCTCCCACGACAGCCACCGCATGGCCCCGCCAGGACAGAGCACGACGGCAGCGCCACTGGACTGCTGGGGCAGATAGACCTCAATCATCGGCCTGTCCTTCTCATCGTCCGAGGGGGTAGCCGTTGGCAGGAAATACTGGTTCTGGCTGCAAACTGTGTTCAGTCCAAGCGTAGCCAAAAGGATGGTTAGAATCTTCTTCATATATTCATTTAACTTAATGCCTTTCCTATATCCATAAATCCTAATAATTCTCAATTTCAGGCACAAATTTACGCATTATTATTCATATTCCATCTTAAATGACTAATTTTGCAACAAATATTAAGCATTTGCGTGATATGAAACATTCCATAATCATATATGCCAGCCAATACGGCTCTACAAAGCGATATGCTGAACGCTTATCCGCTATCACCGAAATTAAATGCGTAAGTTGTAAAGAAGCTGAGGACATTCAGAACTACGAACGCTTCATATACATGGGAGCACTATTTGCTGGCAGCGTTTTGGGTTTGAAGAAGTTTGCAACGACTGTCACCAGCCAGGAATTGATAGTTATAACAGTCGGTCTGGTTGACCCGCAAGATGAGGAGAATATCAGATACATCCGCAATAATATCAAGTCTCAGATCCCTGCACATTTGTACGATGAAGACAAGATATTCCATCTACGTGGGGCTATCGACTATAGCACTATGGGAATAAAGCATAAGTTGATGATGAAGTTTATGCATAGTAAACTGTCGAAGATGCCTGAAGAAGAGCTCAATGCCGAGTCAAGGATCATTCTGGAAACATACGGAAAGAAGGTTGACTATGTAGATTTCAACACTTTGCAGCCAATTGCGAGTATCTTATGAATGCAACTTTCTGCTTCGTTCCGACGTCTAACAGACAGAGAACTGAAAGAGAACGAACATGAAGATATTAGGAAACATCATTTGGTTGATCTTTGGCGGGCTACATACTGCCATTGAGTATTTCATCGCAGGACTGGTACTGATGATAACCATCATCGGCATCCCGTTCGGCTTACAGAGCATGAAGTTGGGCGTACTTGCCATCTGGCCATTCGGTTCGAAGGTGAAATGGAAAGAGTCGCAGCCAGGCTGTCTGAGCATGTTCATGAATGTGCTGTGGTTCATCGTGGGCGGCATTTGGATCTGTCTCACCCACCTCTTCTACGGCCTGCTGCTCTGCATCACGATTATTGGCATCCCTTGGGGAAAGATGCACTTCCGCTTGGCAAGGCTGGCCCTGTCACCGTTCGGCATGGAAGTTGTATAGCCAAATATACCTACTTCTTGTTAATCTGCTTTTGCAGACTTACACCTTATTTATTTGCCGTACCTTTGCAACCGAGTTGCAAATAATATGTTGTACCTTTGCAGCCGATGGATATACAGAGTTTCTTCATATCGCTTCTGAACGTGGTCTGCGAGATGGCTCCCTACTTGTTGCTGGGATTCTTCATCGCAGGAGTGTTGCACGTATTCGTGCCGCAGAGGTTCTATGCCAACTATCTTTCGCGGAATAACAAGTTTTCGGTGCTATGGGCGGCGCTGCTGGGTGTACCCCTACCCCTCTGTTCGTGCGGCGTGATCCCTACGGCTATCGGTCTGAGGAACGAGAAGGCTTCGAAGGGAGCCATTGCTTCGTTTCTCATTGCCACACCACAGACGGGCATCGATTCCATCCTGGCTACATTCTCGCTGATGGGACTGGG
>JAGCPV010000030.1 GCA_017965475.1 Prevotella sp.
AAGCTGGTGACGGCGAGCAGCTACGGGGAGATCATGCTACACGAGAAGAAGGGGAACCATCTGACGACAACGGTGATCTTCAAGAACAAGAACTACGACTTCCGCGACGTATGGGCCAGCGACAATGGCAACATCTATGCCTTGAGCCGCACGGGTCATCTGGTCATCAAGACCCCTAAAGAGGTCAGGATCCTGGAACTGAAGGGGATCACCCATCCCCTCAAGGTGACCAAGCTCGGCAACAGGACGCTGGTCGTCGGGGAGAACACCCTCGGCTTGTTCAACCCCCAGACCAATCAGATCGAGGACACGAGGGCGTTGGACTTCAAGGTGACCTGCTGCGGCAAATACAACGATTCGCCACTGCTCTTCGACGATCAGGGCAGGATGCACCATGTGTGGCGTTGGGACTCAATCACCACGAAGAAGGTGCCTGTGCTGGGGCGTGTGACGGACTACGATGCCTCCAACAGTCTGAAATACCAAGCCTTCGGCATGAGCGACGGCACCGTGTTCCTGATTGACAAGAAGGGGGCGATCCATCGGCTGGTGGGCCACCGCTCCCGTATCTCGAAGATCAGGGTCAACGGCAAACGGGTGTTCACCGCCAGCTATGACGGTACGGTGAACCTCTGGATCTCCGACAGTGAGAAGCCGGAGCCCATCACGCTCTATACAGACAACAGCTGGATCACCCACTTCGTGTTCGACAACACGAAGGAAAACATCTGGGTGGGCGACCAGAAAGGTAACCTGGTGGAGGCCATGATCTCGATCCCGATGATGGCCGAGAAGATACAGCGGAGCCTGAAGCGCGACATGACGCAGGAGGAGTGGAACTACTACGTCGGAAAGAACATACCTTATAAGTCGTTTAGGAAATGAGAAGGATACTGACCATACTCACCGTCTGGCTGGTGGCGCTGTCGTGCTGCCTCGCCCAGGGTGTTCCTTTCATGAAGACCTATTCGGCTGATGTCTATCAGGCCCATGATATCAACTTCGACATCAAGGTGGCCAAGGACGGTACGGTCTATACCGCCAACTTCGAGGGACTGATGTATTACGACAACGCCACGTGGCGCATCCTCCACAGCTCGGGCAACACACGTATCACCGTGGTCTATATCGACCAGAACGATGTGGTCTGGGTGGGCGGATACAACTATTTCGGGCGTTTGAACCATCGCGAGAACGGTGAACTTTATTTCCAGAACATCGGCGGTCCGAACCTGTTCCGCGGTGAGGTGCTGGAGATCTGGGAGAAAGACGGGATGCTGCAGTTCGTCGTGAACGACGGTAAGCTTTATCAGGTGAAGGACGGAATGGTGTCCGTGAAGAAGAGAATCACCAAGGAGAGCTACCACCTCGGACTGACGGACATCGTGGATACTGATAATATCGAGAATAAGAACGAGATACCCCGTCTGATGGACATTACCCAGGAGGAGCCGTTGGAGAACGGCCGTAAGGCCATCGTGAAACACGGGAAAGGTATCTCCATCACCGACAAGGAGGGGCGCGAGCTCTACATGCTGACAGAGAAGAGCGGTCTGATGACCAACAACGTGACGTGGGTGAGCTACAACCAGCACGGTGTGCTCTGGGGCGCCACTGAGGACGGTCTCTTCTCCGCAGGAGTCCCCTCGGCCTACTCACATCTTGGAGAGAGTGAAGGACTGAAGGGTGACGTGCTCTCGATGGCGCGCTTCAACGAGCGGATCTATGTAGGAACGATCAACGGTCTTTTCAGACTGGATGACAGGTCGTTTACGAATGTGGGAGGCATCACGCACGGCTGTTGGCAACTGGCCCCGACAAACAACGGACTGCTGGTGGCAACCACTAACGGTACCTATCTGGTGTCGCCCAACGAGAGTTCTCGTCAACTGACCACCGTCAGTACCACCGCACTACTGGGATACGACAAGGAGTTCCTGAGCGGTGAGATCGACGGCGTGTATCTGACGCAGATAGCCACCGGCGCCAGGAAGAAGGTGTGCGATCTGGAGCGTGTGACCCAGATCATCAAGGACTCCAGGGGCACCATCTGGTTGCAGAGTATGTATGGCGAGATCTGGGTCAAGAAACCTCAGGACAAGGTCTTCAGACAATACAAGACCACAGAGAAGGAAGAGACCGTCGCCACACTGGTCCAGACGAACCGTCAGGTGCTCTATGTGAAAGCCCAGGACACATCCCCCTTCCCCTACCCGCTTTTCTCTTATACCGACGCCACGGGAGTCACCTGGCTCACCAACTATGAGGGCAAGGGGCTCTACAGATGGAAAGACGGTCAGCGACTGAGGGATATGGACCAGCTGCTGTACCCTGTCGGCAAGAATACCGTGCGCGCCATCCTGCTGAAAGGCGACGAGGTCTGGCTGGGAGGCGACAAGGGCGTGACCATCATTAAGACCAGTGTGAAAGACCCTGCTATGGAGGCCAAGCCCCAGCTGCTGATACGTGCCATCACACTCGGTAAAGACAGCGTGATCTGGGGCGGTTATGGTGAGATGCCTGAGACACTGCTGAAGTTGGACAGTAGGACGCGCAACCTGAAGTTCACGTTTTCACTGAGCCACGAGGCGATGGTGGGTGAGACGCTATATCGTCACAGGCTGAACGATGGGCAGTGGAGCGTATGGGCAGATGATCATGATGCCGAATACCTGACCCTGTCGCCAGGCTCCTATATCTTTGAGGTACAGGCTCTCGACGCCTTCGGACGTGAATCGGAAGTGACGAGAGTCAGCTTCGAGATCAGCTACCCCTTCTACCTGAAATGGTATATGAACCTGCTCTACCTGCTGTTTGCCGTCTTTTTGATCTATGCCTTCATGAACTGGCGGATGCGCATGCTGCAGCGGGAGAAGGTCAGACTGGAGAGTATCGTGGAGGAGCGCACTGAGGAGGTGAGGCGCACCCATAAGGAACTGGTGAAGCAGGAGAAGATGGCCACCGTGGGTAAACTGACCCAGGGACTGATCGACCGTATCCTGAACCCGCTGAACTATATCAACAACTTCTCGAAGCTCTCCGAGGGTCTCGTGAAAGACATCGAGGCCAATATCGACGACGAGAAAGACAAGATGGACCAGGAGAACTACGAGGACACAAAGGATGTGCTCGGCATGTTGGCAGGTAATCTGAAGAAAGTCGGCGAGCACGGTCAGAACACCACCCGTACGCTGAAGGCGATGGAGGAAATGCTGAAAGACAGGACGGGCGGCATCATCAGGACAGACCTGACGCAGATCCTGAAGCAGAATGAGGAGATGTTCGGCAACTATTACGCCAAGGATATCAGCGAACACAACATCCAGACGACGTTCAGTTATCCGGATACCCCTGTGTTCGTGAAGGCAAACCCGGATCTGTTGAGTAAGGTGTTCATGAGTCTGCTGAGCAACAGTGTCTATGCGGTAGTCAAGAAGACCAAGCAGACATCCTACCTACCCGCTGTATCGCTGGAGGCTGCAACGGAGGGTGAGCAACTGACCATCGTCATCCGCGACAACGGTACCGGTATCGAGGAAAACAACATCGACAAGGTCTTCGATCCCTTCTTCACAACCAAGACCACTGGAGAGGGATCGGGCATCGGTCTCTACCTCAGTCACGATATCATCCAGAACTATGGCGGCGACATCAGTGTCGAGTCTGTCAAGGACGAATTCACTGCATTCACCATCACCCTGCCAGTCAACAAAGAATAGAGAGCTTATGGAACAACAGAATGATCTGCTCAAGGAGCAATTGAAGGAACAAGAGAAATTGGCGTCGCTGGGACTGCTCAGCGCGGGTATCGCCCACGAGATCCAGAACCCCCTGAACTTCGTCATCAACTTCAGCAAGATGTCGGAGAAGTTGTTGCAGGATCTGACGGAGATCGTAGAAGCCAATAAGGACAAACTGGCAGAGGAAGACCGTCTCGATGCGGAAGATATCATGGCCGACCTCAAGGATAATATGAGTAAGATTGCCGAGCACGGTGAGCGTGCCACCCATATTATCCAGGGTATCCTGCTCATCTCACGAGGCAAAGAGAATGAATACATCCCCTCTGACCTCCGTAAGATCGTAAAGGAATACGTTTGGCTGTCGTATCACGCCATGCGAGCCAAGACCAAGGGTTTCAACGTGAGCATCCACGAGGCATATCAGGCAGATATGCCACAGATGTTGGTGATTCCACAGGATATCAGCCGCGCCGTGCTCAACCTGATGAACAATGCCATGTATGCCGTATGGAAAAAGGCACAGGACTCAGACAGTTTCCAGCCGGAGATCAAGGTGAGCGTCAGCAGCAATGAGGATCAGGCGATCATCACCATCGGAGATAACGGTGAGGGCATGAGCGACGAGGTGAAACAGCGGCTCTATGAGAATTTCTTCACCACCAAACCCATTGGACAAGGTACAGGACTGGGTATGGGCATGACGCGTGACATCATTGAGAACAAACACGGCGGGAAGTTGACCTTCGACTCCACCGAGGGTGTTGGTACCACCTTTACATTCACCATACCTATCAGAAAATGAGAGCAAAAAAGATATTCGTTACAGCATTACTATCCGTTCTGTATTGCTTCCCCACAGCGGCACAGAATGGGGATGCGCGCCAGATTCTGAACGCCGCAGAAGAGGCCTACCAGATCGGACAGGTGGAAGAAGCCAAGGAAATGCTGGAGGATCACGTCCAGAGTCTGAACAGCAGTCTCCGTCTGAGGGGCTACCGTCTGTTGTCGCTCTGCTGTCTTGCTCTGGAAGATCAGGAAGGTGCCAGGGCGTATGCTCTCAAGATGCTGCAAGAAAATCCTTACTACACACCAACGGTGGAATATCCGCCACGTTTCATCGATATGGTGGAAGACATCAAGCAGGGACTGGTGACAACCATCTCCATCGCCTCAAGCCAGAGTGAAACCGTCAACGAAGCCCCCTCGCCTATCACCATCATCACCGCCGAGATGATCGAGGAGCTAGGCTACAACAAGAACCTCAACCAGATCCTGGCTGCCTACGTGCCTGGCATGACGGAAGTAACATCCGATAGTCCTGGTGAGAATATGGCCATGCACGGTGCCTACTCCAATAATCAGGAACTGATTCTCGTGATGGAGAACGGTCATCAGCTGAACTACCGTTTTAATAATGCCGCCATCATGAGTTATAACATCAGTATCGAGAAGATAGACCATATCGAGGTGCTGAGGGGCCCGGCCTCATCGCTGTATGGCAACGTGGCCGTCTCGGCAGTTGTCAATATCATCACCAAAAGCGGACGCGCCATCGACGGAGTAAAGCTGCGTTACGGCAACGGCTCTTACCACACCCACCGGGCCGACCTGTTGGCGGGCGTCCATTTCATGGATGCCGACATCACAGCCTGGACATCGGTATATAATTCCGAAGGTCAGATCCGGCACTTCAACGACGGTGAGGGCTATTATTCCAACCTATCTACTCATGCAGAAAGAAGAACACCTGATCTCAGAATATGGTACGGACCCGACAGAATCTACGTAGGCAGCTACAGAGACACCCCGTCTTACGACATCGGCTTTACCTTCAGGTTGAAAGGCTTCGACATGATGTTCAGCCGGAAGATTAACAAGATGCTCCATCAGACGACATACTACAGCGGCTATGACTACGACCTGTACCCCTCCATCAATAATATCAAACCGGGCTTCAGCACTGAAGGGACGCATGCCGAAATCGGCTATACCCGACAATTAGGCAAGTTCACCCTCAAAGCCACTTTCTACGGCGACTGGAACACCCTTAGCGACTATTCGGTTGAAGCTGATCGAGAAGAGGTTTACAGTTCAGAAGGAGAAGAAGAGACAATACAAGAAGGAGAGGGACTTATTGGATTTGAAAACGCAAAGGAAACCACGCTGGGAGGCTATCTCAACGCCACTACAGACTATCGTCTTGGCAATATGAAAGGAAACCTTCTGATTGGCGGTCAATATGAACACTTTTCCCTCCATTCCAGATTGTATATATTTGGCGTTGACTTCGAATCAATAGATTATGGTTCCTTTAATTATACTACGCTCTTCGAGGAGGGAAAGGAGAAAAGCCTCTCCTTCTTCCTACAGGACAAGCATTACATCCTGCCGGAGCTGATCCTGAATGCCGGTCTCCGCTACGACATCAAATACCACATTGATGACCACATCTCATCCTTCTCGCCCCGTCTGGCGCTGATGTATGTGCCCAGCAACCGTTTCAGCCTGAAACTTTCCTACTCCCAGTCCTATGCCGATCTCAGCTTCTATTACCGTTTTCTCTTAAGAGGCTCAACAATTGGAACAGAGCCTCTGCATCTGTCGGCATTACAGCTAACGGCCATGGGGAAATTACCATCACTGCACATGAACTACGAGGTCAGTGCTTTCTATAACAAATACACCCATCTCATACACTGGCAATCGAGAGTAGATAATGTCTTTGGGGCCTCAGTAAATGATGGGGAACTGACGAACATCGGTATCGAAGGCAGTGCCAATATCACCTACAAACGTCTGACAGGCAACCTTACCTTCTACTATTGCCACGATATCAGTTCAGAAGACTACTATTATAATAACTCAGAGAAGTTGGTTACAGGCGTCCCCCACGTGACACTGAACCTGCACGGAGCCTACAAACTGCTGCAGTCCAAGAACCACGAGCTGAAGGTTTATGGCAATGCGTCGTACAGGGGTAAGATGCTGAATTACACCATGTATGAAAAAGATGATTACTACGTAAGTGCCAGGATGCTGTTCGACCTCGGCATGAAGTACAGCTACCGAGAGCGTCTGCAACTCTCACTCGACTGTGATAACATCTTCAACACCGACAACTATCTCTGTGGTGTCAACAGTTTCCTGCATCCCATTTTCCAGCGTGGCCGTAGCCTGATGGCGTCCATATCCTACCATTTCTAAACATAAAACAAGAAAAATCACACCATTTAATAAGATTTTGCTATTTAGACTTTGCAATCTGCCAGAATTTTATTACCTTTGCAGCTGTTTTAAAACAAATGGCTCAGGATGGAAGCATTTTTCAGGACGCACAGATACCTCGTCGAGCATACCAACGCACCAGTCCGTCGCACCCTTATGGATGAGATCAACTGGAGTGACCGTATGATTGGTATAAAAGGTACGCGCGGGATCGGAAAGACCACCTTCCTCCTACAGTATGCCAAAGAGCATTTCGATATACTCGACAAACAATGTCTGTATATCAACATGAACAACTTCTACTTCCAGGGTCACGGCATCTCCGAGTTTGCAGGCAATTTCTACAAGCGCGGCGGACGAGTGCTGCTCATCGACCAGGTGTTCAAGCAGCCAAACTGGAGCATTGAGCTCCGCAAGTGCTACGACCTCTACCCCAACCTGAAGATCGTGTTCACGGGTAGCAGTGTGATGCGCCTGAAAGATGAGAACCCCGAGCTCAACGGTATCGTACAGTCCTACAACCTGCGGGGATTCTCCTTCCGCGAGTTCATCAACCTGCTGACAGGCAACACCTTCCGTCCTTACACCTTAGAGGAGATCCTGAAGGATCACGAGCGCATCATCAAGCAGATCCTGCCGAAAGTGTCGCCCAACCGTTATTTCCAGGACTATATCCATCACGGTTTCTATCCCTTCTTCCAGGAGCACCGCAACTACAGCGAGAACCTGCTGAAGACGATGAACATGATGACGGAGGTGGATATCCTGCTCATCAAGCAGATTGAGCTGAAGTATCTGACGAAGATCAAGAAGCTGTTCTATCAGATAGCAGAAGAGGGACCTGCTAAGGCTCCGAACGTCAGTAAACTGGCACAGGACATCGAGACCAGTCGTGCCACGGTGATGAACTACATCAAGTACCTGACTGACGCCCGTCTGCTGAATCTCATCTATCCCATCGGACAGGACTTCCCCAAGAAACCAGCGAAGATCCTGCTTCACAACTCCAACCTCATGTATGCCATCTATCCCATCCAAGTAGATAAGCAGGAGGCGATGGAGACCTTCTTCGTGAACTCACTGTGGAAAGACCATAAGGTCAACACGGGCACCCGCGACTGCAGTTTCATCGTCGATGAGAAACTGAAGTTCCGCGTCATGGATGCCAAGATGCCAGGTAAGCAGCGCTTCCAGCCAGATGTTATCTATGCCCGTTATAACACGGAGATCGGCAAGGATAACCAGATCCCGCTCTGGCTGTTGGGATTCCTGTACTAAAGAATGTAATTAAACAATTAAACATATAGTTAGTAATACATTTATCTAAACAAAATGGCTAAAGAAAAGAAATTTATCACCTGTGATGGTAACGAGGCTGCGGCTCACGTGAGCTATATGTTCTCGGAGGTAGCTGCTATCTACCCCATCACCCCGTCTTCGCCCATGGCGGAGCATGTTGACGAGTGGGCTGCCCGTGGTCGTAAGAACCTCTGGGGCCAGACCGTCAGTGTTCAGGAAATGCAGTCAGAGGCTGGTGCTGCCGGTGCCGTTCACGGTTCACTGCAGGCTGGTGCCCTCACCACTACATTCACCGCTTCTCAGGGTCTGCTCCTGATGATTCCTAACATGTACAAGATCGCCGGTGAGCTGATTCCCTGCGTGTTCGACGTTTCTGCACGTACGCTGGCCAGCCACTCTCTGTGTATCTTCGGTGACCACCAGGACGTGATGGCTTGCCGTCAGACTGGTTTCGCTATGCTCTGCGAGGGTTCTGTACAGGAGGTGATGGATATGACCGCCGCCGCTCACCTGGCTTCTCTCGAGACGATGGTGCCCTTCGTCAACTTCTTCGACGGTTTCCGTACCTCTCACGAGTATCACAAGATTGAGCTGCTCGACCAGGAGGATGTTCGTCCTCTGGTGAAGGAAGAGTACATCAAGCGTTTCCGCGATCGTGCTATGTCGCCTGAGCGTCCTATCACCCGTGGTACCGCTGAGAACCCCGAGACCTTCTTCACACACCGTGAGGCCTGCAATCCTTACTACGATGCAGTGCCCGAGGTGGTTGAGAAGTATCTGGGCGAGCTCTCTAAGATCACAGGTCGCGAGTATCACCTCTTCTCTTACTACGGAGCCGAGGATGCCGACCGCATGATTATCCTGATGGGTTCTGCCACCGATGCTGCCCGTGAGGCTATCGACTATCTGAACGCCAATGGTCAGAAGGTGGGTATGATCAGTGTTCACCTCTATCGTCCGTTCTCTATCAAGCACCTGCTCGCAGCAGTGCCCAAGAGCGTGAAGAAGATTGCCGTCCTCGACCGTACCAAGGAGCCCGGTGCTAACGGTGAGCCTCTGTATATGGATGTCAAGGATGCCTTCTACGATCAGGAGAATCGTCCTGTCATCGTGGGTGGCCGCTACGGTCTTGGTTCTCACGACACCACTCCCGCTCAGATCATCAGCGTGTTCAACAACCTCGCTATGCCCGAGCCGAAGAACCACTTCACCATCGGTATCGTCGATGATGTAACCTTCACCTCTCTGCCCGAGGTTCCCGAGATCGCTCTCGGTGGCGCTGGCATGTTCCAGGCTAAGTTCTACGGTCTGGGTGCTGATGGTACCGTAGGTGCCAACAAGAACTCTGTGAAGATCATTGGTGACAACACCGACAAGTACTGCCAGGCTTACTTCTCTTACGACTC
>JAGCPV010000031.1 GCA_017965475.1 Prevotella sp.
CGAGCTCTGGTTCGAGGGCTGCCGTTATCAGGACTTGATGCGCTGGAGCAAGATAGATAATGATTCCTACACGAAGGAGTGTATGGATCACCTGAAGAGCCAGGGTAAGCATGTTCCCAACCTCTGCGATAAGCTCTCTGAGAAGCCGGAAGCTGTTGAGGCAAACTGGGAGGATCTGGTTTGGGAGAATGGATCAGAGGCTAACAGCCGCTTCTTCATCATCCACACGCATGACGCCATGGATGCTCACTATGAGGTAGGCTGGCAGGAGAAGCACAGACTGTTCCCCTATCCGCAGACCTTGTTGGATAACAATCCCGCTCTTCACCAGAATCCGGGTTGGCAATAAACTATACAAGATAGTAGTTTAGTAATTAGACACATTGTTTTAGTAAGGGAAGGTGCTGCGTCGCGACGACGCGGCACCTTTTTATTTGATACATATGGAAAAATACATGTTACATAAGGTGTGGGCGAATCTCGAATGAAATGCGTATCTTTGCATGCGGATTCATGATCCCTCAAAAACTATCAATATGAAGAGTTTGTTTCTGGTGCTTTTTTCCCTGTCCGTCCTGACTTCCATGACGGCTCAGGATGTTCAGGTTGAGTTTATAACTCCGTCTATCGTCCATGTCACGAAAGGTACGCCCACCAAGACGTTAGTAGTGACGGCCAAACCGATGGACAAAGGAGAATGGGTCATGGATCATGGCCTGTGGAAGAGCAGTGAGCTCACCGTGAAGCAGGACGCCAAGACGGGTGCCCTGACTTTTCTCACTGCTAAGGGGCAGGTGCTGTTGCGCGAAAAGGACTGCGACGTGAAGGCTGTTCGCCAGACCTTTATCCTCGACAAGGACGAAGCTATCTATGGGCTTGGTACGATTCAGAATGGCAAGATGAACCGCCGTGGTGAGCATAAGCGGATGGAACAATCGAATCTAGAGGACTTCCAGAATGTGCTCCAGAGCATCAAGGGCTGGGGACTCTATTGGGAGAACTATTCCCCGACGCAGTTCGACGACGATGCCAGTGGCATGACTTTCACATCCGAAGCCGGGGAGGGTATCGACTATTATTTCATGTATGGCGGCAGTGCTGACGGCGTGATCGGCCAGATGCGCTATCTGACGGGCGATGTGCCGATGTTCCCGTTGTGGACCTATGGCTTCTGGCAGTCGAAGGAGCGTTATAAGACCGCTGCTGAGACGGAGAGCATCGTCGATCAGTACCGGGCCTTGCAGGTGCCCCTCGACGGCATCATCCAGGACTGGCAGTACTGGGGCTCCAATTATCTTTGGAATGCGATGGACTTCCTCTCTGAAGACTTTGCCACAGGGTCGCAGCTCATCAAGAATGTCCATGCCAAGCACGCCCACTTCATGATCTCCATCTGGGCCAGTTTCGGTCCGCAGACACAGCAGTTCCGTGAACTCAACGAGAAGGGCTTGTTGCTGCCCTTCGCTACGTGGCCGCAGAGCGGACTCTCCCATATCTGGCCACCGCGTATGGATTATCCCTCTGGTGTGAAGGTCTATGATGCCTTCAGTCCCTTGGCCCGTGATATCTACTGGAAATACCTGAAGACTCTGTTCGACTACGGTACCGATGCCTGGTGGATGGACTCCACCGATCCCGACTTCTTCGACCCGAGGGAGTCTGACTATGCTCATCCTGTCTATGGCGGCACCTGGCGCTCCCAGCGCAATGCCTTCCCTTTGGAGACGGTGCGTGGCATCTATCAGTCGCAGCGCAAGGATTATCCCGACTCCCCGAAACGTGTCTTTATCATGACTCGCTCCTCGTATGCCGGGCAACAGCACTATGGTTCGAACATGTGGAGCGGCGATGTGAACTCGTCGTGGGACATGCTCCGCAAGCAGGTGCCCGCCGGACTGAGTTTCTCCCTGACGGGTAATCCCAACTTCAATACCGACATCGGCGGCTTCTTCTGTAATGCCTATAATACGATGGGGCCAGCCTCGGCACCTAGGAATCCCCAGTTCCAGGAGCTCTACGTGCGCTGGATGCAGTACGGTCTGTTCTGCCCGGTCTTCCGCAGTCATGGTGCTGATGCCCCAAGGGAGATCTGGCAGTTCGGAAAGAAAGGTGAGCCTGTCTATGATGCCATCGAGCAGATGATCCACCTGCGCTACCGTCTGCTTCCTTATCTGTATAGCACGGCCTGGCAGGTGACCTCCAACAACGACAGCTACCTGCGTCCACTGTTCAGTGACTTCGCCAGCGACAAGCGTGTGTGGAACATGACAGACGAGTTCATGTTCGGCCGCAGTATTCTCGCCACGCCCATCCTCGACCCGCAATATACCGAGGAAAAGATTATCCGTACGGATGCCATGACAGGGTGGAACAGGGATAATGCTGGCAGTCAGAAGGAAGAAACCGTCGTGGATTGGACAGCGACAAAGTCTGCTGTCAAGTATCTGCCGAAGGGTGCGGAGTGGTACGACTTCTGGACGGGTGCCCGATTCAAGGGTGGCCAGACGATAACCCTCCAGACCTGTCTCAACCGCGTGCCGATGTTCGTACGGGCCGGAAGTATCCTGCCCCTCGGCCCTGAGATGCAGTATGTCGGCGAGAAGGCATGGGACAACCTGGAACTGCGCCTCTATCCTGGTGCCGACGGCTCCTTCACGCTCTATGAGGACGAGGGCGACAACTACAACTACGAGAAAGGTGTCTATACCACCATCACCTTCTCATGGAACGACAAGGCCCGTCAGCTCACAATCGGCGACCGTCAGGGCAACTACCCAGGCATGATCCAGAACCGCCAGTTTATGGTGACATTGCCTGACGGTACCTCACGACAGGTTGATTATAACGGAAACCAATTAATTATTGAACTGTAATAAAATCGCTCAATGAAAAAATTAATTCTAACTCTTTTCATGTCTGTGCCGCTGATCGCGCTGGCACAGAATCCGGTTATCCGCGACCAGTTCGCGGCTGATCCGACCGCGCGTGTGTTTAATGGCAAGGTGTATGTCTATCCCTCGCATGACATCTTCCCGCCCGAAGGACAACGGCAGGACTGGTTCTGCATGGCCGACTACCATGTGTTCTCATCCGAGAATCTGACCGACTGGACAGATCACGGCATGATCATCTCCCAGGAGAACGTACCTTGGGGTAATCCGACAGGCTATTCGATGTGGGCACCCGACTGTGTCTATAAGAATGGCAAGTACTATTTCTACTTCCCCAACGGCTCTAAGGTAGGTCGTGGCTTTGGCATCGGTGTGGCTATCGCCGACAAACCTGAGGGACCGTTCACTTGTCAGCCCGAACCCATCAAGGGTGTCTCCGGTATTGATCCCTGTGTGCTCATCGACGATGACGGTCAGGCCTATATCTACTGGAGTGGCATGGGTATTCGTGGTGCGAAGCTGAAGGCCAACATGCTGGAACTCGACGGTGAGCTGCAGGAGGTGAAGATGCCGAAGCGCGAGGGCATGCCTGAGATGCCGCCGATGAAGGTTGGCGGTACCGTGATGGAAGGTCTGCCCGAGGGCTTTAAGGAAGGTCCGTTCGCCTTCAAGCGCGGCGACTGGTACTACCTCAGCTTCCCCTGGGTACGTGGCGATACCAGTAACGGTCAGAACCCCACCGAGACATTGGCCTACGCTATGTCGAAGTCACCCCTTGGCCCCTGGGAGTTCAAGGACATCATCATGGCCGAGCACGACAATACCTGTTGGACTAATCACCACAGCCTGATAGAGTACAAGGGTCAGTGGTACCTGTTCTATCACCGTAACTACTTCTCGCCGCGTGACGACAAGCGCCGTTCTGCCTGTATCGAGAAGGTGACATTTAATGCCGACGGTACCATCCAGGAGGTGAAGCCCACCCTGCGTGGCGTCGGTATCAACGCTGCTACCGAAAAGATTGAGATCGACCGTTACAGTGCTGCCAGTGCTGACGTGACTTCGGAACTCATCGACACCGTCAATACCTTCCGCAGCTATCAGGCTACACTTCCCACCAAGGGCAGTTGGCTCTGCTACAAGGATATCGATTTCGATTGTCTGACTGACGGTTATCTGGTGATCTCCGCCAAGGCTACTGACAACACATCTTTCTTTATTCGCGAGAAAGCTGCCAACGGCAAGATCCTCGCCAAGATTGACATGACCGTGAAGCCTGAGACCCCTGCTGGCACACCCGCTATGTTCCGCAGAGATTTTAGTAACCAGTGGCTCACGATGACCGCTCCGCTGGAGTACACCCCGAAGGGGGTCTCTGATCTGGTGATCACCGTTGAGGGCGATGCTGGTGTCAGCGTGGATTGGATTCAGTTCAAGAACCGTCCCAAGTACTTCTCTCCAGCTACAGCTGCCGCTGCCCAGCCTGATGAGAACGGTTTCATCCGTCGTTGGTTGCTTCTCGAGCCTATCGACAAGCCCAACAGTGGTAACACCGTTTTCACCGACAGCTATCTGCGTGAGCACTTTAACACACAGTACTTCAAGGGTCAGCAGACCATCGTACCGAAGGACGGTCAGAAGGTGAATGCTGTGTATCAGAAGGTAGAGGTGGCCCCTGGTTTCGGTCGCGGCTTCGGACAAGAGCCTACAGAACCTAAGGTGACGACTGTGAAGCAGACCTTAACCTGGCATGCTCTCGACAGCGAGAACTTCAACGTGAAACTCTTCCGCTTCGCTGAGAAGTGGGGGCAGCAGGTCTATGGCGTGCTCTTCTGGGCCGTTACGATCATTGACTGTGAGGAGGATATCGAGAACGTCCGTCTGGCTGTCGGCTCCAACTCCGCCTCTATGTGGTGGCTCAATGGCGAGGAGGCCCTGTTGCTCTCCGGTGACCGCCGTATGGTGAAGGACGATGCCATGTCGCCCCGCCTGACGCTGAAGAAAGGTCGCAATATCCTGCGCGGTGCCATTATCAACGGCCCTGGTATGAGCGACTTCTGTGTCCGCTTCCTCGACGAGAAAGGTAACCCTGTAACTAACTATTCAATCAAAGCTCAATAAGATGAAAAGACTACATACAATACTGGCCGCTCTGACGTTGGCCACAGCAGCAAATGCGCAGATCGGCGCACCCTATATCCACGACCCCTCGACACTGGCCGAGTGTGAGGGCAAGTATTATACCTTCGGCACTGGCGGCGGTGGCCTGATCTCTGAAGACGGCTGGAGCTGGAACAGTGGCGCTGACCGTCCTGGTGGCGGTGCAGCCCCCGATGTGCTGAAGATTGGCGATCGTTATCTCTGCATCTACGGTGCCACTGGTGGTGGCCTCGGTGGTGGTCACGCTGGCCGCATCCTCACGATGTGGAACAAGACCCTCGATCCGAAGTCACCCGACTTCAAGTGGAGTGAGGCCGTTGAGGTCTGCTTCTCCGATGGTATGGAGGATCAGGATGCCATCGACCCGGGTCTGTTGCTCGATCCATCGACAGGTCGCCTGTGGGTGAGTTACGGCACGTATTTCGGTACGATCCGTCTCATCGAACTCGATCCTAAGACTGGTTTCCGCGTGAAGGGTAACAAGGAGAAAGATATCGCCATCGACTGTGAGGCTTCCGACCTGATGTATCGCGACGGTTGGTACTACCTGCTTGGTACGCACGGCACTTGCTGCGACGGTGTGAACTCCACCTATAACATCGTGGTAGGCCGCTCCAAGAGTGTTGAAGGTCCATATCTTGACAACGTCGGCCGTGACATGTTCCATGGTGGTGGTAAGATGGTGATTGCCGCCGAAGAGCGTGCCTGTGGTGCCGGACATTTCGGACGTTTCATCGTCGATGAGGGCGTTGAGGTCATGTCGTTCCACTGGGAGGCAGACTTCGAGTTGAGCGGTCGTTCTACACTCGCTGTCCGTCCGCTGGTCTGGAAGAACGGCTGGCCCGTGGCTGGCGATAACTTCAAGGGTGGTAACCTGGCCATTCTGAGTGAGCGTCGTGGCTATGCCCTCGAACTCGCCGTCGATTTTGTCCGTATGCAGCAGCAGCGTCAGGGTTGGTTCAACCGTAACCAGATGCAGGAGCCTGCCAAGCCTATTGCCAACCAGACACTGGAAGAGGTTAAGGGTACCTGGTCTGAGGGTGATATCCCCGCCCGTATCGGTGACTATATGTACCGTCCCCACCAGCGTTGGACCGTCACCCCTGTTGATGAAGCAGGTGGCTATCTGAGCAATCCGTACTTCAAGATTACCATTGAGGGTACCGAGCGTGCTCTGGCAGCCACGGCCGACAAGGAAGTGACCACTGTGCCCGCCTATACTGGTGCCGACGAACAACTCTGGCGTATTGAGCAGCTCACCGACGGTACATACCGTATCATGCCGAAGGCCATCCCCGGTCAGGAGGGTGTGAACACAACGTACTGTCTCTATTCCGCAGGCGACTCTACGCCTACGCTCGCCAAGTACGACTTCTCCAGCGACAACTCCAAGTGGAACTTCCGAATCACTAAATGATGGTTGTCAAAAGGAAAAAAGTCTTGATCATTGCACTGACCCTGTGTGGCATTGCTATCCTGGCGTGGGCCATTGGCAGTTATCTGTCCAAGCGCGCTAAGCAGGAGCAATACCAGCAGGCGTTGGCGCAGCGGTTCGACCAGGCCATGAACATCGCCTGTCCGTTGCTGGAGGGCTATGCCCTTGCCATGACAGACCGCGCGGATTCCATTGAGGCGATGACCAAGAGATCTGAGGCGACGGATACGCTCCGCTTCAATGATGCCTTTGGTATCTTGTGGGAGAAATATGTCCAGACCCCGGGGGCGAGGAAAAGTCTTGCCCTGTTGGAGGAGTACGAGTATTTCAAGATGTCTCCGTTGTTGAAGATGTTGCGGCACTCCGGCGAGAAACGTCTGAAGGAGGTCGATGCCATCCGTAAGATTACGTTGGGCGGCGACATGTTGATGGAGCCTTATCTGATCCCACAGCAGGATACGCTCAAGAATGTCACCAAGCGGGCCCGGCAATGTCTTGCCGAAGGGCTGGAGGTGCTCAAGCCCTATCATAACGAGCAAGCTGATTACCGTGCTTGGAGAGATATCCGATAAGTAGAAACATCAAGCCCCCGCCAATCGGCGGGGGCTTGATGTTTCTACTTAAGTTTGACGGTTAGTTTCTTCAGGTCCTTGTCCTGTGAACTGGTACCGTAGAGTATCTCGTAGGTGCCGGACTTGGTGCGCATGGTGTTGGTCTCCGCATCCCAGAACTCGAAGCTCTTCTTGTCGAGCTGGATGGTGGCAGGGGCCGTCTGACCAGCCTTCACCTCGACACGACTGAAACCGCGGAGGCTCTTCAGCGGCCCCTCCTTGTCGGCTAGGTCACGGATATAGACCTGTACGATCTCCGTACCGTCGCAGTTGCCGGTATTCTTGACGGGGATGGTTACGGTGAATCCAGGATCTCCGGGTGCGCCAGATATTCCGGCTTCGCCGATCTCGAAGGTTGTGTAGCTAAGGCCATAGCCGAAGGCAAAGAGGGGATCGTCGAAATAGCGGTAGGTGCGGCCCTTCATCGAATAATCCTCGTAGTCGGGCAACTGGGCATCGTCCTTATAGAAGGTGACGGACAGTTTACCACTGGGGTTGTAGTCGCCGAAGAGCACGTCGGCCACAGCCGTACCACCCTCCTGACCGGGATACCAGGCCTGTAGGATGGCGTCGCAGCTCTCCGTCTCGGGTGTCAGGGCGATGGCAGAGCCGGAGCAGTTGACGAAGATGACCTGCTTGCCAGCAGCCTTCAGGGCCTTAAGGAACTCGCGCTGCACCTTCGGCAGTTCGATGCTGGTGCGGTCACCACCCTTGAAGCCTTCGGCATTCACGGGCATCTCCTCACCCTCTAAGCTCGGGGCGATACCACCGCAGAAGATCACCTTGTCGATGCCGTTCAGCTGGGCGATGGTCTCGTTATAGTCGATGGGCAGCTCACGGGCCACGTCGATCTTCATGGAGGCGCCCCAGGTCTTGACGGTCTGGAAACGTACCTCAATCTGGAAGGTCTGTCCCTTCTCGGCCTGCAGGACGGTACGGGTCGGTGTGGCGCGCCAGATATGCTGCATGACCTTCCGCTCACCGTTGACATAGACCTCGAAATGACCGGTGGATTCCACGTTCAGCACATACTCACCAGCCTCCTTCGCGGTGAAGGTAGTCTCGTACTTGGCAGAGAAATCCTCGATGGGCAGGTTGGGGGCAAAGACATGCATGCCAGCCGTGGTGACATTGACGGGCTTCGTGTAGTATTCGGTGGTGAAGGGCTTGCCCTCCATCTTCGTGTTTGTCCAGAACGTGCCCTTCAGACCTTTCTTGCCATTGATGGCACAATCGGTAGCCAGATGACTCTCCATCACCTTGTCGTAGGTGAGGTCGCAGCCAGGGATATAGACGAGTTTCTTCTGCTTGGCCTTGATGCCGTCGAGGATGGTGACGGTGTGGTTGGGGGTACCGTTGTAGTTACCCCACATCATCGGTTCGTTGTGGGCATTGGGACCGATGACGGCGATCTTCTCCACATTCTTCTTCAACGGCAGGATGCCTCCTTTGTTCTGCAACAGAACGATGGTCTGTCGGGCCATGTCGAGGGCGATCTGTGCCGATGCCTTGGTGGACATGGCGGAGTAGGGGATCTTCGACCACTCCACGAGTGAGGGATCGTCCATTTCACCGAGGTCGAAACGGCCTTCGAGCAGACGGATGACATGTTTATCGACCTCTGCCTCGGAGATCAGACCACGGCGCACGGCCTCGGGGATGCTCTTGTAGGCATAGGCATAGCCGCACTCCACATCGGTGCCGGCCAACGTGGCCTTGGCAGAGGCGATGACGGGTGTGGAACTGCTCTTATGGGAGGTGTAGAAATCGCTGATGGCACCGCAGTCGCTGACGACGAGGTACTGGAAACCCCACTCGTCGCGAAGAATCTGCTGGAGCAGACGGTTGCTGCCGCAGCAGGGATCATCATCGAGACGCTGATAGGCGCACATCACCTCACGCACCTTCGCATCCTGGACGAGGGTCTTGAAGGCCGGCATGTAGGTCTCCCAGAAGTCGCGCACGGGTACGTTATTCAGGTTGGCACTGTGACGGGTGTATTCCGGACCGCTGTGCACGGCATAGTGCTTGGCACAGGCCCATAGCTTACGGTATTTGGCATCCTCGGGACCTTGCAGACCGCGCACCACCTGAACGCCCATGACGCTGGTCAGGTAGGGATCTTCACCGTAGGTCTCCTGACCACGACCCCAACGGGGATCACGGAAGATATTCACGTTCGGTGTCCATACCGAGAGACTGCGCATCTTCATGTCCTCGCCACCGAGGTCGTAAATGCGGTGGTTGTACTGGGCACGGAACTCGGTGCTGGCCACGTCGAACACCTGATATAAAAGATCAGGATTAAAGGAGGCGGCCATACCCACGGGTTCGGGGAAGTTGGTGACGTTGCCCATGTTGGCAGCGCCGTGGAGGGCCTCACTCCACCAGAAGAACTTCTTGATGCCGAGGCGGGGGATGGCAGGACTCTCGTCGAGCATCAGCATGGCCTTCTCCTCCAGCGTCAGACGGCTGCAGAGATCCTTGGCACGCTCCTGGGCACTTAGGTCAGGATTCTGATAGGGATACTTCTGTGCCGACACGGGGAGGGCACAGCATACGAACAACAGGGCGAAAAGCACCTTGTAAGTCTTTCTCATGTCTTGCATATCGTTTTCTATTTAGTTATGTGGTTCTATCTTTACACGGATGGTCTGCCCCGGCGTGGTATCGACATCGTATTCATAGATCTGTGGCACGGGCAGCAACTGCAGTTTCTTCAGTTCCTTGGATTGCAGTGGTTGCTTGATGGCAGCGGGCACCATCAGCGGATTCGGACAGTCGCCTGTGGCTTCCTTCAGTCCTTCGCCCACGAGGGGGAGGTAGGAACGGAGGCGCAGCACACCGCCAATTTTGGAGGTGATGACGGCTTCCTGGAGCACGTTCTCCTTCCAAGTCATATCCACCGTGAAGGCACCGCGGGCCTGCAGACCCTTCACCTCGCCCTCTTTCCAGGCATCGGGGAGGGCAGGCAACAGATGGACGGCACCGTCGTGGCTCTGGAGGAGCATCTCACAGATACCGGCCGCACAACCGAAATTACCGTCGATCTGGAATGGCGGGTGGGCATCGAAGAGGTTGGGGTAGGTACCGCCATGGGGGCCCCATTCGATGGAGTCGGGGATCATGGTCAGCATGTTGCTGATGATACGGTAGGCGTGGTTGCCGTCAAGCATACGGGCCCAGAAGTTGATCTTCCAACCCAGACTCCAGCCTGTGGCCATGTCACCGCGCTGCTTCAGCGTGTTGGCAGCAGCTGTGAATAGGTCGCGGTGGTTGAACGGCGAAATCTGGTTGGAAGGGTAGAGACCATAGAGGTGGGAGATATGACGGTGCTCGTCCTTCGGGTCGTCGCCGTCGATCATCCACTCCTGTAACTGACCGTAGCGACCGATCTGCATGGGAGGGATCTTCGATAGTGCGTTGTTGATAGTTGATAGTGAACCACTATCCACTCCTAAGACTTTAGCGGCGGCGATGACTTGGCTGAGCACATCGAAGACGATCTGATTGTCCATCGTCGAACCGGCGGTGACGGTGGTGCGCTTGCCCATCGGTCCGTGCTCGGGGGAGACGGTGGGATTGGTGACGAGCCAACCGGCGGCCTGTTTGATAGCACCGTCGGCAGGATATTCCTGCATATAGTCGATCAGGAAGTCGGCGGCTCCCTTCATCACGGGGTAGTATTTTGCTAGGAAAACTTTGTCGCCTGTGTAGAGGTAATGTTGCCAGAGATGGGTGGTCAGCCAGGCGCCGCCTGTGGGGAACATGCCCCAGGTCGTGCCATCCACAGGACCGGCGATGCGCCAGAGGTCGGTGTTGTGGTGAGCCATCCATCCGTTGCAGCCGTACATCTCCTGTGCCGTCTTGGCGCCCGTCTCACTGAGGTCTTGGATCATCGAGAAGAGCGGCTCCTGTGTCTCGGCGAGGTTACCGACGAGGGCTGGCCAGTAGTTCATCTCGGCATTGATGTTGATGGTGTATTTAGAATCCCATGGGGCATTCAGCTTGTCGTTCCACACACCCTGGAGGTTGGCGGGCTGTCCGCCGGGCTGGGAGGAGGAGATAAGGAGGTAACGGCCATATTGCATCATCAGCGACACCATGTCGAGGTCGGTGCCGTCGAAGGTCGCGAGGCGCTGGTCGGTGGGCTGTTCCTCTTTCCCGCTTTTCGGGAGCGAGAGGCTGACACGGTTGTACTGCTCCTGGTATTTCTTGAGATGATCCTCGGCCAGTCGGTTGAAACTCTTGCCTCTGATGGCGGACAACGTCAGGATGTTTTTCCAGGTGGGATTGCCGCTGACGTCGTGGTAGTTGACGAAGTTGGTGGCGGCGGTGATATAGATGGTGGCCGATGTGGCATTGCTTATGCGCATGTTCTCCTTGCTGTCGATCACCTCACCGTCGGTCTTCACACTGACGCGACACTCTGCCTGAAGCCCGGCCGGGATGCCTTCCTGTTCCACACCCTGGATGAGGGTGGTCAACTGGTGGCTATCCACCTGACTGGTGGCAGCTAAAGGACTGTCGAATGCGATGTTAAAGGAGAGGGCACCTGTCTTGTTGGCCTGGAGGTTGACAATGATGACATTGTCGGCCTGAGAGGCAAAGCTGGTACGGTCGTATGTCACATCCCCGATACGGTACTGTGTCTTGGCCATAGCCGTGGAGAGATCGAGACTGCGACGGTAGTCGCTCACTTCACCCGTTTTGCGGAAGGTCAGTTTGAGACTGCCCATCGGCAGGAACCGCATGCCATGAGGCCCCTTGAAGAAAAACTTGTCGAGGATGGCGTGCGCCCCCTCTTCATGACCGGCGAAGACGGAGTCGCGTACCTCCTGCAGGTGCGCGCGCGCCTCTGTACTATTATTATTGTGGGGCGAACCGCTCCAGAATGTCTCCTCGTTGAGCTGGATCTCTTCGATGTCCGTACCGCCATAGACCATCGCCCCTAAGTGGGAGTTGCCGATGGGGAGGGCCTGCAGCCAATGGGTGGCGGGCTTGTCATACCATAGCTGGTGCTGCTGGGCCTGCATGGTCAGTGCGACACATGTAACAATGAGGGTCGTGAATATCCGTTTCATTTGTTATTGGTTTTAAATAAAAAAACACCTCGGGACAAGAAACGCTTTTCTTGGGCCCCGAGGAAGGAAAAACTACTAACTACTAATATAACTAAAACAATTTTCAAACTATTTTCTAATTCTGCTGCAAAGATACGACTAAAATTTGAAACTGACTTGCTTTCATGTTACATTTACTTTCTCTTTTGTTTCACGTTACAAAATGAGCCTATTTTTCAAATAAATTGTTACAAAACAGAAATACGCCCCACCAATTCATGGCGAGGCGTATATGAGAAGAGGAAAATGGTTGCTTACTTGAACAGGCTCTGTGCCATCTGGTAGAGGCAGCGGCGCCAGGTCAGGAACTCGTGGGCGGTACCCTCGGAGATCAGACCTTCGGCATTGAAGCCAGCCTCCTTCAGGGCCTCGACACTCTTGTTGATGCCGTCGGGATTCTCCTTGTCACCGCAGCCCTCGAAGATATACTTCACGCACTTCGGATCCTTGATCTCATCAGGCATATAGGTGCCACCGCTGAGCAGACCCCAGTAACCGAAGGCCTCGGGACGACGCAGGGTGATCAACTTTGTCTCCATACCACCCATCGACAGACCGGCCATGGCACGGTTCCACTTGTCAGCCTTCGTCAGGAAGTTGGCATCGATGAAGGGAACGAGTTCGTCAACGAGCACTTTCTCAAATTCCTCGGCGGTAAACTTACCGATGGTGCCGAACTTGAAGTCGTTGGTCAGACCATAGGCCATCACGACGATGAAAGGCTTGATCTTGCCGTCGGCGATCAGGTTGTCCATGATCTCACCGGCATGACCCTGTACGGGCCAGCTGGTCTCGTTCTCACCCCAGCCGTGCTGCAGGTAGAGCACAGGATAGCGCTCCTGCTTGCCCTTCACAACCTTGCCGTAGCCATTGGGCAGATAGACATTGGCCACCTGCATCTTGCCGAGACTCGGTGAGAAGAAGCGAACCTGTGCGATGTTGCCATGAGGGATGTCGGTGCGGAGGGCATAGAAGTCCTGATCCTTAGCAGGGATCTCGATACCGCTCTCCCAACGGCAGCTGCCGAAGTAGTTGTGGGTGCCGGGATCGTTCACCACACCACCGTCGATGGTCAGGTGATAGTAGTGGAAGCCGGGATCCATCGGACCCTCTGTGGTGCCTGTCCATACACCGTCCTTGTCCTTGCGGAGTACGGTACCGCCACGGCCACCGAGACCGAGGCTGACGATCACCGACTTAGCATCGGGAGCCTCTACGCGGAAGCGGGCATAGCCCTCGCTGTTCACCTGCGGATACTCCTGTCCGGGCTGGTTCTTGGGGTTGGGTACCCAGTCGTCCTTCGGCACGTAGTTGTCGGCGGCATCGTTGAAGTCGCGGATCACCTGCAGAGAGCGCTTGGCCTTGAAGTTCTCGTCGAAAGGCAGCGGGTGGTTGTTCACACCGAGCCAAGAGTCCTTGTCGCTGAGGTTCCAGAAGGTCACGTTCTTGATAACGTCTTTGTGTTTTCTGAAGATACGGAACAAACGATTATACTGGTCTTCCTGAAGGGTTGCGATGTAAGGAGCCTGGGGCTTGGCCTCACCACGTGAGAACATCAGCTGTCCGCCGGTCTCCGTATTGGTACGGAGATCAAGCTCGGTGATGTGGATGATCTTAACAATCTCACTGAAACGTGTGATGGCCTTTTCGAGTTTCTCCTCGTCGGGGAAGTAGATATTGTAGTGACCCTGCATGCCGATACCGTCGATGGGTACGCCAGCGTCCTTCATCTTCTTCACCATATTATAGATGCGCTCGCGCTTGCCCTCATCCACGCAACTGTAATCGTTGTAGATCAGGATACCTGTAGGATCGGCCTCGCGGGCAAACTGGAATGCCTTGGCGATAAACTCGTCGCCGCAGAGCTCGTAGTGCTTGCTCTGGCGATAGGGGTTGCGCCATGCGGCAAAGCCGTCATCGGCCATGGCCTCGTTCACCACATCCCACGCATAGACGACATCCTTATAACGGTTCACCACGGTGTGGATATGGTCGCGCAGACGCTCGTAGAACACTTCCTTCTTGACGGGCTTGCCCTTCTTGTCGGTAAACATCCAGTCGGCGAACTGACTGTGCCAGCACAGACAGTGGCCGCGCATCTTGATGCCGTTCTCACGGCAGAAGTTGGCAATCTTATCAGCCTTCTCGAAGTTCCACTCGCCCTCCTTGGGATGGATCTCGCCTGGCTTCCAGTCGTTCTCGGCGGTCACGCTGTTGAACTGCTTCTTGATAATCTCGATCTGGGCGGGATCGGTGACGTTGGTCTGATTGACAGCTACGCCAATGGTGAAGTAGTCCTTATAGGCATCCTTCAAACCAGGTCCTGCTGAAAAATCCACAGGACGGCCCCACTGTGCGAAAGCTGACGAACCGGCAGCTACGAGCAGTGTCAGTACTAAGAAAATCTTCTTCATGTTGTAATTGGGTTTTAAGTCTTTTATTAAAAAGTTTATTGTGGGTGCAAAGATACAAATTAATTCCCAAACCGTCTTTTCTGGGTGTATCATATATTTTCCCGTATGTTCCAAATGAAGTTCGCGCTCGCGCGCGTAGAGGTGGCCTTTATGACGCTAAAGGTGACCTTCAGGGAGCTGAAGGTCACCTCTACAGAGCTGTCGTTGGCAGTTACTTGAACAGGTATGGAAGGAACTGGTTCAGACCGCGACGCCAGGTGAGCCACTCGTGATCGGTGCCCTGCGACTCGTAGTAGTGCGCATTGATGCCGAGCGCGTTGAGATCCTCCACGAGTTTCTTGGTGCCGAACATCTTGTCCATGCCCTCCGTGCCGATCATCATGAAGAGGCACTTGATTTTCTTGTTGAACTCGTCGGGACGCGTGAAGATGCCGTCGTAGGCGGTCTTCACGTCGAGGCCGAAGATGGCGCCGCTGAAGGTTCCCATGTACGAGAACTTATCCATGTTGTTCAGTACGACATCAAAGGTCTGGTGACCACCCCATGACAGACCGGCCATCGCGCGGTGGTCGCGGTCGGTCAGGGTACGGAACTGCTGGTCGATGGTGGGGATGAGGTCATCGATCATCACCTTGTAGAACGAGGAGCCGTAGGTGCTCATGCCCTGACGGTTGTCACCGCCCTGGAACGGAGCCTTGATATCACCGCTCTCCATGACGACGATCATCGGCACGGCTTTACCAGCGGCGATGGCGTTGTCCATGATGTGCTGCATGTGCCCCTGCTTGCTCCAGCCAGTCTCGTCCTCACCCATGCCGTGCTGCAGGTAGAGCACGGGATAGCGCTTCTTGGCGTTCTTCTCATACTCGGCTGGGGTATAGACCAAAGCGTGGCGCCACTCCTGCGAGGATTGTGCGAAATAATAGATCGAGCGCACCTGTCCGTGGGCGATGCCCTGCTGTGGACGGTAGTAGTCGCCCTCGCTACCCTCGGGGATCTCGATGCCGCCGGCCTCACGGTTGCAGCCGAAGAAAGTCTCTGTGGCGGGGTCAATGAAGCGGATGCCGTTGACTTCCATGAAATAATAATGGAAACCGGGCACGAGAGGATCGGTGACAGCCATCCAGCCGCCCTTGCCGTCGGACTGCATGTCGTATTTCTTGTTGCAGATATCAACGATCACCTTACGGGCCTCAGGGGCCTGGATGCTGAAATAGGCACGGCCTTCCTTGTCGATCTTCGGGAACTCATTGCCGGGGACGGTGGTCTCTGCGATGAAAGCATCGGCAGGCACCTCGATGCGCTTGGGCATCTCGATATACGGTCGCTTGGGCTCGTAGCCGAGGAAACGGGCCACGGCCTCGCCGTAGCGACAGCCCAGCTCACGATAGCCGGCAGCGTCGAAGTGCAGACGGTCGGGACCGTTGGTGCAGTCGTCGGAAGAGATGACCTGAGCGGTGTGGAGGGTCAGGGGCAGTTCGTCGATCTGCTTCTTGCAGCCGATGCAGACGCCATGGCCACCA
Source organism: Prevotella sp. (assembly GCA_017965475.1). Taxonomy (GTDB): domain Bacteria; phylum Bacteroidota; class Bacteroidia; order Bacteroidales; family Bacteroidaceae; genus Prevotella. The sequence goes on from JAGCPV010000031.1 coordinate 16,158, forward strand.
GCCTGTACGATATTACCTGCATAGAGGTTCACCTCTTCAGGCTTCAACTGCAGGTCGCTACAGAGATGGTCATAGACCTGCTGTACCATACCGGCCCACTGGGGATCGCCCGTATTCGTCTCACCCTGGTGCATCAGGATACCTTTGATGACACCATCCTTCTGGGCCTTCTTGGCCAGCGTGACCAGACGCTTGTATGGGTTGTTGTCGTAGGCCTCGAGCATGCCTTTCATCCAGCCTGGCGCCTTGGTCTTTACGTAGTTGTCGATACTGTCGGGCAGAAAACCCTTGATGTCGATACCACCGATGGCCACATGGATGACGCCAATCTTGATATTCTCAGGCAGAGATTCCACCAAGGTGCGTCCGAACCAGTCGGCGGGTGTCAGTCCCGTGTTGGGACGGCAGAGTGGGGGAATAGCCTCATACCACTCGCCCATCTTTCTTTCGGGGAGTGTCTCTGTGGCGGGATAGTCAACGGCGGGCATCCACAGGAACCGTGGGCCCGGGCTTTTCAGGTCCTGAGCCTCAGGACGTGCTGCTCCCTCCATGTTCGACTGTCCGAAACAAAGGAAGATGTAGAAATTGGGATCAGGTTTCTGAGCGTTGGCCGTCAGAGCCATTACGCTCAACAGAATAGTTGCAAATAAATGTTTCATTGTCGAATAAATTAGTATATGTTTTTATCTGCGCAAAGGTACTGATTTATTCTGACATCGGTTTTTCATGATGTAGCAGATTGTTTTTGTTACGTACCAAAGAGCCTATCTGCAGTAATAAAAGAAAAGGACTGCATTCGCAGCCCTTAACCTTTTATAAAATTCGGTTCTTGTCAAATTTAGTCAACCAAAAGAATACGCATGTGGCTAACACCAAGACTGTAATTAGAAATGCAATTGTAACCATTTTATTTGTTCTTTTTTGTTCCTTTAATAAATAAAGATGTACCATAGTACATAAACGCAATGAAAGAGAGCGCTCCGAGTCCATATAACCAATTGGGATGCTTGAAGTCTTCAAAGAGTCCTCCTATAAGCACTCCTCCGAATACAAGTTTGCCAAGGTCTAACAGGAGGTTACCAACCTTGATATATAGTATTTTCTGCTCTGTAATGCGGTTTTGCTCCTGTTTTGTGATGATTAGTTGCCTGTTGAGCATTTCGTTCTGAACTTTTGCTCTTCCTCTTCGTTTATTCATTGCAAAAGTACGTAAATGATCTGACACTTCCAAGGAATCTTGGGAAATTAACACAAATTTTCGCTTTAAATGTTCTCATAAGCATATAATTTAAAAGTTAGACATTGATGATTTCGGGTGCAAAGATAATTATAAATGTTCAATATGCAAAACATAATTATTTTTGATCAATCAAAAAAGGGGCAGACGAAACGCCTGCCCCTTGAAGTGTATCTTTTGTTAAGATTACTTCTGGATGAACTTCTTACCGTTCTGGATGACGATACCCTTGTAGTTAGCGTCAACCTTCTGACCAGCGAGGTTGTAGCGAA
>JAGCPV010000032.1 GCA_017965475.1 Prevotella sp.
CCTACTGAAAACAATGGTAACTGGGTGAAGAACATTGGTGGTCGCGACTATGTCTTCTCTGACTGGATTGTCACACTGACCGAGGCTAAGAAGCAGGGTGATACCCCAAATGACGAGTGGGAGTCTCTCCTTGTGATTGCTGAGGACTTGACTGTTGACAAGGACAAGGAAGGTACCACTGACTTCGACTTCAACGATGTTGTCTTTGAGGTACGCCGCTACACTGCTGGCTCAAAAACTGGCCAAGTGACAGTTATCCTGAAGGCTGCTGGTGGTACGTTGCCTCTGACTGTCGGTGGCGATAACAATGAGGTACACCAGATGTACGCAGATAACAATCCTGGCGTTGATATCGATGTGAAGACCATGATCAATACCCATGCTGAGTCAAAGGGTCTGAGAGGTAAGTCAGGTTTGGCTGACATCGAATTCACTCCGACCAGCTATTCTGGCAACACCATCGGTGAAATTGCCAAGAGCATCGTAGTTAAGGTTTATAAAGATAACACATGGTGCGAGCTGTTTGCTCCTCAGGGTGAGGTAGCTAGTAAGTTGGCCGTAGGCATCGACTACGAATGGTGTGACGAGCGTCAGGACATCGACGACAAGTATAGTCTGGAAGATGGTACCAGCCTCTTCAAGGAGTATGTTAAGGGTGCCTTAGGAAACAAGTGGTATCACGGCTTTGTCAAGAAGTAAATTATTTCATCAAGTACTGAAATACTAATCGGAGGGGCGTCTGCGAGAGCAGGCGCCCTTTTTTGTTGAAATTACACAAAAGGGACGGTTCTTTTTGTGTACTTCAGAAAATAGTTGTACCTTTGCAGACTGTATGGTACTGAATTATATTTGGATAGCATTTTTCGTCATCGCATTCGTCATTGCGCTGGTGAAACTGGTGTTTCTGGGAGACTTCGAGGTTTTCCCGGCCATGATGGACTCTACGTTCTCATCATCAAAGACCGCATTTGAGATCTCACTGGGACTGACGGGCGTCTTGTCGCTCTGGCTCGGTATCATGAAGATCGGTGAGAAAGGCGGTGTGGTCAACGTGCTGGCTCGTCTTTTGAGCCCCGTCTTCGTGAAACTGTTCCCTGACATCCCGAAGGGCCATCCCGTGACAGGCTCTATCTTCATGAATATCGCAGCGAACATGCTGGGTCTCGACAATGCCGCCACGCCCCTTGGCCTGAAGGCCATGGAACAGTTGCAGGACCTGAATACGAAGAAGGACACGGCCTCGAACCCAATGATCATGTTCCTCGTGCTGAACACCAGCGGCTTGACACTCATACCGATTTCCATTCTGGTGTATCGCGCCCAGATGGGAGCAGCCCAGCCTACGGATATCTTTATCCCCATCCTGTTGGCAACGTTCTGCTCAACGCTCGCGGGTATCATCATCACCAGTCTATTCCAGAAGATCAACCTGCTGAACCGCACCATCTTGCTCACACTGGGAGGTGCTGCCCTCGTGGTGGCAGCCGTCATCTGGGGCTTCGGACAGCTAGACTCCGTACTGATGAACAAGGTGAGCACCTCCACGGCGAACATCCTGCTGATGACCATCATCATCGCCTTCATCCTCGCTGGTGTGAGGAAGAAAGTGAACGTCTATGATGCCTTCATCGAGGGTGCGAAAGACGGTTTTACGACGGCCGTCCGCATCATCCCCTATCTGGTGGCAATCCTCGTGGGCATCGGCGTGTTCAGAGCCAGTGGGGCAATGGACATGCTCATCGACGGTATCCGCTGGAGCGTAGATCTGGTGGGTATGAACAGTGACTTTGTGGGTGCCCTGCCGACGGCTTTGATGAAGCCCCTCTCAGGCAGTGGAGCCCGTGGTATGATGGTCGATGCCATGACAACCTACGGTGCCGACTCGTTCATCGGGCGCCTGAGCTGTATCTTCCAGGGCTCGACGGACACCACCTTCTACATCCTCGCCGTGTATTTCGGCAGTGTGGGCATCGTGAAGACCCGTCACGCCGTCGCCTGCGGCCTCTTAGCCGACCTCGCCGGCATCATCGCCGCCATCTTTATTGCTTATCTCTTCTTTGGATAGTCTATGGCAAATCTGAAATCACTCGCCAAGGATACGGCGATATATGGACTGAGTAGTATTGTCGGCAGGTTCCTGAACTACCTGCTGGTACCACTCTATACACACTACATGCCCAAAGCCTCCGGCGACTACGGCATCAGTACGAATGTCTATGCCTATACGGCGTTGATCCTGGTGCTGTTGACATTTGGCATGGAGACAACGCTCTTCCGCTTCGCGAATGAGACCCCACCCCTAACCCCTCCCCTGAAAGGGGCGGGGAAAACTCCGTGGCCCGATACAGTATTCTCGACGGTGATGGCGGTGGTCGTGCCATTGACACTGGTGTTCCTGCTGCTGGTATTCAGCTTTATCGGACCGATCAGCGATGCATTGGGCTATGCGACACACCCCGACTATCTGTTGATGATGGCTGTCGTGGTGGCCCTCGACGCCCTACAGGCCATCCCCTTCAGCTACCTGCGCTTCCAGAAACGGGCCATCCGCTTCGCCTCGCTGAAGATGCTCTTCATCCTGTTGAACATCGCCCTCAACTTGATCTACTTCGTACTGCTAGGCAAGACCTCCGTGTTCTACGTGTTCTTCATCAACCTGCTCTGCACGGGCTTTATCACCCTGTTCTTCATCCCTGACCTCTTTAAGATCCAGTGGCGGTTCGACGGTAGTCTGTTGAAGCGGATGCTCAGCTACTCATGGCCCATCCTGATCCTCGGCATCGCCGGTATCCTGAACCAGGTGGCCGACAAGATCATCTTCCCGCTGGTCTATCCCGACGAGGCCGAAGCCAACGTGCAACTGGGTGTCTATGGCTCCTGCGTGAAGATCGCGATGATCATGGCCATGATCACCCAGGCCTTCCGCTACGCCTACGAGCCCATCGTCTTTGCCAAGAACAAGGATGCCGACAAGACGGAATACTACGCCACGGCGATGAAATACTTCATCATCTTCACACTGCTGGCCTTCCTCGTGGTGATGGGCTGGATGCCCGTCCTGCAATATATCATCGGTGCCGACTACCGTGAGGGACTGGGTGTGGTGCCTATCGTGATGATGGCCGAGATCTTCATGGGCATCTATTTCAACCTGTCGTTCTGGTACAAACTCATCGACAAGACCATCTATGGTGCGTGGTTCTCACTGGTAGGCTGCGCTGTACTCTTAGCCGTGAACATCATCTTCATCCCGAAGATCGGCTACTGGGCCTGTGCCTGGGGTGGACTGGCCGGCTATGGCACGTCGATGGTGCTCAGCTACCTCGTCGGTCAGAAGAAAAACCCCATCCCCTATCCGATGAAGAATATCGTCATCTACTTCATTGCTGCCATGGCCTTGTTCGGCATGATGAAATGGGGCGAGAGGAATCTGCCGGCCTGGGCATCGTTCATCTGGAATAATGTGATGATAGCCGGCTTTATCTTCAGAATCATCAAGTGCGACCTGCCCCTGAGCAGCCTACCAATCATAGGAAAGAAATTCAAAAAATAATATGACATGAAAAGAATTCTAGTATCTCTAGTATGTCTAGTATCTCTAGCCAATCTAGCCCATGCCGATGAGGGCATGTGGACATTGTATAACCTCCCCAATGCCGTCTATGAGACGATGAAGATGGAGAACTACGAGCTGCCCTACGGTGCTTTGTATGAGGGCGACGATGCCATTAAGAACTGCGTCGTGAACTTCGGCGGCTACTGCTCGGGCGTCGTCGTATCGCCTGACGGTCTGGTGTTCACCAACCACCACTGTGGCTTCGAGGCCATCCGCTCACACTCCACCGTCGAACACGACTATATGCTCAACGGCTTCGTGTCGAACAGCTTCGAGGAGGAACTACCCAACAAGGACCTCTTCGTGTCGTTCATGGTGGAGCAGAAAGATATCACCCCTTTGCTCGACTCCCTCGGCATCAACCGGATGAACAGCGACGACCGCTACCAGCTTCTTGACTCGCTGGAGAACGCCATGCTGAAGGAGATCGAGAAACAGGACTCGACACTCCGCGTGGAGATCAAGCCCTTCTACGAGGGGAACCAGTACTTCCTGACCACCTATCGCGACTACCCCGACGTGCGCCTGGTATTCGCCCTGCCCAAGTCGATGGGTAAGTTCGGTGGCGAGACCGACAACTGGATGTGGCCACGCCAGACCTGCGACTTCAGCGTGTTCCGCATCTATGTCGATCCGAAGACGGGCGGTCCCGCGAAGTATTCGAAGGACAACGTGCCGATGAAAGCGAAGAAATGGGCACAGGTCAGTCTGCAGGGTTACGTGCCCGGCTCGTTCTCGATGACCATTGGCTATCCTGGCTCCACCAGCCGTTACCTGTCGAGCTATGGCATCCAGGAGCGTCGCGATGGTCAGAACACCCCGATGTACCAGACGCGTGAGGTGAAGCAGGACATCATGCTCCGTCACATGCGGGCCGACGAGGCCGTGCGCATCAAGTACGACTCGAAGTACGCCCAGAGTTCGAACTACTGGAAGAACTCCATCGGCATGAACAAATGTATCGACAGCATTGGACTGATCCAACAGAAGGCACAGTTCGAACAGAAGATCCGCCACTGGCAGGACTCCACAGGTTTCCTGAAAGGCCAGCTCGACTTCGACCTGCTGAACCGGCTCTACGAGAAACGTTTCGCTGCCGTACGGGCCCTGACCTTCTATAACGAGACCTTCGGACGTCGTAACACCGACGAGATGACCCGTCGTGCCATCCGCGTGCAAAACGGGGCCATCATCAACGGCAAGGAGGGTAAGCCCAAGAGCTACTATATCGAGTTCAAGGACAACAGCGACACCTGGGACTACGACACCGACCGTGAGATCCTCGCCGCCCTGCTGAAGCACTACCGCGAGAAGGTGGAGATCAAATACCAGCCCGATTTCTACAACGTCATCGACCACGACTTCAAAGGTGA
>JAGCPV010000033.1 GCA_017965475.1 Prevotella sp.
AATGTATCGACAGCATTGGACTGATCCAACAGAAGGCACAGGTCGAACAGAAGATCCGCCACTGGCAGGACTCAACAGGTTTCCTGAAAGGCCAGCTCGACTTCGACCTGCTGAACCGTCTCTACGAGAAGCGATTTGCCGCCGTACGGGCCCTGACCTTCTATAACGAGACCTTTGGACGCCGTAACACCGACGAGATGACCCGTCGTGCCATCCGCGTGCAAAACGGCGCCATCATCAACGGCAAGGAGGGTAAGCCCAAGAGCTACTACATCGAGTTCAAGGACAACAGCGACACATGGGACTACGACACCGACCGTGAGATCCTCGCCGCCCTGTTGAAGCACTACCGCGAGAAGGTGGAGATCAAATACCAGCCCGATTTCTACAACGTCATCGACCACGACTTCAAAGGTGACTACCAGAAGTTCGTCGATCATCTCTACAAGAAGTCAAAGCTGATGAAGAGCGACAAGAAGATCTACGTGAACAAGAAGAGCTACCACCGGGATCCGGGTGTGGTCTATGGAGAGAGCGTCATCTCTGCCCAGGCAGATATCCGTGCCGACCTCCAGGCTACCTACGACAGTATCGACGTATTGGAGCGTTATCTCTGTGCCGCCAAACTGCGCATGGAAGAGGATATGCCCAACTACAGCGATGCCAACTTCACCATGCGCCTCAGCTACGGACAGGTGGGCGAGTATCTGCTCAACGGACAGCCCTCTGGCTACTATACCGAGGCCAGCAGTATCGTGAAGAAGATGGAACAGGGTGAGAAGGGCGTCATCGACTACGAGGCCGAACCCATCATGAAGGAACTGCTCTCAAAGCAGGACTTCGGCAAATATACCGATAAGACAACGGGCAAACTGCACCTCTGCTTCCTGTCGAACAACGATATCACTGGTGGTAACAGCGGCTCACCAATGTTCAATGGCAAGGGCGAACTCATCGGTCTGGCCTTCGACGGCAACTGGGATTCACTGAGTTCGGATATCTTCTTCGACTCCCAGCTGGCCCGCTGCATCGGTGTCGATATCCGTTATGTGCTCTACATGATGGAATCCTGGGGCAAGGCCGACCGTCTGCTGAAAGAGATCAACGCGAAGTAAATACCTTAATAATAGACGTATATGCAATACAAGTTCAAATGTCTGCTGATACTGACCGCCATGGCGCTGGCAGTATCCTGTGAGAAAGAGAAGACCTTTACAACCATGCCAAGCACACCACCTGAGGAACAGCCTGAGGAGCCTGTGGTCGAAGAGCCGAAGACGGTTAAGTTCTCCAAACTCCATGTGGAAGGGCGCTGGTTTGTGAATGAGGAGGGCGTTCGCCGCAACCTGCATGGCTTTGCCCAGACCTATAGCCCCTGGTTCAATGAACAGGGCACGAAGTGGAACAACTACGACGTCGATGCCTGTCTGAGCTATAACCAAGGGCTGATCAACAAGATCATCAAACAAGGTTGGAAGATGGACTTCGTGCGTATGCACATGGATCCCTATTGGAGCAACAAGCCCAATGTGAAGACCACGGGTGAGAACGATATCTCAGCCTTTGACTTCGAGCGTTTCAAGAAGTATCTCGACGAGGTGTTCGTCCCCATGGCCGAGTTTATCATTTCGAAAAATATGTATGTGGTGATGCGCCCACCCGGGGTCTGCCCGGAGCAGATCTCCATCGGAGGTGCCTATCATGACTACCTGAAGCAGGTGTGGACGTATGTCGCCCAGCATCCGAAACTCAAGGACAACGGCTACGTGATGTTCGAGTTGTGCAACGAGCCCGTGCAGATCTGCGATGACAACGGCAAGGGCATTGATAACTGGAACGGTGCAACGTTCGACGCCCGTGGTCAGAAGATCACGGAGTTCATGCAGGAGATTGTCGATGAGATGCGCAAGTACTGCAATAATATCCTGCTGATTCCCGGTCTGCACTACCAGATGCTTTACAAGACCTTCGAGAAGTATCCCGTACTGGGCGACAACATCGGCTATGCCGTGCACTGCTACCCCGGTTGGTATAACAGCGGTTACGACAAGGAGGTCGAAGTGGTGTATGATAAGTTCAAGTCTGGTTGGGACAATGAGATCATGCCCATTGGTCGCAAGGCTCCCATCGTCGTCACGGAGATGGACTGGGCACCTGAGAAGTACAATGCCTCGTGGGGTAAGGCCATCACGGGTGTTGCTGGAGAAAACGGCTTCGGCGCCAACTTCATAAAGATCTGCGACGACAACTGCAACATCAGTTGGCTGTTGTTCACAGGTCCGGAATGGTTGGCCAAGTACGATGACACCGTCTCAGATGGCAGCACGTTCCTGACAGATCCTGAAGCCTGTCCACGTCCCGTCTATCGGAAGTATCAGGAGTACGCCACCCCGGAATACATCACCAAGATCAACGCCGCGGACTACGGTAAGTAAAATCAAAACATACGGCTGATTTCTTCAATGGAATCAGCCGTTTTGATATAATCCTGCCAATCCCCACGGATCATCCCCTTTGCCTGCAGGTCATCGAGCATGGCAATGAGTGAGTCCCAGAACCCCTTCATATTATAGAGGATGACAAGCTTATCGTGATAGCCGATGGTGGCCGAGGCCGCCACGGTAAACACCTCGTCAATGGTGCCGATGCCACCGGGTAGGGCAATGAACACATCCGCCTGATCCATCATCAGTTGTTTGCGGTCGCTCAAGTTGTCGCAAGGGATATCGATATCGACATAATCACTGATGCGACCCGACTTCTCCACAATCATCGGAACGATACCGATCGTCCGTCCACCATGTGCCTTAGTCGCCTTACCCAAGCACTCCATCAGTCCTTGGTTCACACCGCCATACACGACGGTATGGCCGTTCTCTGCTGCCCACGTCCCCAGCTCTTCCGTCAATGCGAAAAACGCTGGGTCAATCTGCTGATTTGCAGAACAAAACACACATATCTTCATAACTGCTGCAAAGATACGACTTTTTTTTGTATCTTTGCAGCCAAATAGGAAAATCATGAAGACATTTGAAGAATTAGGCGTCAGCGAGGAGATTCGCAAGGCCATTGAAGAGTTAGGATTTGTGCAGCCGATGCCAGTACAGGAGGCGGTAATTCCCTACTTGTTGGAGAGTCAGACCGACGTCATTGCCCTCGCCCAGACGGGCACGGGCAAGACCGCTGCCTTCGGCATCCCCCTGTTGATGCGGCTTGACACCAACTGGCGAGATACCCAGGCACTGGTACTCTCACCCACACGTGAGCTCTGTCTGCAGATCACCGACGATATCCGCGATTTCGCCAAGTATATGGACGGCGTACATGTGGAGGCCGTCTATGGTGGTGCTTCTATCGAACCCCAGATGCGTGCCTTGAAGAAAGGTGTGAATATCATCGTGGCCACGCCCGGCCGTCTGGTCGATCTGATGCACCGTGGCTACGCCCGTCTGGAGCAGGTGAGGAACATCGTACTCGACGAGGCCGACGAGATGCTGAACATGGGTTTCTCCGATAGTATCAATGAGATCTTCGAGTCGTTGCCTGCTGAACATAACACACTGATGTTCTCGGCTACGATGAGCCGTGAGGTGGAGCGCGTGGCGATGAATTACTTGCATGACTACAAGGAGATCGTGGTGGGCTCGCGCAATGAGGGCGCAGAGAACGTGAACCACATCTATTATATGGTGAACGCCAAGGATAAATATCTCGCCCTGAAGCGCATCGTGGATTACTACCCCCGCATCTTCGCCATCATCTTCTGTCGCACGAAGGTAGAGACCCAGGAGATCGCCGACAAGCTCATCCGCGATGGTTATAACGCCGAGTCACTGCACGGCGACCTCAGTCAACCACAGCGCGACCTGACAATGCAGAAGTTCCGTAACCACCTGACACAGTTACTCGTGGCGACGGACGTGGCCGCGCGCGGTCTCGACGTGGATGACCTGACACATGTGATCAACTTCGGACTGCCCGATGACATTGAGAACTACACCCACCGTTCCGGCCGTACGGGCCGGGCCGGCAAGAAAGGCACATCGATCTCGATTGTCCACAGCCGGGAGAAGTTCAAGATCCGTAACATCGAGAAGGAGATCGGTAAGGAGTTCGTGAAGGCAGAGATCCCGTCGGCAGAGGAGATCTGCAAGAAACAGCTCTATAAGGTGATGGACCAGATCGTAAAGACCGACGTCGATGACCAGGAGATTGCGCCTTTCATGCAGGACATCAACCGTTACTTCGAGTATATCGATAAAGAGGAACTGATCAAGAAGATTGTCTCCTTGGAGTTCGGTAAGTTCCTGGCTTACTATGCCGATGCACCAGAGCTGGAGCCTGTGGTGGTTGACAAGAAGAAGGAGAAAAAGCCTCAGAGCGATAAACAGAAACTCCAGAACAAAGCCGCAAAAGGCTATCGTCGGTTGTTTATTAACCTGGGCAAGCGCGACGGGTTCTATCCTGGTGAACTAATGCAGACGCTGAATCGTTTCGTGGGTGGTCGTCAGGAAGTGGGACATATCGACTTGCTCGATACGATCTCGTATTTTGAGGTGCCAGAAAAGGACGCCAAAAAAGTGATGATCCAACTGACGGGCATCCGCTACAAGGGTCGCACGGTCAGATGTAACGATTCTGAGGACAAGGGAGCGGCTTCGGGCAACGGTAAGAAGGGCCAGTCAAAGCATCAGGGTCGTCCCTCCAAGAAGGAGGAGTGGCGGGATATGATGGAGGAAGGCTGGGCCATGCGCAAACCCCGCAAGAAAAAGAAATAGGAGCGCTCCTATTTCTTTTAGTTGTTGATAGCCGTTGAGAATTCCCGCTTTTTCTGTTCTGCAAAAGCAGGATCTACACTGTTGTGGATGCTTTGACAGACATTCGCAGAGAACTGTGTGGCCTGATCGATCACCCGATCCCACTGTTCCTCCGACAAACCTGTCTCCAGCATCTCCCGTGTAATACCGTACTTCATCAATCCATACACAAAACCAGCATTGAAGTTATCACCCGCACCGATGGTGCTGACCGTCTCCGTCTGCGGCACGGGGTACTGTTTGCTCATGTTGCCAGCGCCCCTCACCTCCAGAGGTTCTGCTCCCTGGGTATAGATGAAGTTCTTACAATAGAAGGATATCTGGGAACGATAGACCGTCTCAGCCTCCGTCAGGTTGAACATCACCTCGAAGTCCTCCTGACTACCGCGCACGATGTCAGCATACTCCAGGTTCTCCAGGATCGTGGCCCGGAGCTTCATCACCTCGCCACGATGGGAGGAACGGAAGTTCACGTCGTAATAGAGGATGGCCCCCTGACGGTGGGCATACTCCAGGAACGACTGCATCTGCGGACGGATCACGGGATTGACGGCGTAATAGGAGCCGTACATCACGATATCGTCTGGCTGGATGTCGGGAAAGACGAAGTCGAGCTTGTCGTGCGGGTGATCCTTATAGAAGAGGTATTCCGCATCGTTCTGCTCATTGAGGAAAGCCAGGGAGATCGGCGACTTCGCCTCGGGATAGACACTGATATGAGTGGCATCGACGTTGTTCTCCTCCAGGAAGCGGATGATACGCTGACCGACGCGGTCGTCACCCGTCTCACTGATAAAGGTGGTATTCAGTCCTGCACGCCCCAAGGAGATGAGGCCATTGAACATCGACCCGCCGGGCACGGCACCGATGGGCTGGTCATTCTTGAAGATGATATCGAGAATCGTCTCGCCTATTCCAATTACTTTTCGCATATTCTTTGTAGTTATGGCTGCAAAGATAAGAAAAAATAAACTATAAACTACAAACTATAAACTATTTTTAGTACCTTTGCGGCCAAAATGACGAAATATAACACGCACATACTCCCCAACGGTCTCCGCATCATCCACCTGCCATCCCCGTCGCAGGTGGTCTTCTGCGGTTATCAGATCGCGGCAGGCACCCGTGACGAGACATCGGATGAGATTGGTCTGGCCCACTTCTGCGAGCACATGACCTTCAAGGGGACAGAGCGCCGCAATGCCCTACAGATCATCAACGCCCTGGAGGGTGTCGGCGGTGAACTGAATGCCTTTACCAACAAGGAGGACACCGTCTTCTACGCTGCTATCTCCAAGGAACATTTCAACCGAGCCGTCGATGTGCTCACCGACATTGTCTTCCACAGTCAGTATCCCCAACATGAGATGGACAAGGAGGTGGAGGTCGTGTGCGATGAGATCGAGAGCTATAACGACTCCCCTGCCGAACTGATCTACGACGAGTTTGAGAACATCCTCTTCAAAGGTCATCCCCTCGGACATAACATCCTCGGCAACGCCGAACAGCTGCGCACCTACACCACGGCAGATGCCCTCCGTTTCGTACAGCGGAACTACCGCCCGGAGAAGACCGTCTTCTTCGTGTATGGCGACGTGGATTTCAAGAAGCTCTGCAAAGCAATGAGAAATGAGGCATGTGGAATGGGAAATAATGATTACCAGACAAGCCCAGACTCTGCCAGTAAGAGTAATCACCATTCATCATTTCTCATTTCTCATGACTCATTCAATGAAACTGTCACCCGCGAGATCCGTTCCCATCAGGCCCATGTGATGATCGGTACCGTGGGCTATGCCTACAATGACCCCCGTCGGATGGTGCTCTACCTCCTGAACAACATCCTGGGCGGCCCGGGGATGAACGCCCGTCTAAACCTCTCCCTGCGGGAGCGGCACGGACTGGTCTATACCGTGGAGAGTACGATGGTGAGCTATAGCGACACTGGGGTGTGGAGCATCTATTTCGGTTGCGACCACCACGACATCCGCCGTTGTCTCCGTCTGGTACGTCGTGAACTGGACCGTATCATGCAGAAGCCGTTGAGTGAACGGCAGCTCACGGCTGCCAAACGGCAGCTGAAGGGACAGATCGCCATCGCCTGTGACAACCGGGAACAGTTTGCCCTTGACTTCGGCAGGAGCTACCTGCACCACGGTCATGAGCGCAACCTCGACGACCTGTACCGCCGTATTGATGCCATCACGGCAGCAGACATACAAAAAGTGGCCTGCGAACTCTTCCCCGCAGACCACTTGACTATCTTGATCTTTAAGTAATTCCTACTCGTTGATGACCTTCTGGATGGTGCCGTCCTCGTTGTAGAACAGGCGCTGCACCTTCAGGCTGCGCAGGTGGGTGATATCGTTGGAAGGAACGCAGTCATGGTAGAACAGGAACCACTCACCCTTGTACTGCACAATAGAATGGTGTGTCGTCCAGCCCACCACGGGATCGAGGAGCACACCCTGATAGGTGAACGGTCCGTAGGGGTTGTCACCGATGGCATAGCAGAGGAAGTGGCTGTCACCCGTCGAATAGCTGAAGTAATACTTGCCATTGTACTTATGCATCCACGAAGCCTCAAAGAAACGATGCGGATCACCGGCCTTCAGGGGCTGACCATCCTTGTCGATGACCACCACTGAACGGGGAGCCTCAGCAAACTGCAACACATCGTCGCTCATCTTCACCACGAAACTTGACAGGGCGGGGATATCAGCAGGTGCATAGAGCTGGGTCTTCTTGTCGGCAGCAGGACCGAGGTCAACACCCTCCTTCACATATTTCTGGGCGGCCTGGTACCACTGGAGCTGTCCACCCCAGAGACCACCGAAGTAGCAATAGATCTGACCGTCATCATCCTTGAACACACTGGGGTCGATAGAGAAAGAGCCACGGATGGGATGCTCCTGGGGAATGAACGGACCTTCCGGTCTGTCAGCCACAGCCACACCGAGGTGGAACACACCATTATAATCCTTGGCAGAGAAGATCAGGTAGTACTTGCCGTCTTTCTCAACGACATCATTGTCCCACATCTGCTTCTCAGCCCAAGCCACCTGCTCGACATCGAGAATCTTTCCATAATCAGTCACCTCACCGTTCTCCACGTTTTCCATGGAGATCACGTGGTAGTCCTTCATCTGGAAGTGACCGCCATCATCGTCGAAGGCAGCACCAGCCTCCCAGTCATGGGAAGGATAGACAAACAGTTTTCCATTAAACACATTGGCAGAAGGGTCTGCATAATAATCGCTGGGATAAAGATAACGCGGTTTCATATGACACATTTTTTATGGGTTAATTTTCTGTTTCACTCTCTTGTTGAGCCTGAGCATCCAGACGACGGCGAACGGACAGCTCTGCCTGCATATTCTCATTATACTCCTTCGTGATGGGATAGAAGTTCAGGGCCACGACACCGACAGCGAACAGGAGGGCAGGCACGATGCTCGACACCACCCTGATACCCTCCATGGCACTCTCGTTCTGTACAGACTCACTGCCGGGCACATAACCGAACATGGAAATGATGACACCGGCAATGGCACCTCCGAAGCCCAGTCCCAACTTCAGGACCAGCACGATACCGGAGAAGCAGAAGCCCGTGGCACGACGGTGGTTCTCATACTCCACATGGTCAGCCACATCACCGATCATGGCCCACAACAGGGGCACCGTCGGGGCGTATGCCAATGACTTCAGGATATTCAGGACAAAGACCAGACTCACATCCGTCGGTGAAGGGATATAGAACATGGCCGTGAAGAAGGCAGTCAGAGACAGACAGACGATAAAGGTCTTCTTCTTTCCGTATTTGTTGGCCAGATACTGCGACAGGAAGATCACCCCCGCGAACTGCACGATGGCCGCCGTCATGTTGAAGACAGAGAAGCCCACGGAATAGGCATCCTCCTGATCAATGCTGATGAAATGGGAGAGGAAATCATAGAGCGACTTCTGATCGACATTATACTGGAAGTAAAAGTTCATGGCCGATCCCCACATGGCCAGCGTGACAAAGATACAGAAGGTCAACAGCGCCATGGAGTTCCACGACACGTCGGAGAACGTGTCCTTGATGTCCGCACGGATGTTCCTCCGCTGGGTGGGCGGCGGTTGGATACGCTCCTTTGTCACCCAGAACGTGACGAAGAACAGGCAGAAGGCGATGGCGGCATACAGCATAATGGTCGAGATCCATCCCCGCTGGAGATTGCCGTTACCGAAGTGATCCACCAGCGGAAGGGTCAGACCCTGCACGACGAACTGGGCAATGGTCACCACAATGAAACGGATGGTCATGATGCTCGTACGCTCGCGGATATCACTCGTGATCACTCCACCTAAGGAGGCGTATGGTATATTATTAAAGGAATAGGCGGTCATGAGCAACACATAGGAGATCGTGGCGTAGGTGGCCACCAGCTCCTTGTCGTGGATGCCCGGATTATAGAAAGCAAGGATATAGAAGACACAGAAGGGGATGGCAGTCCAGATGATCCAGGGACGGAACTTTCCCCAACGGGTACGCGTGCGATCGGAAAGAATACCCACCGTGGGATCGACGATGATGGCGGAGATACTGCCGATCATCAGGATACTTCCAGCCACCGCTCCATCCAGTCCGAAGACGTCGGTATAGAACTTCAGCTGGAAGATCATCATCATCTGGAATACCAGATTGGCTGCGGCGTCTCCCATGGAGTACCCCAGTTTCTCTTTCATTGAGACTTTCTGTGATGTCTGAATCTTCATCGCAAAAAACGCTGCTTTCTTTCCGTTTGCAAAGATAGTAAAAACCTTTTCACCTAACATTCTGATTTGTTACAGATGTTTTCTCAAATGTTTCATTCGGTAAGAAAAAGATCATTTTTGTCCATTCCAACGAAGTTTTTTTGTATTTTTGCATCACAAATCAACAAATCATGAAGAAAATCCTGTCTTTGTGTATCTTACTCTTCTGCGCCATTTGCGTCGAAGCCAAAGTGACCATGCCCCAGCTGTTTCAGTCGGGTATGGTCCTGCAACGCGGCAAACAAATTCCCGTCTGGGGCAAGGCAGAAGCCGGAGAACTGGTCACCATCAGATTCAACAAGAAACAATACGCCACCACTGCCGACCTGGATGGTAACTGGCGCATCAACCTGCCGAAGATGAAGGCTGGTGGTCCCTATACGATGACCGTCGGTGACCTGGTACTGACTAATATCATGATCGGTGACGTATGGCTCCTGTCGGGACAGTCGAACATCGACGTACATATCGAGCGTGTCTATCCGCAATACACGAAAGAGATCGATGGTTATGAGAATACGGACATCCGTCTGTTCCGGGTTCAGAACGATACCGATGCCCATGGTGTGAGGGACGATATCAAACCGACGCCCATCAACTGGAAGCCTTTGAACAAGCAGAACGCCTGGCCTTTCTCCGCCGTCGGCTATTTCCTCGGCAAGCGGATGTACGAGAAGACGGGTGTCGCCCAGGGCATCATCGTCAACAGCTGGGGCGGTACGCCCATCGAGGCCTGGATCTCGGCCGACTCCCTGCAACGCGACTACCCGATGCTCGTGAAGCGCGCCCAGTTCTTCCAGAACGACGACTATGTGAAGGCCCAGGCTCAGGCGAACATGCAGGCTGAGCAACAGTGGCAGAAGATCCTGGGCAAGCAGGATCCCGGCATCAGTGAGGACTGGATGACCATCGACTACGACGACAGCCAGTGGCAGAGCGTCAGCCAGTGGGACAGCCAATGGGCGATGTCGCCCACGACCCGTCGTCCCGTCATCGGCACGATATGGCTCCGCCAGCATATCCAGATCGACAAGGCCCATGCCGGCAAACAGGCCCGTCTGTTGCTCGGCACCCTCTTCGACCAAGACATCACCTACCTGAACGGTCAGGAGATCGGACATACCTACTACCAGTACCCGCCACGCCGCTATGACATCCCAGAAGGACTGTTGCGTGAGGGCGACAATGTCATCACCGTACGCTTCATCAATAAATACGGTATGGCGCACTTCATCCCTGAGAAGCCCTATCTGTTGGCCTTCGGTGACGACCGCATGAGTCAGAACCCCATGCCGACGGACGTCATTCCCCTAAGTGAACAGTGGAAGGTGAGCCTCGGCACGGAGATGCCATCCTGTCCCAGCGGCGACATCTCACTCCAGAACATCCCGACAACCCTTTATAATGCCGTGCTCCATCCGTTGGCACCCTACGCCCTCTCCGGTGTCGTCTGGTACCAAGGGGAGTCGAACACAGGCAATCCCGCTCCCTACGCAGACTATCTGAAGAAACTGATGGGCTGTTGGCGCGACACTTGGAAGAATCAGCAGATGCCTTTCGTCATTGTGCAGCTCGCCAACTACGACGGACGCCAGCAGACAGGCTTCCCCTCGCCCATCGTTCCCCAGACCACACCGATGAACAGCGGTTGGGCCCAGCTCCGTGAAGCCCAGCGCACCGTCGCAGAGACTGATCCCCGTGCCGAACTGGCCGTCATCAACGACCTCGGCGAGACCGTCGATATCCATCCCCTGCGCAAGAAGGAGGTGGCAGAGCGTATCGGGCTCTGCTTCGACCGTCTGATATATAATAATAAGGTGAAGTTATTCCCGAAGGTTGTCTCTGCCGAGGCGAAGGACGGTAAGGTCATCCTTACGCTCGACCAGCCTGTGCAGGAGGGTGAGGTCTATGAGTTTGAACTCGCCGACAAAGACGGACACTTCGTCAATGCAGACGCCACTGCCACCGGCAACCAGATTGAAGTGAAGGCAGCAGCAGACTCTTCACTCAAACTCCGCTATGCCTGGAAGGACAACCCCCTCAAGGCGAATGTCCGTTCCCTCAGTGGACTACCCATGAGTTCCTTTGAATTAATAATAAACAAATAAATATCATCAATTATGGCAACAACTAATGAAACCAAAGGCTTTTACAAGCTCAACTGGATCCAGCGCATCGGTTTCGGTTCCGGTGACCTGGCGCAGAATCTGATCTTCCAGGTAATCTGTACTTACCTGCTATTCTTCTACACTGACATCTACGGACTCACGCCGTCGGCAGTGGCCGTCATGTTCCTGGTGGGTAATGTGGCAAACGTCATTTGGGATCCCGTGGTGGGTGCTTTGATCGACAAGAGCAACCCGCGTTACGGTAAATACCGTTCGTATCTGCTGTATGTAGGTATTCCCCTTTCGGGCTTCGCCATCCTGTGCTTCTACAATGGCTTTGCCCCGTCGCTGATCTATGCGTATGTGACGTATATCTCCATGCAGTTGCTCTACACGTTCATCAACGTGCCCTACGGTGCCCTGAACTCCTCGCTGACACGCGACACCGACGAGATCACCGTCCTCACCTCCGTACGTATGTTCATGGCCAACCTCGGTGGTCTGGCCGTCAACTCGGGTCTGCCCCTGTTCATCGCCCTGATTGCAGGTGCCCCGTCAGACAGTCTCCCGAAGGATCCTTCGGCATGGTTCACCACGATGACCATCTACGCCATCGTCGGCTTCTGCCTCCTGCTGTTCTGCTTCACGCAGTGTAAGGAGCGTGTGGTGATGGATGCAAAGGCCACAGAGACCGTGAAGGTCAGCGACCTGTGGATGGAGTTCATGCGCAACCGTCCCCTGCGCGTGCTCGCTTTCTTCTTCATCACCGCCTTCGCCATGATGTCGGTCGGAAATGCCGCCGGTGCCTATTTCATGAACAGCAACCTGCACGGTTCGGCAGAGCAACTGTCGATCTTCATGGCCCTCGGTTCGCTGCCCGCCTTCCTGTTCATGCCGCTGGTGCCCTGGTTCAAGCGCATGGTCGGCAAGAAGAACATGTTCTACCTCTTCCTGTCTGCCGCCATCATCGGTATGGCCATGCTCTATGCCATCTCGAAGATGGAGGAGCCCAGCATGATGATGATCTACATCGCACAGTTCATCAAGAGCACCGGTGTCATCGTGGCTACGGGTTACATGTGGGCACTGGTTCCTGAGGTCATCTCCTACGGAGAATATACTACTGGCCGTCGCATCTCCGGTATCGTGAACGCCCTGACGGGCTTGTTCTTCAAGGCTGGTATGACCTTCGGTAGCATCGTTGGTCCCGCCGTCCTGGCATATGTCGGCTACGAGAGCGCTTCCATCGACCAGACTCCTCTCGCCGAGGAGGGTATCCTCTGGCTCGTCTGCGTCATCCCCGCCATCCTGCTCATGCTCGCCATGTTCATCATCTCGAAGTACGAGCTGACCGACGAGGTCATCGACGATATCAACAAGAAGATCGAGGCCCGCGCCAAGGAATAATCCCCAATCGATTCCGTTGATTCAATAACCAGGGGCTTGCGATCTCGCAAGCCCCTGGTTATTCATATACTTCTTTTAATAAAGCTTTATCTGAATAGATCTTCTATCACCACCACCCGCTGAACCCTTCCACTATACATATTCTGCTTCAGCCCGTAAGTCGTCACCAGCGCCACCTGCACATTCCGCTTACCATGCGTCATCTCCTGCAGCGCCGTAATCTTATTTCGCAGACGCTCGTCATACTCCTTTGAAATCACATAGTCACTCTGCGTGAACTTCATCTCGCACAGGTTCATCACCCTGTCAGCCCGGTCGATCAACATATCGATCTGAGCCCCGGGACTCGCTGCATCACCTGTAGCATGCCACGGATATACCTCAGCCTGAACACCCTCGATGCCCACACCACGCTTCACCTGCTGCTGATGCACAAAGCATACGTCCTCAAAAGCCCTCCCTCGCCAAGAGTTCAGCCGAGGACTGTTCTGATTGTCATTCCAATAAGTCCGATTGCCCGTTGGGTTCTTCTGAACAAAACCCAGATAGAATAGACAGAACATATCCGTCAACTTGAAATACTGTACCCGTTTCGATTCCCCGAAGTTCCAATACGTACTTACCAGGTCACTCTGCACCAGCGCCTTCAGCATCCCGCTCAAAGTACCACCCAGAGCCACGCCCGTCTTCTTTGAGATCGCCTCACGTGTCAATCCGAACCGATTCCCGCTCAGCACCTCCACGATACGCTTGTACCCCGTATTATCCGCAAACAACGACGTAAACAGCCTGTCGTACTCCTTCTGCATAAAACCGTCTGCCGAGAAAAACACCTCGTCCACATTCTGCGCCAGCGAACGACCAGTTTTGAAATACGACAGATAATAAGCCACACCGCCCGTCAACATATACGCCTGCGTCACGTCATAGCGGTCCAGCGTCAGCCCACGCCACTCCAGATACCGCTCCGTATCTTTCAGCGTAAACGGGTGGATGTGCATCTCACACGTAGAGCGACCATACAGACCGCCCTTATTGTTAATCAGATTGTCCAGCATCCAACTCGTAGCCGATCCACACACAATCAATAATATATGATGCTTACCCATCACATAGTCGTTGCAAAAATGCTCAAAAGCCGACAGGAACCCCGCCCTCGGTGTATCCAACCAAGGCAGTTCGTCGATAAACACCACCAGTTTGCCCTTCTTGCGCTTACCATCCAGCAGCGCCTCCAGCCGATGAAATGCCTCAAACCAATCACCGATGGGCCTCACATCCTTGCTGCCAAACTTGCGTAGCGACACAGCAAACTCATTCAGCTGCACCCGGTAGATCAACTCCCCTTCCCCACGCTCCTTCAGTTCCATGGGCGACACAGCCGTATGCTTAAACGCAAAGCTATCGTCGAAATACTCCCTGATCAAGAACGTCTTTCCCGTTCTTCTCCTACCATACACAGCCAGTATCTGCGCTGTTGGTTCGTTCATAAGCCGCTCAAGCTCAGCCTTTTCCTTTTCTCTTGCTACAATCAGACTCTTCATAACCACAAAAATTATTCAGCCGCAAAGATACAAAATTATCTCCAAACGGCTGAATAATTTCCTATATTTTTTCATCATATCCCTTTTTAGTGCTGTAGGTTGGCATATCCTATAGCGATGTTTCACGTATTATGCCTAAAAAGTTTGGCCGTTTCAGGAAATAGTTGTATCTTTGCAGTGATGAAGAGAAAAGACTTCACATATTGTCTTTTATGCCTGTCGGCCCTGTGGCTGATGGTCAGCTGTGGTGGCGACGGTGCTCAGATGCGTCAGCAGCTGGAGGCACTGGAGCAGCAGAACCGTAGCGGTGAGCAGATGCTCAACGACTCTCTGGCAGAGTCCTTAGTGAAGTACTTCGACCGTCACGGCGACGCCAACGAACGCATGCGCGCCAAATATATCCTCGGGCGTACCTATTACTGCCTCGGCGAGCTCCCCCGCGCCCTCGAAACCTACTATGAGGCCGCCGACTGCGCCGATACCACCGCCGCCGACTGCGACTTCGCCAAACTGAGCCGTATCCATGCACAAAGTGCTCATGTATATCGTCATCAAGTGCAGCCTCGAACCCAGTTATCAGAGCTCATAAAGGCTGAGTTTTACGCGCGAAAGGCAAATGACACACTAATGGCAATTGAGTGTTATGCCCAACAGGCTGATGCATATGATTTCCTCCATAAACCTGATTCTGTTATTATTGTTAGAGAGGGTGCAGCCCAACAGTTTATGGATATTGGTAGAGGTAACCGTGCTGCCCAGACTTTAGGCAGTGCTATCACCTCTGCATTAGAGAAAAAGGATGTTTCTAGGGCAAGAAAATATATCCATCTTTATGAATCCGAATCTGGACTATTTGACGCTCATGGAAATATAGAAAAGGGAAGGGAAACATTTTATTATGCAAAAGGCCAATACTACTTAGCTCTTAATAAGCTTGACTCAGCGGAAAGAGAGTTCCGAAAAGAATTGAGGGATGGCAAAGATCTAAACAACCAGATTGCAGGATGCAAGGGCTTACAAGAAGTGTTCGAACATAGACAGTTTCCCGACTCTATTGCCAAATATTCTATTCTTGGTTATGAATTGAACGATTCTGCTTACTCCCTTTCCGAGATGCAAAACATTCAAAAGCTCCAGGCATCCTATAACTATAACCATCTGAAATCTTTGGCGGAACAAAGTACTAGGGATGCAGAACAGTCAAGGATGTGGCTTTTATTCGCAGTGGTTTTGTTTCTTGTCCTTGCTTTGCTAGCTTATTTCTTGTTCCAGAAATATAAGGCAGACAAAGAGCGAGAACTTTCAGAGTATTGTTTAAATCAGTCAAGGCTGGAAGAGGCACAGTCCGAACTGTTGGAACTTCGTGAGAAGAGTACGGATGCAGCAGCACTGATAGAAAGGAAAACAGAAGAGATAAAGAATCTTCAGGCAAAGATCGAAAAATATCAAAAACGCCAGAACAGCTATGATGCTGCCACTCTGGAAGACAGGATAGAGGATGCGGCAATCGTGAAAGAACTGAAAAGTCTGTTAGAACAGAATCCTGTGCAGTCTGCCACCCAAAGTCAGATGCGGGAATTGAAGAAGTTTATCAACGAGCAGATTCCATGCTTCTACGAAAGTCTCAATTCTTCTCAGGTCTTGCGATCTATTGAGTATGAGGTTTGCATGTTGATACGTTGTCATTTCAAGCCTTCAGGTGTTGGAAAGCTGTTAGGTCTTGATGAAGCATATGTTTCAAACGTCAGAAGAAGGATTTTGCATAAGGTCTATGAAATAGAAGGCAATCCGAAAGATCTGGACGAGCGTATTATGGCAATTGTCTGACCTTTCAATTCCTTTCGTCTTAATTTTGTAAGTTTTTGAAAGGTGTTTCTTGCTCAATGAACACCTTTTGTATTATTTTAATTATTTATCTTTGTCGCCAGATAGGTAATATATAACTCTTAAAACTAATGAATATGAAGAAGTTTCTATTATTTGTTTTGCTTTTGATTGGTGGCGGCAATTTCGCCTATGGCCAGAATCAGATTCCCATGCACATTATCGATCAAAGTGGCACAAGTGCAGGTAGCACTCTTGCACCTCCCCGTCCGTGGTACATCACTCAGGATGATTATGTCCTTACGCTTCCAGCCTTCGATGAAGGCTTAACCCTTCAGCTGCTTGATGAGGACGAGACGGTGGTTTATTCCACCTATATCCCAGCAGGTACGACTCAGGTTATCCTGCCCTCTGCGCTCTCAGGCGACTTTGAGCTCCGCCTCATACCATACATGGCCACCTATTATTATAGGGGATATATCAATTTGTAAGGCAGAGAAGACTGAAACGCTATTGTTGTTAAATTAGAAAAAGGAATATGAAACGGTTTGATTTTGTAATGCTATTCCTGCTTTCAATGTTTGGAGCTGGATATGCACAGGTTGAGACGAACTATTATCAGGAAGGTGAGACCTCCCATAACCCGTGGCAGTCTGAGCGCAGGGAAATGAATATCAGGCGGATGCCTTCCTTTGATTTGGCTCAACTACAGAAAGAAGATGCAGATAATGATGAGACAAGAGGACTGTTCCGCTTTGGCAAAGGCTTTGATGTGTCTTATTCCCTTGCTGACGGACAATGGGAAGATGTCGATGGCGGCAGGCTTTGGACAATGGCTTTCGCATCGGAGGGAGCACTTTCCTTGAATTTTGTATTCAATGACTTATACCTCCCAGAGGGTGCTGAACTTTTCATTGAGAATGAGGGCAAAACAGTATTATATGGTCCTGTAACCTCTGAGGCTATATCAGACAAGGGCATTTTCCTGACAGACATTATTCCTGGTGAGCAAGCCACCATTTGCTTGTATGAACCCTCGGAGTGTGAAGGCTTGTCAACGCTGACTATCAAGCGCGTTGTTCATGGATATAGGACCTATGCAAATTGCCCAGAGGCAAAGGCTCCTATAGGTGACAGACTATTTGACAGCAACAGTGTCGCTTGTTATCCTGCATATGAACAAGAGTCAGATGCCGTAGCAATGGTATTGTCATCAAGTGGTGATGGCATTTGCAGTGGTGCGTTAGTCATGTCAACGGATTATTCCTTCAAGGGATATTTTCTGACCACATTTGATCTTATTGATACGGATAGAAATGGGACTCTCAGTGATGCAGAAAAGACGGCTGCAGAGAGTTGTATGTTTAAATTTCGTTATAAGGAGAAATACTGTGGCAGTAACGTTATGGAAACAAGTTATACGTATAACCAGTCAACATTCCGATCTGCATGGAATATAACGAAGTTTGCCCTAATGGAAATTGGTGGCAATATAAGTCAGAATAAGAAACTTACCTGGCTGGGGTGGGACAGAAGTGGGGACTCTCCTACAAGTGGCGTATGCATCCAGCATCAGTATTTGCAAGATATGGTGCTAAGTGTTGGAGATAATAGTGGCTTTGTATTACCATATTCTGGGACTATCAGTTGGAAAGCCTTTTTTGTATATGGCGGAGTGTCCCAAGGAAGTCGTGGTGCCCCATTGCTTGATCAAAACAAAAGAGTCGTCGCTCATGAATTTGGCGAAAATATCTATGGTGGTGTGACAAGTTCCCAAACAGGCTATTTTGGAAAGTTTTCAGAATCTTGGTTGGGAAACTATACATCTTCGACCAGATTGAAATCATGGCTGGATCCTATTAATACAAATCAGACTACAATGAATAGTTCCCGTACTATGACTATTAAGGGCCCGAACAAGATCATCAGTTCAAGTTCATATTATGTTGAAAACCTGCCGAGCGGTATGACGGTGGTTTGGACTATATCAGATAGTTATTACCATGCGAACTGTCTGCAGCAGAACACTCCTTCTGCCAATCGTTGCACTGTCACAAGAGATCCATCACACAGTTTGACAAATGCACTACTAAAAGCATATATCATGAAGAATGGGTTAACTATCAATATCATCCAGAAAATTATAAGTACTGGTGACGGATTCGACGGGACGTACTATAATGGACAGTCAACAGTGCAGGTTGACCTTCCGTCACCTCTTTATGTACTTCCTGGTACACTTGTTACAATCACCTCGTCTAATCTCATAGGAGCGACAGCTTCTCAGAATGGTGGAAATACGACACCTACCTCATGGATATTTAATGGGACAAGCGGAATCCTTAAAGTTGGTATGCCATCTTCTTCCGGGATGGCAGTTGTTGTAAAAGTGACAACTTCAGGGGGAAACATCTATAATCTCCCGATAACGACAACCAACGATACTGGAAATTTGATGTCCGTTTCGCCAATAGGCAATTACATAGAGGTGTCCATGTCCTTTCCTGATGGTTTAAGTTCGGAAGCAGGATCTGCCAGGCAAGTATGGACACTTGAATCCTATAATGCGACAACAGGTGATAAGGTGTTTCAGACTAAAGTAGAAGATTCAAGCTATACGATAGATACTACGGGCTGGAAGCCTGGTGTGTATGTGGTGCGTGGCATCGTCGGTGGCAAGGTGTTTAGTGAGAAGGTTGTTGTCAAATAACAGAAGAACAGTTAATTAATTCTAAAACATGCACGTGTGATGCAAAGTTTTAGATGTTATAAAGGTTATAAATAGTAGAGAACCATCAATTATTAGAGTATGAAAAGAATGAATGAATTAAAAATGATTTGCTTGTCCCTGTTAGTAACGGGGATAGTGCTGACCGCCTGTAGCGAGAATGACAAACCCCTGACGCGAGTAATGCCGCAGGGAGAGGATGTCGTGTTGGATGCGGATACGCTTCAGGTTTTCGAGGGCATCACGGTGAAGTTCCAGATGCTGAATGCGGACACTTTGCCGGTGACGACCTTTAAGGAGGGTGAGGACATCACCTTCAGGCTCGTCGTCACCAACAGCAGGGACGAGGAGGTGGCCATCCCCGCTTCCCTTGCCCTGATTGGGGGGGATGCTTTCCACATCTATACCGCCCAGGGTGAGGATATAGGTAGGCCGTGGGATTCCAGAATTGGGTTCGGCCTCGGCACCCTGATCCCCCGGCCAGGGCAGAGCTACCAGTTCCTGTGCCCAGCATTCGGAGAAAAGGAAGAGGAACCTGATATCACTCACTATTTCCCTGGTGCGGATCCCTGGGGGAGCTGGGTTCTGTTCTATAAGTCGGACTATGCGAGGAATCCCCTTCCTAAAGGTAGTTATTACACGGAGTTTGAGATTAATCTCAACAACGGTAGTGAGAATCCAAGCCTTGGCTATAAGGGGGTATTATGCAGGAAGGATTTCAGGATAGAATAGAAAGACATTGTTAGTAATTGCCCCGTGATGAACACACTGTATTAGATTTGTTTTGGATCGTGCCGCCCTGTGACAGGGCGGCACGCTATTTTTCCGCGCGTGGCTAATACATCTGGATGTCCTCGATATGGGTGATCTCGGGCGGGGCACCGTCGGGTGTGCCTACCACGGTGATGACATCCAGACGGAACGTGCGGCGGATATGCTTGGCCTTGACATAGTAGTTGATCACTTGGCGGAGATTCTGCAGTTTCCGGTAATCGACGGCTTCCTCCGGTTCTCCAAACAGACGGTTACGACGCGTCTTCACCTCCACGAAGACCACGACATCCCCATCCAGGGCAATGATATCAAGATCGCGGTGGCCCGACTTCCAGTCGCGTTCTACGATGTCGTATCCTTTATGTTGAAGAAAGGCTGCCGCCTGCTCCTCGCCCCATGCTCCAAGTTCATTATGTGCTGCCATAGTCTGATGTTTTTTGGTTTCCGCCTACAAAAGTACGTGTTTTTTCCCATATCCCATCATCCTTTTGGTTTTTTTATACCTTTGGTACAGCGTTAAGTCGTTTTTTTACCGTACCTTTGCACCCAAATTTGAAAATACGTATTTTTAGGAATGGAAAACAAGACTTTTAAACGCACGACGGTGACGTCGGCGCTACCATACGCCAATGGCGGTGTGCACATCGGTCATCTGGCCGGCGTGTATGTGCCTGCCGATATCTATGTGCGCTATCTGAGACTGAAGAAGCGTGAGGTGCTGTTCATCGGCGGTTCCGACGAACACGGCGTGCCCATCACCATCCGTGCCCGTAAGGAGGGTATCACCCCGCAGGATGTGGTGGATCGCTACCACGAGATGATCAAGAAGAGCTTCGAGGAGTTTGGTATCTCCTTCGATATCTATAGCCGTACCACCAGTGACACCCATCATAAGTTTGCCGCCGAGTGGTTCCGCAAGCTCTACGACGAGGGTAAGTTGACAGAGGAGACGACCACCCAGCTCTACGACGAGGAGGCCAAGCAGTTCCTGGCCGACCGTTACGTGACGGGCGAGTGCCCCCACTGCCACAACCTGAACGCCTACGGCGACCAGTGTGAGAAGTGCGGACGCGACCTGTCGCCCACGGAGCTCATCAACCCGAAATCGACCATCTCCGGCTCTACCCCCGTGCTGAAGGAGACCAAGAACTGGTACCTGCCCCTGAACGAGTATCAGGAGTGGCTGAAGCAGTGGATCCTTGAGGAGCACAAGGAGTGGCGTCCGAATGTCTATGGCCAGTGCAAGTCGTGGCTCGACATGGACCTGCAGCCCCGTGCGATGACGCGCGACCTCGACTGGGGTATCCCCGTACCCGTGGAGGGTGCCGACGGTAAGGTGCTGTACGTATGGTTCGACGCACCCATCGGCTATGTGTCAAACACGAAGGAACTCTGTGAGAAGGAGCCCGGAAAGTGGGGCAACTGGGAGAAATGGTGGCAGGACGAGGACACCCGTCTGGTGCACTTCATCGGCAAGGACAA
>JAGCPV010000034.1 GCA_017965475.1 Prevotella sp.
CTCGTGCCTATGCATTCATCAAGCGTCGTGGCTATGTGGTGCCTGAGGATGTGCGTGCCGTGGCACATGACGTGCTGCGCCATCGTATCGGTCTGACTTATGAGGCTGAGGCCAGCAATATCACCAGTGAGGAAATTGTCTCAAAGATTATCAATAAGGTAGAAGTTCCCTGATAGATTGAAGATGGAAACATCAGAAATCATAAAGAAAGTCCGTAAGATTGAGATCAAGACCCGTGGCTTGAGCTCTAACATCTTCGCAGGTCAGTACCATTCTGCCTTCAAGGGTAGGGGTATGGCCTTCAGTGAGGTGCGCGAGTATCAGTTTGGGGATGATGTACGTGATATCGACTGGAATGTGACGGCTCGTTTCCACCGCCCATACGTCAAGGTGTTTGAGGAAGAGCGTGAACTGACGGTGATGTTGCTCATTGATGTCAGCGGCTCGTTGGATTTCGGAACACAGAAGAAGATGAAGCGTGACATGGTGACGGAGATTGCTGCTACTATCGCTTTCAGTGCCATCCAGAACAATGATAAGATCGGTGTAGTCTTCTTCTCAGACAAGATCGAGAAATACATCCCGCCTAAGAAAGGCCGTAAGCATATCCTTTACATCATCCGTGAGATGCTTGACTTCCAACCAGAGTCCAAACGGACGGATGTGAAACAGGCTGTGGAGTTCTTGTCGAGCGTACAGAAGCGTCGTACGACCGCCTTTATCCTCAGCGACTTCTATGTCCGCAATGATTTCCAGCAGTCGTTACAGATCTGTAACAGGAAGCACGACGTGGTGGCTATTCAGGTCTATGACCAGCGTGCCAAGGAACTGCCGGATGTGGGACTGATGAAGGTTGTTGATGCGGAAACGGGCTTTGAGCAGTATGTGGATACGGGCTCTAAGCGTTTGCGTCAGGCTTATCAGAGATACTGGATGAACCGTCAGGCAGAACTGATGGAGACTTTCAATAAGAGTAACGTGGATAACGTGAGCATTGCCACTAACGAGGATTTCGTAAAGTCCTTGCTGATGTTGTTTAAACAGAGAAGTTAATGAAGAAATTGTTGTTTCTTATAGTATTGATCGCCAGTGTCTTGCCTGTAACGGCGCAAGTGTCAGTAGAGGCTGTCATAGACTCTATCCAGATCTTTGTCGGACAGCAGGCTCATGTGACATTGATAGCTCATGCCAAGGAAAATGCAAAGATAGAGTTCCCCCAGTTTAAACCTACGGAATACATCACACCAGGTGTGGAGGTGTTGGCAAGTCGCGAACTGGATGTGAAGTCGCAGGATAATGGGTTTGTGGCCAGATCGATGGTATATACGCTGACCTCCTTCGATGACACCCTGTACTATCTTCCTCCTATGACGGTGAAGATTGATGGTCAGTCCTATAAGAGCAAAAGTCTGGCCCTGAAGGTGCTGACGATAGAGGTAGATACGACCAATGTAGAACAGTTCTTCGGGCCTAAGGATGTGCAGGACAATCCCTTCCAGTGGAGTGACTGGAGTATGTCGTTCTGGTTGAGTGTCCTGCTATTGGTGTTGCTGGCTCTCTGCTATTATCTCTATCTACGTTTGCGCGACAATAAGCCTATCATCAGTCGTATCCGTATTGTCAAACGTCTGTTACCTCATCAGAAGGCGATGAAGGAGATTGAACAGATCAAGGCTGACAAGATGGTGGCTTCTGAGAATTCGAAGGAATACTACACCAAACTGACGGATACGCTTCGTAAATATATTGAGGAGCGCTATGGCTTCAATGCCATGGAGATGACCAGCAGTGAGATCATTGAGAAACTGATGGCCACACAGGACGAGAAGGCTCTGTCGGAGTTGCGCCATCTTTTCCTCACTGCAGATCTTGTGAAGTTTGCAAAATATTCGACGTTGATCAACGAGAATGATATGAACCTCGTAAATGCCATCGCGTTTATAGATCAGACGAAACAGGAGAATGTACCTGTGGAAGAGACCGTGAAGCCACAGCTCTCGGAAGAGGATCAGCGTTCACAGAAGGCACGGCGTATCCTGAAGATCGCTATCACCGTTGTTTCTGTCGTATGTGTATTGCTCTTTGCCTACGTGCTGTTTACGCTCTATCAGTTGTTGTATTAAATGAAGACCCATGGAATTTGCCAATAGAGAATATCTGCTTTTGCTCCTGCTCCTCATACCATATATTATCTGGTATGTGATGTATAGGAAGAAGACTGAGCCGACGATGCGGATGAGTGACACCTTCGCTTTCCGCTATGCGCCGAAGAGCTGGAAGGTGATACTCATGCCCTTGTCCATGTTCCTTAGGATTCTGGCTTTTGTCATGATTGTCCTAGTGCTGGCTCGTCCGCAGACGCAGAACTCCTGGAAGAGCGAGACCATCGAGGGCATTGATATTATGTTGGTGATGGATGTCTCTACCAGTATGTTGGCGGAGGATCTGAAGCCCAACCGTATCGAGGCAGCCAAACAGGTGGCGTCGGAGTTCGTTGTCGGACGTCCCAACGATAATATAGGACTGACGATCTTTGCAGGTGAGTCGTTTACCCAGTGTCCGATGACGACAGATCACACCTCCCTGTTGAACCTGCTCCAGAATGTACGCACCGATATTGCTGCCCGTGGACTAATCGAAGATGGTACGGCTATTGGTATGGGACTGGCGAATGCCGTCTCACGTCTGAAGGAGTCCAAGGCCAAGAGTAAGGTGGTGATCCTGTTGACGGACGGCAGTAATAACCGTGGTGATATCTCACCGATGACGGCCGCAGAGATCGCCAAGAGTCTTGGCATCCGTGTCTATACCATCGGTGTGGGAACGAATAATGTTGCACCATACCCGATGCCAGTGGCCGGTGGCGTACAATATGTGAACATCCCTGTGGAGATCGATACGAAGACACTCAGTGAGATTGCCGTTGCTACAGAGGGAGACTTCTATCGTGCTACGAATACGAAAGAACTGCGTAAGATATATAAGGAGATCGACCAGTTGGAGAAGAGCAAACTGAACGTGAAGAAATTCAGTAAGAAGTACGAGGCTTATCAGCCTTTTGCCATCGTGGCTGTGCTTTCTCTGCTGCTTGAGATCCTGTTGCGCATAACCATATTCAGGAGGATACCTTGAAAAGGGTCATAAAAACAAGAAGGTAAAAATGTTCAGATTTGAAGATCCCATATATCTCTATCTGTTAGTGCTGATCCCTGTATTGGCACTCATCAGGTTCATTTCATACAGGAACCAGAAGAAACGGCTCCGTAAGTTTGGCGATATTACTTTGCTGAAAGGATTGATGCCCGATGTGTCCCGATTCCGACCCTCCGTGAAGTTCTGGATCCTGCAGGGTGCACTGGCCCTGCTGATTGTGATGTTGGCTCGTCCGCAGTTAGGTACGAAGATCAGTCATGAGAAGCGGGTGGGTATTGAGACTATTATAGCCATGGATATCAGTAATTCCATGCGGGCGGAGGATATCGTACCGAGCCGTCTGGACCGCAGTAAGATGATGGTAGAGAATCTGGTGGATCATTTCTCCAATGATAAGATTGGTTTGATCGTTTTTGCGGGTGACGCCTTTGTACAGCTCCCTATCACGAGCGATCATGTTTCAGCCAAGATGTTCTTGTCGAGCATCGATCCTTCAATGATAGCCACTCAGGGAACGGATCTGGCAAGAGCTATTGATATGGCCACCCATAGTTTTACGCAGGAAGAAGGAATCGGTAAGGCTATTGTGGTGATCACCGACGGTGAGGATCATGAGGGTGGGGCTGTGGAGTCTGCGAAGGCCGCCAAGGACAATGGTATGCGTGTCTATGTCCTTGGTGTCGGCTCTGTCAACGGTGCACCTGTTCCCATTCCCGGTACAGGTGACTATATGAAGGATAATGCAGGTAATACGGTTATGTCGGCCTTGAATGAGGATATGTGTAAGCAAGTGGCTCAGGCTGGTGGTGGTGCCTATATCCATGTGGAGAATAACAGTGCGGCCCAGGATCAGTTGGACAATGAACTGGATAAGTTGGCTAAGAAGGAGACAACTTCCACGATGTATAGTGAGTTTGATGAGCAGTTCCAGGCTTTTGGTGTGCTGGCCTTATTGTTGTTGGTCCTTGAGATCTGTATCTTTGACCGCAGGAACCCGTTGCTGAAGAGACTCTCACTTTTCGGCAGTAAGAAGAAGGTGGTCACGATGTTGCTTCTCTTGATGACGATGACGGCAGTCGCACAGACGGATCGTCAATATGTCCGCCAGGGCAACAAACAATTCCATCGTGGTGATTATCCTGGGGCAGAAGTGTTGTACCGTAAGGCTGTGGAGAAGAATCCCAAGAATCCGCAGGCTGTCTTTAATCTCGGCAATGCCTTGATGGCACAGAAAAAGGACTCTGCTGCCGTAGAGCAGTTCGAGAGTGCGGCACGTCTGGAGACGAATCCGCTTCGTAAGGCGCAGTCCTATCATAACATGGGTGTTATCTGTCAGTCACATAAGATGTATGGTGAGGCTATTGAGGCGTATAAGAATGCTTTGCGACTGAACCCTAATGATGACGAGACACGTTATAACCTGGTGCTCTGTAAGCATCAGAAACAGAAGCAGGACCAGAACAGGCAGAATCAGCAGAACAATGATGACCAGAAAAAGGACAACAAGAAAGATCAGCAGAAGCCTGAGGAGAATAAGGATCAGCAGGATCAGAAACAGCAGGAACAACCTAAGCCCCAGATGAGCAAAGAGAATGCTGAGCAGTTGCTGAATGCAGCCATCCAGAATGAGAAACAGACGCAGGATAAGTTGAAGAAAGCACAACAACAGCCCCAGCGTCGTAACATTCAGAAGAACTGGTAGTTGATAGATGATAGTTTAAAGATATGATAGCTTTGGATAGATTGATATATAACAGGTTGATGGTGAAAGTGTTAATGGTAATTATAGTTGTTCACTATTCACTATTCACTACGATGGCACAGACGCTGACAGGTGTCGCTCCCTCGCATGTGGCTGTAGGTGAGCAGTTCCGATTGACCTATACTGTCAATACGCAGGATGTCAGTGATTTCCGCGCTGGTGACATCCCCGATGAACTGGAAGTGTTGATTGGTCCCAACCGTTCCATGCAGTCGAGTTACCAGATGATCAATGGCCATACCAGTTCATCGTCTTCGATTACCTATACCTACATCGTCAGGGCTGCCAAGAACGGTACGTTCAGTATTCCTCCAGCCCATGTCGTTGTCGGTGGTAAGAGCATTGCATCCAACCCCTTAACGATTAAGGTGAGCGGTTCTGCATCGGCAGGTTCTGGTGGTTCCAGCCGTCAACATGCCAATGATGATAGTGAAATCAGGGATGCAGGTAGCCATATCTCTGGCTCAGACCTTTTTATCAAGGTGAGTGCCAATAAGAAACGTGTGCATGAGCAGGAGCCCATCCTGCTGACCTATAAGGTCTATACGCTCGTAGGTCTGACAAGTCTGCGGGGTGATATGCCAGACCTGAAGAGTTTCTATACGCAGGAAGTGGATCTGCCCCAGCAGAAGAGTTTCTCTATTGAGACCTTCAACGGCCGTCCTTATAAGACTACGACTTGGAGTCAGTATGTGATGTTCCCTCAGATGACTGGAAAATTGGAGATTCCGAGTATCACATTCGAAGGTATTGTCGTGCAACAGAACCGTAATATTGATCCCTTTGAGGCCTTCTTCAATGGTGGTTCCGGCTATGTAGAAGTGAAGAAGAAAATCCAGGCCCCGGGCATAGAGATTCAAGTGGATCCCCTGCCAGAGCGTCCCGCCAACTTCTCTGGTGGTGTCGGAAAGTTCAATATCTCTGCCCAGTTTGACAAGACAGAGGTGAAGGCTAATGATCCTGTTTCTATGCGCGTAGTGGTTAGCGGTATCGGAAATCTGAAACTCATCAAACAACCTGTGGTGAACTTCCCCAAGGACTTCGACAAGTATGAACCGAAGATCACAGACAAGACGAAATTGACCACCAACGGTATTGAGGGTTCTATGATCTATGATATCCTTGTCGTGCCGCGTCATCAGGGCAAATACGAGATCCCGCCGATAGAGTTTACCTATTTCGACACTTCAGAGAACGCCTACAAGACCATCAAGAGCGAGTCGTTTACGCTCGATGTGGCCAAAGGTTCTGGTGCTGGAGCCGTGAACGATTTCTCGGGACAGACGGATTTGCAGGAGTTAACCAAGGATATCCGTTATATCAAGACTGGAGACACTCGCCAGCATTCGCTTGACGAATTCTTCTTCGGCTCTACAGGTTATTGGATCTCCATGGCTGTCCTGGCTATCATTTTTATCACCCTGTTTGTGGTCTTCCGTCAGAGGGCCATCGACAATGCCAATGTCACGAAGATGCGTGGTAAGAAAGCCAATAAGGTAGCTACGAAACGACTGAAGAAGGCATCTCGTCTGATGACGGATAATAAGCCAGGCGAGTTCTATGATGAGGTGCTCCGTGCGCTGTGGGGTTATGTGGGTGATAAGCTGAACATTCCTGTAGAACAACTCTCCCACGACAACATCAGTCAGCGCCTCTCGGAACGTAATGTTGGTGAGGAGACGGTTAGTCAGTTCATTGGTGCTCTTGATGAGTGTGAGTTTGAACGTTATGCACCGGGTGATCCTAAGGGTAATATGAATAAGGTATATGATAAGGCTATCACCGCCATTGAGCAGATAGAGGCCACGATGAAGAAGCGCCTCACGGCGAAGGCGACGGCCGTTATCCTGCTGATGCTCCTGTTCCCGTTGGGTGTGCAGGCTGTCACTAAGGTGGAGGCTGACAGTGCATACGCCCGTGGTGAGTACCAGCAAGCCATCAGGGATTATGAGGTGCTTTTGAAGCAGGGCGCTTCCGCCGACCTGTACTATAACCTGGGTAATGCCTACTACCGTACGGAGAACATCACGCGTGCTGTCCTGAACTACGAGCGTGCCTTGCTGTTGTCGCCTGGTGATAGGGATATCCGTTTCAATCTTCAGATCGCACAGGCGAAGACAATAGACAAGATTGTGCCAGAATCGGAGATGTTCTTTTTCACCTGGTATCGGTCATTGGTAAACCTGATGAGTGTCGATGGCTGGGCTCGTACAGCACTGGTGTCTCTGGCCTTGGTTATCATCCTTTTATTGGTTTATCTTTTCTCTGATCGTCTCTGGCTTCGGAAGATCGGTTTCTTTGGTGGTTTTGTATTGCTCCTTCTGTTTGTTTTGAGTAATATCTTTGCCTGGCAACAGAAACAGAACCTGCTTGAGCGTAAAGGAGCTATCGTGACCGCTCCTTCGGTGACGGTGAAAAGTACACCAGCCAGTAATGGTACCGACCTGTTTGTCCTTCATGAAGGCACGAAGGTCACGATCACTGATGGTTCGATGAAGGGATGGAAGGAAATCCGGATTGCTGATGGTAAGGAAGGCTGGATAGAGAGTAAACAATTAGAGGAGATATGATGGTAGGATTACTGGATATACTGATGGATGCTCAGGGACTCCTGCCTACCTTGGAATCGATAGACAGGGATGCCTTGTTGGCAGTCAACGGCAGTGATTCTCTTTTTCTTGACCGTTTAGCTCGCATACTGACGACAGCCTTGACATGGCTTCCGCTCTATATCAGTCTTTTCATTGTCGTGTTGCGTAATAACGACAGTTTCCGTAAGGTACTGATGATCATTGGTGCCGCGGCTTTGTGTGTGTTGTTGGCAGGTACTGTGGACGATATGATCGTCAAACCGACGGTGGCCAGATGGCGTCCTACGCATGATCCTGTTATTGGTGCTATGGTTGATGTTGTCGATGGATATAGGGGAGGGAAGTATGGCTTCTTCTCTGCTCATGCCTCCAACACGTTCAGCATCGCCATTTTCTTCTGCTGGTTAGTGAGGAGTCGCCTTCTCTCAACGGCAATGGTCCTCTGGTCTTTTACGAATTGTTGGACGCGTCTCTATCTGGGTGTCCATTTCCCTGGAGACATCCTCGTTGGTTTGACATGGGGCTTTATCGTGGGCTCTACCGTCTATTACCTGTTCTATAGACTGACTAGGAACATCGGTTCTGGAAGTCATCTGATCTCCTCACAATATACAGCTACAGGCTACCAACGTTCAGATTGCCATATACCAGTTACCGTACTGGCTTTTACGCTGGTTTTTGCCCTGATTAAATCCTGTATCCTATGATTGATCCCAGACATATCCGTATCAGTGAATACAATTATTCACTGCCCGACGAGCGTATAGCCAAGTTTCCCGTTGCACAGCGCGACCATTCCAAATTGCTGATCTATAATCGTGGTGAGGTAGGGGAGGATGTGTTCTACCATCTGCCGAAGTATCTGCCTGCAGACGCTTTGATGGTGTTCAACAATACGAAGGTCATTCAGGCCCGTATGCATTTCCGTAAGAGTACGGGTGCTTTGATTGAGATATTCCTGTTGGAACCTGCTGATCCTACGGATTATGAGCTGATGTTCCAGACCACAGGCCGTTGCTCTTGGTACTGTCTGGTTGGAAATCTGAAGAAATGGAAGGAAGGTATGCTGAGCCGCGAGATTGATGTCAAGGGTTCTAAGATCGTTGTCTCTGCTACGCGTGGTCCTGTTCATGGCACCTCCTATCGTGTTGATTTCGAATGGGATACCTCTGTAAGTTTTGCAGAGATCATCGATACGATGGGTGAACTCCCGATTCCTCCTTATCTCAACCGGGAGACCCAGGAGAGTGATAAGACCACCTACCAGACCGTCTATTCCAAGATCAAGGGTAGTGTGGCAGCCCCGACGGCAGGTTTGCATTTCACGCCAGAAGTGCTAGCCCGTCTTGGTGCTCATGGTATCGAGCGCGAGGAACTGACGCTTCATGTCGGAGCAGGCACCTTCAAACCTGTGAAAAGCGAGGAGATAGAAGGTCATGAGATGCATACAGAGTTTATCAGCGTGCGCCGGGATACCATTCAGAAATTGATCGATCATCAGGGCTGTGCCATCGCTGTTGGCACCACCAGTGTCCGCACCCTTGAGAGTCTCTATTATATGGGGCTCAAAGTGATGCGCAATCCTAATCTCACGGAATCCCAGCTCCACGTCGCCCAGTGGGAACCCTACGAGACATCCAATAGCATAGCGCCTGTGTCTGCATTGGAGGCCCTTGCCTCGTGGATGGACATCCATCATTTCGAAGTTCTCCACTCCAGTACCCAGATCATCATTGCCCCTGGCTATGATTATAAGATCGTTAAGATGCTTGTCACAAACTTCCACCAACCGCAATCCACACTCTTATTATTAGTGAGTGCCTTTGTCAAAGGCGATTGGCGTAAGATCTATGACTATGCCCTTTGCCACGATTTCCGTTTCCTCAGCTACGGAGATTCTTCACTTCTAATTCCATAAAAATTTAGGACTGGAGCCTTGGCTTCAGTCCTAAGTATTTTGATGTCAGGTCTGCTCCCAGCACTCAATTACTGATGCTGGTCACGGAGCAGGTCATTGACGGTCTTTACGGGGTTGAAGGTGCCGAGTGGTACTTCGACAAAGACGGTACTCCAATCACTCATGGCTCCATTCCAGAGACCTGGTAACTCCAAAGCTTTCAGTTCTTTGCCTGATTTTGATTTAGAAGAGATGAAACCTGTGGTCTTGTCAACGAACTTGGGCAGGTCGAAAGGCTGGCCCTTGTAATCCTTCACGGCACAGACGAGATCGACGGGGTTGAAGTGGGTACCTTGAGTGAACATCTTCATGTACTCCTCGTTGTTGGTATCTATTTGGCTGCTCTCCAGAATCTGGAGGGACACCGTACCGTCTTGGTTATAGGTGAGGAACGGACCACCACCAGGTTCGCCCACATTCTTTACGACACCGCAGACGCGCATCGGACGGTTCAGCTTCTTGCGCAGGTAGTCGGCATCGGCCTTGTTACTTTTGGCATCGGTGCAGAGGTTCTTGGCAACGAAGTCGGCTATCTCCTTGAGCTGTGCCTCTGAGGCACCAGCATCCAGCACCTTCAGGTATTCAAAGGCCTGCTTCTGCAGAGAGACAAGCACACCGGCAATGACCTGTTTCCACTCAACGGTCTCGGGCTTCAGACGGTCGGGCACCACGTTGTCGATGTTTTTGATGAAAATGACGTTAGCCTCGATTTCGTTGAGGTTCTCGATGAGGGCACCATGACCACCAGGGCGGAATAGCAGGGAGCCGTCATCGTTGCGGAACGGGGTGTTGTCAGGGTTGGCGGCAACGGTATCCGTCGATGGCTTCTGCTCAGAGAAGGTGATGTCGTATTTGATACCGTACTTCTTGGCAAATGAATCAGCCTTCTCAGCCACTTTGGCCTTGAAAAGCTCCATGTGTTCATGGGAAACAGTGAAGTGGACATGAGCCTCACCGTTGGAAGCGGCATAGAGAGCTCCCTCAACGAGATGTTCCTCCATCGGGGTACGTGGTCCTTCGGGATATTTGTGGAAGAGTAGCAATCCCTTTGGCAATTGACCGTAGTTCAGACCTTCTGCACGCAGCATGTTGGCAGCGACGGCTTTGTAGTTACCATCGGCGATAAGTGCCTTGATACCTTTGCCCTCGTTTTTCTGGCAGATGGCATCAAGGGCATCGTAGAAAGCGAACTTCTCAATGTTGTCGAAGTATTTCTTTTCAAAATCGGTGGTGGGGACATCGTAGTCGGCATCAACGAAGGCGAACATGTTCTTAAACATACGACTGGCGGCTCCTGAGGCGGGCACGAACTTCACGACGCGTTTTCCTTCTGCCTTGTAGGCATTCCAGATGTCCTCATACGTCTTGCGCTCGTCGGCATCTGGAGCGATGATGCCACGACCGATGCCTGCAGCGGCTTCTAACTTCAGGAAGGGGAAACCTGTCTTAAACTCATTCAGTTGATTCTCAATCTGCTCTTGGGATATTCCTTTCTGAGCAATCTGTTTCAGGTCTTGTTGTGATAGCATAATCTTGGTATTTTAAATTGTTTCTTGTGCAAAAATACAAACTTTTCCTCAAAAATGCACAGAAATCCCCAAAAAATTGTATCTTTGCAAGGTAAAAATTGGATTTATGGCTGATTTGTTCACTTTTACATACGAAGAGAAGAAGAAAATGGCAGCTCAGACGGCGGAGATCCTGGAAGAGGAGATTGGTCTGAAGGGAGATGCCATCCAGGCTGTCCATCTTATTCCGGAAATCGAGGAAGGCCATCTGACGATGGAGGAGGTGGAACGACAGTATGGTGGACAGGTCGTCAGGATTCTACATGGTCTGAACCGTATCCAACAACTCTATCAGAAGAACCCTGTCATTGAGAGTGAGAACTTCAGGAATCTTCTGCTTTCCTTTGCCGAGGACATGCGCGTGATCCTTATTATGATTGCCAACAGGGTGAACCTGATGCGACAGATCCGTGATACGGAGAACATTGATGCGAAAATGGAGGTCTCGCAGGAGGCCGCCTATCTCTATGCGCCGTTGGCTCATAAACTCGGCCTTTACAAGTTGAAGAGTGAACTTGAGGATCTTTCCTTGAAATACATGGAGCATGATGCCTACTATATGATTCGCGAGAAGCTCAACGAGACGAAGGCATCTCGTGATGCCTATATCGAGGCGTTTATCAAGCCCGTGGAGGAGAAGATCAAGACAGCGGGTATCAAGTGTCATATCAAAGGGCGTACAAAGAGCATCCACAGCATCTGGCAGAAGATGAAGAAGCAGAAATGTGGGTTCGAAGGTATCTATGACCTCTTTGCCATCCGCATTATTATTGACTGTGAGGAGGCGAAAGAGAAGATGCAGTGTTGGCAAGCCTATTCGATCATCACTGACATGTATCAGCCGAATCCCAAGCGTCTGCGCGACTGGCTCAGTGTGCCGAAGTCCAATGGCTATGAGTCGCTCCACATCACCGTCTTAGGTCCTGAAAAGAAATGGGTAGAGGTACAGATCCGTACGGAGCGCATGGACGATATCGCAGAACGTGGTGTGGCAGCCCACTGGCGCTATAAGGGTGTGAAGGGTGAGACTGGTCTTGACGAATGGCTGACGAATATTCGTAGTATGCTCGAACATGCTGATGGTCTTGATGCCATGGATCAGTTCAAGATGGAGCTCTATGAGGACGAGGTATTCGTTTTCACCCCCAAGGGTGATCTGTATAAGTTCCCTGTGGGGGCAACGGTGCTCGACTTCGCCTATCATATCCATTCAAAGATCGGAAACCAGTGTACAGGTGGCAGGATCAATGGTAAGGTGGTGTCCTTCCGTCAGCAACTCAAGAGTGGTGATCAGGTGGAGATCCTGACATCCTCCACGCAAAAGCCCCGTCAGGAATGGCTGAGTGTCGTGAAGACCTCACGTGCCAAGTCGAAGATCCGTCTGGCCCTAAAAGAGACACAGGTGAAGGAGGGACTATTCGCCAAGGAGATGCTGGAGCGGAAATTCAAGAACCGTAAGATCGAACAGGACGAATCGACGATGATGCACACCATCAAGAAGATGGGCTTTAAAGAGGTAAGTGACTTCTACAAGCAGATTGCCGATGGCATATTGGATGTGAACGCTGTCATCGAGAAATATATAGAGGTACGCGATGGGGAGAAAACCATTACGGGCGATAATCAGGCGCGCTCTGCCAGTGAGTTTGAGTTGGATGATTCTAAGATCGCGGGTCTGAATACGAACCTCTCTGATGATACGCTGGTGATTGACCGTAATCTGAAAGGGTTGGACTATCAGTTGGCGCGCTGCTGTGCACCTATTTATGGAGATCCGATCTTTGGCTTCGTCACCATCAATGGTGGCATTAAAATCCACCGTATGGACTGTCCCAATGCCCCGGAACTGCGCCGTCGCTATGGTTATCGGATCGTGAAGGCCAAGTGGAGTGGTAAGGGTTCGTCACAGTACTCCATCACCCTCCGTGTCATTGGTAGTGATGATATTGGTATCGTGAACAACCTGACGAGTATCATTTCCAAGGATGAGAGACTAGTGCTCAGATCCATCAATATCGACTCCCACGATGGCCTCTTCAGTGGTAATCTCGTGGTGATGTTGGAGGATACTTCACGACTGGAGTCACTCCTGAAGAAACTGCGTACCGTGAAGGGCGTGAAGCAAGTGGAGAGAATATAAACTAAAACCTACGATAAGATGAGACAACTGACCTATGTGATTTTAGCATTGTTGCTGTTGAGTTTCTTCGGATGCCACCGTAATCGGGCTGCCCGTCTGTATGAACGTTTCCAGGAAGACTCTGCCACGATGGAGTTCATCACCCCTCCTGAGGATACCGTCGTTCTTGATGAGGATAATGTTGATTCTGACTTGTCTGACGAAGAAGGCTTCCTCACCATCCCTGATATTCCGCAGGAGCGCCCCGTTGATA
Source organism: Prevotella sp. (assembly GCA_017965475.1). GTDB lineage: Bacteria > Bacteroidota > Bacteroidia > Bacteroidales > Bacteroidaceae > Prevotella. The sequence continues at coordinate 13,425 of JAGCPV010000034.1, forward strand.
TGGGAGCCAGTGACTATGAACTGAGGAAGAGGATGTCAGGTAAGGGAGACTGATATTATTCCCTGTAGATCCAAGCCAGCAACTTGTTCACCCACCGGATGGAGAATCGGAACCATCGGTAGGTGCTCTGTTCCTTTCCGCCGAAACGGAGGATGAATTCTCGGAAAGGATTCTTACTGTAGGGGAGGCCTACATCCATGAAGTACATGTGCTGATAGCCTCGTTGGTGGGCATCTTTCATCGTATTCCAGATCGTGAGAATATCCGGATGCAGGTGGAGATAGGTCTTGCGACGGTAGGCGGCATACCATAGATAGGCGTTCTCCTCACTATAGACCACGGCAGAACAGCCGATGACTTTTCCGTGATACTTAGTTGCAAACAACTGACCATAGTCGCCATCCATCAGTTTTCTGAAGAACAGGTCATCGGGGATGTAACGGCGAGGTTTCAGGATGTTATGTTGTCGTAGCAGCTTGGAGAAGGCTTTGAAATCTTCCTCCGTTGTGACGGTCTCTGTTGTAACCCCACGGGCATGGGCGTTGTCGATGCGTTTCTGCATCTTTTCACTGATACGTTCCTCGGGGGCATGGCTGTGTAGGGAATTATGGATACTCATCCAGTTGACGGGGTAGAACCCATGCTGGCGCAACTGCTTATAGCCCAACATCTTCTGGCTCAGGTTACTGATCTCCATATAGAGCACCCTGTTGTTCAGCTTCTGTGTCAGTGCACCCAGCATCTTCCCGAACAGTTCGTCACGGTTATATCCGCTCTCCGCATAGAATCCTTCACCCAGCACGCGGCAATGAATCAAGAGGAAAGGAGGAAGCCAGATAGGACGGTAACGGAGGATTCCCAGCATATGACTGACAACCTTTCCAGACTCATCTGTCGTCACAACCATATAAGGGCGTTGACGGGAGGCCTGCTCGCAAATCTCAAATAACTGGCGGCTGTGGAAGAAGTTGTCTCCTCCCAACGCTGGCAGTTCACTGCTCTTACGATAGACGGTCGTTGTCAGTCCATTCATATTGCAAAGTTACGAAATAATTTAATACGGATGATGTTTTTGAAAGATTTTTTCGTAACTTTGCCCCCAAATAACCATTTTTAAGTATGACAACATTCAAAGACCTGGCGCAGAAACGCCGTAGCCATCGTAAGTTTACAGAAGAGGAGATCGATCCCGATGACCTCAAGTTAATCCTTCGTGCAGCCCTGATGTCACCCACGTCAAAGAACCAGCGGGCCTGGCAGTTCGTGGTTGTCGATGACAAACTAGACCTTGAGAAACTTGCAGATGCCAAGAATATGGGCAGTCAGTTCCTGAAAGAAGCCCCTGTGGCTATCGTCGTGCTTGGTGATCCCATGCAGAACGACTGTTGGGTGGAGGATGGCTCCATCGCCGCCGTCTCCATGCAGTATCAGGCGGAGGATCTGGGATTAGGTACGTGCTGGATACAGACGCGTGGACGAGGACTTGATGACGGCACCACTGCCGATACCGTGATCCGTGGTGTGCTGGATATCCCTGACAACTTCAACTGTCTGTGTATCCTGGCCGTGGGCCATTGGGCTGATGAGCGGAAACCTCAGGCAGAGGATCGTCTGAAATGGGAGAACGTACACTTGAATAAGTTCTGATATGATTAACTACGACCTGAATAAGATACGGGCCATCATCTTTGATATTGACGGTGTGCTCAGCAGTGAGACCATCACGCTCAGTGCCGAGGGAGTACCCTTGCGCACTGTGAATATCAAGGACGGCTATGCCATCCAACTCGCCATGAAGCTGGGGCTTCGCATTGTCATCCTGACAGGAGCGAATACCCCGAGCGTCCGTGTGCGATACGAGGGCCTTGGTGTGGAGGATATCTATCTGGGCTGTGCCGTGAAGATAGAGACCTATGACAAACTCCTCCAGAAATACGGACTGACTGATGAGGAGATCATGTATATGGGTGACGACATCCCTGATCTGGAGATCATGCGCAGGGTAGGGTGCCCTGTCTGTCCAAAGGATGCCTGTCCTGAGATCAAGGAAGTGTGTTGTTATGTCAGCGACCGCATAGGTGGTCATGGGTGTGGGCGTGATGTCATCGAACAGGTGCTCCGTGCCCAGGGCAAATGGGTGATGAACGCAAAGGCTTTCGGATGGTGACACCTTATCATTTGATATTAGCGAGTAATTCGCCGAGGCGCAAGGAATTGTTGGCTGGTCTCGGACTTCCTTTCGAAGTTCGTGTGCTAGAGGGTATCGATGAGTCTTATCCTAAAGAACTACCCGTTGCCGAGGTGGCTCTATATATTGCAGGGAAGAAAGCGGCAGTTTATCGTCAGACGATAGCAGACGATGAACTGATTATCACTGCCGATACCGTTGTCGTCGTTGGTGATGAGATCCTTGGAAAACCCGTGGATGAGGCTGATGCCGTTCGTATGTTACGTGAACTCAGCGGACGTACCCATCAGGTGACCACAGGTGTCTGTCTGCTCACCACTCAGCAGGAGCGTCGTTTCGCCGTGACCACTGATGTGACGTTCAAGTCGCTCACTGATGACGAGATCCAGTATTATGTCACCCGTTACAAACCCTTCGACAAGGCAGGTGCCTATGGCATCCAGGAATGGATAGGCTATATCGGTGTCACAGGTCTTCATGGCAGCTATTATAACGTCATGGGACTCCCTGTGCAACGTATCTACAATGAATTGCAGACCCTGAAAATTGTCTGAAAACGCAAAAAATAGGGAAAATCCTATCACAAGTTAGGGTTTTTCCTTATCTTTGCAGGAAATTAGGTTGTATTTTTGCATCGTGAATCATTAAAATGAAGAGAATATGAAGAAACTATTGCTTATTTCCATGTTGATTGGAGCCATGCCTTTATCAATGCTGGCTCAGGACGACGATCTCTACTTCGTTCCCAAGAAGAAGAGTGTGGAGAAGTCTGTGGTGGAGGACAATGTGTCGCAGCCTGTTGTCACATACACCGACAATAGCCGTAGTATCGACGAGTATAACCGTCGCATGAAAAGTTCCTATCAGGTAATTGACGGTGACACCACTAAGTGCGACTCTCTCAAGAGTGACATCATTGACTTCACTGCGGAGAAGGGTGTCTATCCCGACTCTGTGAAAGAGGAAAGTGAGGATTTTGAGATCACGAAGAAGCTGAGTCGTTTCGACGACTATTCCTTGGCTGATAATGCGGCCTTCTGGGCAGGCTATCAGGCTGGTCTCGACACGTGGGGATGGCATTCTCCCTGGTACTATAGCCGTTATGGCTGGTATGGTGGGTGGTATGATCCATGGTACTCACCTTATTATTATAGTAGCTGGCGCTATGGCTGGTACGATCCCTGGTATTATAGCTATTATGGTTGGTATGATCCTTGGTATTATGGCTATTATGGCTACGGCTATCCTTATTACTATGGTTGGAACTATCCTTACTGGGGTGGTGGATACTATATTGGTGGCGGTGGTGGCTATGGCCATGGTCATGCCCATATCGGCACAGGTACGATCCGTCGTGATGGCTCCACTCGTCCTTATCACCATGGAAACTCTGTGGCTAACAGCAGCAGTCGTGTAGGCAGTCTTCGTGATCGTGCCGAGAGGCTGGGAGGCTACAGTAGTACGACCCGTGACAATGGTGGCAGCTATAGGAATAACCGTAGTGGCTCAGGCAGTTACAATCATGGCAGTAACTCAGGCAACTATAATCATGGTAGTGGTTCCGGTTCGTTCAGTGGTTCTCGTAACAGTGGTAGTTCTCACAGCAGTGGCGGAAGCTTTGGCGGTGGATCCCGTAGTAGCGGTGGTGGCTCTGGCAGTCGTGGCGGAGGCGGCGGAGGTGGAATCCGTCTCGGCGGCCGCAGATAATTGATAGATGATATTTTTCAGTTAATAGTTTTATGGATATGAAGAAGATATTTTTAGCAGCTTTAGCTATGGCTGTGATGCCGGCAGCTGCACAGGATACATACGAGAGTGCCCGTCTCAATGGCAGTGATCTCAATGGTACGGCCCGTTACGTGGGTATGGGTGGTGCGATGGATGCCCTGGGTGCAGACATTTCTACCATCTCGACGAACCCTGCTGGTATCGGTATGTTCCGTCATTCAAATATCAGTACGAGCTTCGGCTTCGTGTCGCAGGCGGATGCCCAGAAGTTCGATGGCCTCAACAAGACGAACATGAGCTTCGATCAGATAGGCTTTGTCTATTCCTCACGTTTCAGTAGCTCATCGTATGTCAATGTGGCCTTTAACTACCACAAGAGCCGTAACTTCGATCAGATTCTCTCGGCTGCCAATGCTCTGAGAGGCTGTTCCCAGAATGGCCTGACCTATTACAAGGCTCTCAGGGGGATTTATGAATTTGATTTTAACACAAGTGGTGATGTCATCGGATATGATGGTAATTATCGTTCCGAAGCTTTTAGCCAGACAGACTATTTGTATGCGAATTCCCTGATGCTGGAGATGGATCCTGACCACCCGGAGGATGCAGGCATCTATTACTATGATGCCGACGCTTATAGTTTCGATCGTGCACATCGGGGCTGGATTGCCGACTATGACATTAACCTGAGTGGTAATGTCGGTGACCGTTTCTACTGGGGCTTTACCGTTGGTATCAAGGATGTGAACTATAAGGGCTATACGGAGTATGGCGAGTCTTTGGTGGATATGGCCGGGAAGTGTGGAGCCGTGGTGATCGGTGATGATCGGAAGATCAAGGGTACTGGTTTCGATATCAAGGCTGGTTTCATCATCCTCCCCATTGAGGAGTCTCCCTTCCGCTTGGGCGTCTCCGTGGCCACACCGACCTTCTACGATCTCACTTCGAGTAATGACTCTTATATCTTAAATGATAGTCGTCATGGTCTCGAATTGGATTGGGCCAGCAGTGAGAGCTACGACTTCAAGTACTACACCCCTTGGAAGTTTGGCGTGAGCATGGGTCATACTGTGGGTAACGTGTTGGCTCTGGGTCTTGGCTATGAGTATTCTGACTGGGGTGCCAGCAAGAACCGCATCAATGACGGCAGCCATTACGACTGGTGGTCGGATGACTATTATGAGGATTCCCATACCGACAGAGATATGAAGGAGAATACGGAGCGCAGCCTGACAGGTCAGCATATTCTGAAGGCAGGTCTTGAGGTGAGGCCCGTGCCGCAGTTCGCCCTGCGTCTCGGCTACAACTACCTGTCATCGCCCTACGAGGAGAATGGCTATCGTGACGCGACGCTCAACTCCCCGGGTGTCTCCTATTCCTCCACGACCGACTATGTGAACTGGAAGGATACCCATCGCTTCACCTGTGGTCTGGGTGTGAAGGCTGGAGGCATGAATATCGACTTGGCTTATCAGTATAGTGCCACTGATGGTGACTTCCATCCCTTCCAGCCCTACGTCAACGTGAAGGATACGGGAGTGAAGGAGGTGAGCAACAAGCGCCATCAGGTGCTGCTGACCCTCGGCTATACTTTCTAGAAATGATAGTTAATTGCATAATCATGCGGCTTAATGCAAATTAGGCCGCATTTTTTTGTTTATTCGGCTGAAAAGTAGTACCTTTGCCGAAATTTAATTCAAACCAGAAACAAATATGAAGAAACTGTTATTGGGTGACGAGGCGATAGCCCAGGGAGCCATCGACGCAGGTCTGAGTGGCGTCTATGCCTATCCTGGTACTCCTTCCACGGAGATCACCGAGTATATTCAGGACTCACCCGTCGCCAAGGAGAGAAATATCCATCGCCGTTGGAGTACCAATGAGAAGACGGCCATGGAGGCTGCGCTCGGCATGTCGTATATGGGCAAGCGTGCGCTGGTGTGTATGAAACATGTGGGACTGAACGTCTGTGCTGATCCCTTCGTGAACTCGGGAATGACGGGTACGAACGGAGGTCTGGTGGTGCTCGTGGCCGATGACCCTTCGATGCACTCCTCACAGGATGAGCAGGACTCACGTTTCTATGGCAAGTTCGCGATGGTACCCACGCTGGAGCCCAGCAACCAGCAGGAGGCCTACGACATGATGCAGGAGGCCTTCGACCTCTCCGAACAGCTGCACCTGCCGATCCTGATGCGTGTCACCACCCGTATGGCCCACAGCCGTGCCGTCGTAGAGATTAAGGAAGAACCGCGTCAGCAGAACGCGCTTAACTACGATGCTCAGGCCAGCAACTGGGTGTTGCTGCCCGCCTTTGCCCGTAGGCGCAACGATATCGTGACGGCTCAGCAGCCGATCCTCGAACAGATGGCCGTTGACAGTAAATACAATGCGTATATCGATGGCAAAGACCACAAGCTCGGCATCATCGCCAGTGGTATCGCCTATAACTACCTGATGGAGTGTTATCCCAATGGCTGCCCATATCCCGTGCTGAAGATCTCGCAGTACCCGATCCCGAAGAAGCTCATCCGTCGCATGACCGACGACTGCGAGTTCGTGCTCGTGGCCGAAGAGGGACAGCCGTTCATCGAGGATCAGGTGCGTGGTGTGATGCCTGGCAATGCCGTCATCAAGGGTCGTCTGACGGGCGAACTGCCACGTACGGGCGAGCTCAACCCCGACTTCCTGAAGAAAGCCCTGGGTATCGAGAGCAGTGAGAGTTATGCCCCCTGCGAGGATGTCACCCCGCGTCCGCCTGCACTCTGTCAGGGATGTGGTCACCGTGATGTCTATACCGCCCTCAACGAGGTGCTCCGCGAATATCCCAACGCCCGTGTGTTTGGCGATATCGGCTGTTACACACTCGGCTTCCTGCCGCCATACAAGGCCATCCACTCCTGTGTCGATATGGGTGCCTCGATCACGATGGCGAAGGGCGCATCGGACGCTGGACAGTGGCCTGCCGTCGCTATCATCGGCGACTCGACCTTTACCCACAGTGGTATGACGGGTCTCCTCGATGCCATCAATGAGAATGCGGACATCACTGTGATCATCTCTGATAACCTGACCACCGCCATGACGGGCGGCCAGGATTCTGCTGGTACCAATAAGTTCGAGGCTATCTGCAAGGGTCTGGGTCTCTCCGAGGACCATCTGAAGGTGGTGAACCCCATCCCCAAGAACATGCCGGAGATCACCGCTGCCATCCGCGAGGAGATCAACTACCACGGTGTCAGTGTGATCATCCCGCGTCGTGAGTGTATGCAGACATTACAGCGTCATTTGAAACAGAAAAAAGCACAGGAGGCAAAGAAATGAAGACAGATATTATACTTTGCGGTGTAGGAGGACAGGGTATCCTCTCTATCGCCACCATCATCGGCGAGGCCGCCATGAAGGAAAATCTCTATATCAAGCAGGCTGAGGTACATGGTATGAGCCAGCGCGGCGGTGATGTGCAGTCCAACCTGCGCATCTCCAGCAATCCCATCAGCAGTGACCTGATCCCGCTGGGAGGTGCCGATGTCATCATCTCCATGGAGCCGATGGAGGCCCTGCGCTACCTGCCTTTCCTTTCGAAAGACGGTTGGATCATCACTTCGAGCGCACCTTTCGTGAATATTCCCAATTATCCTGATATCGAGACGATTAAATCCGACTTAAACAATGTAAAGAATGTGATCATACTCGACATCGAACAGGCTGCCAAGGATAATGGCGTACCCCGTTCTGCCAATGTCATCCTGTTGGGTGCTGCCCAGAAGGCTTTGGGTATCGAGTACGACAAACTGGAGGATGCTATCCGTCGCGTCTTCGGACGTAAGGGGGAGGCGATCGTCGAGGCCAACATCAAGGCCCTCGCCATCGGAAAACAAGCACAGAAGTAATTGAGAATTAAGATCTAAGAGTTATGAATACTCCGATTCAGAAAGAGATCGTTGACGGACTGGTGGCGGAACTCGGTATTGAGGATTTCGCTAAGGCCACGATCCGTGAGGTGAAGCAGGTTGCCGCCAAGTCTGAGAAGGCGAGTGGGGTAGAGTTCATCAAGATGGAGATGGGTATTCCCGGTCTGCCTGCCGCGCAGGTGGGCGTCGATGCCCAGATCAAGGCCCTTCAGGACGGCATCGCCCATTCCTATCCCGATATCCAGGGTGCCCCCGCACTGAAGGAGGCTGCCTCGCAGTTCGTGAAGGCTTTCATCGGTATCGACATCAAACCCGAGGGCTGCGTGCCCGTCAGTGGCTCGATGCAGGGCACCTTCGCCTCGTTCCTTACCTGTTCTCAGTGCGACCCCTCCAAGGACACCGTACTCTTTATCGATCCGGGCTTCCCTGTGCAGAAGATGCAGTTGGAGGTGATGGGCGTGAAGTACCAGACGTTTGATGTCTATGATTATCGCGGTGAGAAGCTGGGGCCTAAACTTGAGGGCTATCTGAAGCAGCGTAACATCTGCGCCATCGTCTATTCCAACCCCAACAACCCCTCGTGGATCTGTCTGCGTGAGGAGGAACTGAAGACGATTGGTGAGCTGGCCACGAAGTACGATGCCATCGTGATGGAAGACCTGGCCTACTTCGCCATGGACTTCCGCAAGGATCTCTCCACACCGTTCCAGCCGCCTTATCAGGCTACGGTCGCCCGCTATACCGACAACTACATGTTGCTCATCAGTGGTTCCAAGGCGTTCAGCTATGCAGGTGAGCGTATTGGTGTGACATGTATCTCCGATGTCTTGTTCCATCGTCATTATGAGGCCCTGTCTGCCCGCTATCAGGGACTGCCCTTCGGTCCTGTCTTCTCCACGCGTATGCTCTATGCGCTGTCGTCAGGCACCAGCCACAGTGCCCAGTATGCGATGGCCGCCATGCTGAAGGCTGCCTACGAGGGTAAGTACGACTTCCGTAAGGAGATCAGTGTCTATGGCGAACGCGCCAAGAAACTGAAGGAGATCTTCTGCCGTCATAACTTCTACGTGGTGTATGACAAGGATCTTGACGAGCCCATAGCCGACGGATTCTACTTCACCATTGGCTATCCAGGTATGACCTCAGGTCAGCTGGCTCATGAGCTGATGTATTACGGTGTGTCGGCCATCTGCCTCATCACCTGTGGCTCTGAGCAGGAAGGTCTGCGTGTCTGTACCTCGTTCATCGAGGATCACCAGTATGCCCTCCTCGAAGAGCGCATGCAGATCTTCGAAGCGAATAATCCCCGCTAAATCCACATTGACTTCTCTTGCCTTATAAAACGGTACTTTTTGAAAATTAAGGAGTCCTTTTCGCGCAAAAAGGGCTCCTTATCGTGCATATATATTCATTTAGATTGCATATAATTCTACTCTTTTTAGGGTAGTACAGAGTCCAACATTTCAACAATTCAACATTTGGTGTATTTAAATTGGGGATAAATTTAGTCGTATAATTTTATATATTATATTATATATTA
>JAGCPV010000035.1 GCA_017965475.1 Prevotella sp.
GGTAGAAAAACTGACAAGTGTTGTTGAGAATTCGAAACTGCGTATGAAATACGAGGAAGACTTCAACTACCTGCAAGTTCTACTGGCGCGACAGAGTCTGTTAGAAGCACGATTGGCCTTGCTTGGCAACCGTTTCATGCTGTTGGGATCTACTATCCAACTGTATAAATCCTTAGGCGGCGGAAACTGAGTTTTTCGGCTTTCAATTATAGTTCAAAATCCAAACAGCTGCGCTGCACGGTGTAGGGGCGAACCTTTCCGTTTGCCACCGCCACGTGCTCGGGGTGAACGGCATAGCCTTTCAGGGCCTCTTCGCTCTCAAGTGTGCTGTCGAGCATCAAGTCGGCATTTGAGGATGCCAGACGACCATCGACGTGTACTTTCACGTCGAGGAGTCCGGGCACCTTGCCTACTAATCCTTCAAGACCGGCCTTGATCTCGGCCTTTACCTTTGCTTTCTCCTCTTCCGAGAGTTCTGGATTCAGAGTCCAGATAATAATGTGCTTAACCATAACTGAATTGTTTAAAGGGTTATTATTGATAAGGGAAAATATCTCCGAAAGGATAGGGCAGTTCGATATGCATTCGCTTGCCTGTCGTGGGATGGACGAAACTGATGGCCTGTGCCTGAAGGTAGAGACGATCCGCCTTCTTGCCGTAGAGCTCATCACCGAGGATCGGACAACCGAGCCCATCGGGATGGGCACAGTGCATGCGCAGCTGGTGGGTACGACCCGTATGCGGCCAGAGGGCGAGGAGGGATAACCGATCCCCTTTGGAGAGGTCGGGAGAGGACAGTACCCGATACTCGGTGATGGCACGTTTGCCACGGTCGTGATCGACTACCTGACGTGGACGGTTCATGGGATCGCAGAGCAGGGGCAGATCGATGATGCCGTGTTCTTCTGAAACGACACCCTCCACGATGGCGAGGTATTTCTTCTTGACGGAACGGCTGGTGAACTGTTCCTGCAGATGATGGTAGGCTTCTTTCGTCTTGGCCACCAGAATGATGCCCGATGTCCAAAGATCCAGGCGGTGCACCAACATGGCGCCCAGCCACTTCGTCTGTGCCCAGGTGGCTACGGAGTAGTCTTCCGTCCTACCAGGGATACTTAGTAGCCCTGAGGGTTTGTTGAGCACCGCCATCGTCTCATCCTCATAGACGATCTCTGGGATGAGGTGTGGGAATTCCACTTCCTCAGGGTTTGGATCGACGTCCAGTCCCTGCATCATCCATGTCAGCACGGGTTTACATTTACCACGACAGGCAGGGTAGAACTGTCCGTGATGACGGATCTCACTCTTCGGACTCTCACCCCACCAGAACTCTGCCATGCAGATGGGCTTCAGACCGTGCTGGTAAGCATATTGCAATAGTTTGGGTGCACAGCAGTCGCCAGTGCCCCCAGGGGGGAGCGGGTAACGGTTCCGAATGCGTGGTGAACAGTGGTAGTCTTGCCAGACCTCGACGAGGTCTTTGCTCTCGCCCCTGGCATTCAGAAACTGATACTGATGGAAGAGCCAGAGCTGGAGATCCTGTGACATCTGCTTATGGTCGGGCGACTGCATGATCTCATGCTCTCGGGTCTTGAAGTAACCATCGGGCTGTTGGGCGTCGAACACGGGTGGTACGAAGTAGTTCCAGTCGTTCCTGCCCTCCAGCAATCCGGAATAGGCCGCCAGGAATCCACCTTCCACAACCAGCACCCCAAACATCTTCCCCTCTGTGAGTTGCATTGTCGCAATCTCCCGCTTCACCTCTTCCGCCGCCAACAAACATAGCGGATGAGGCTCGTAGCAGAACGGATAAGTGAATCGCTCAGGCTTCGGTATGTCGGAATCGAGGGGATGAATCTTCAATGTTCAATCTTCAGTCTTCAATATGCAGCAGGTCAAGACATTTCTCCACGGGGATACCGCGGTTTTTGTCATCTGTATCCTTGTAGCGCTCGATCATGCGGAACACGGTGTCCATCGCCGTACGGGTACTGGTACGGAGACTCTCCCCGTTGAGCAGATGACCGATGAGTACGGCAGAGAAGATATCGCCCGTTCCGTGGAACAATCCCGGTATCTCATGATACTCCAGATGGAAGTAGCTGTCGTTGCAGTGGTTATAGCCCGCCACGGCATTCTGACCGTCGATCTTACAACTGGTGATAAGAGCTGACTTACTGCCGATCTTACAGAGTTTGTCGAGCAAGTCACCAGCTTCTTCCCATGAGATACCTTCCATCTTGATAGGGGTGTTCGTCAGATAACAAGCCTCGGTATAGTTGGGGAAGGTGAGATGTGCTACACTGACCATCTCGCGCATCAGTTCCACCTGACGCTCGGTCATACCATTGTAGAGCCGTCCCCCGTCGCCGAGGATGGGATCCACGAAGACCGTCGTGCCCTGGTCGCCTTGTTCCTTGCAGTAGCCGGCGACGAGCTTAGCCTGTTCTTCGCTGAACATCAGACCCGTACAGACGGCGTCAAACGAGAAACCGAGCTGCTTCCATACGGGTAGTGTACCTCTTATATAGTCTGTCGTGTCCTGGATGTTGAACTTCCCGTAGTCGAGCGTGTTCGACACCAAGGCCGTCGGCAGACTGTAGGTCGGAATACCAAGATAAGAGAGAATAGGCAACATGGCGCCCATTCCCACTTTGCCGTAGCCTACGACATCATTGATCAGTAAGATTTGTTTCATTTCGGGTGCAAAGATAATGCTTTTTTTTGTGAATTGCAAAAAAAAGCATTATCTTTGCACACAACTATGACAACAGCGATACAGGTGCTCCAACAACAACGGCTACTGCTCCAGATCGAGTATCAGACGGAGAAGGAAGCCTTCCGCAAGCAGACTGAGGAAATGGGACTGCAACGGAAGGTAAAGCGTGGTGATGCATGGTTTCCGTTGAAGATGGGTAAGAGTTACTATAACTCGCTGAACCAACTCGTCGTGGAGGTATTTCGCCAGGGTGATGATGACGAGATCGAGCATAACTTCGAGTTCGGACGTCCTGTGACGTTCTTCAGGATCGACGGCAAGGACAAGATCAAGTATTTCAATTTCACGGGTACCGTCAGTTATGTGGATGGCGACATAATGGTGGTGGCCGTGCCTGACAATGGTCAACTCATCGATGTGCAGAGTGCGGAGCAGGTGGGCATCCAACTTTTCTTCGACGAGACGAGTTATAAGACGATGTTCGACGCCCTCGACCATGTGATCAAGGGCAAGGGAAGACTGGGCTATTTGAGGGATCTTTTCTATTCGCATCAGAAAGCTGAGACTTTTTCGTTTGCGCCCCTCCATTTCCCCTATCTGAATCCTACACAGGAGGATGCTGTGAACAAAGTGCTCTGGGCGAAAGACGTGGCGATCGTACACGGTCCCCCAGGCACGGGAAAGACCACCACGCTCGTGGAGGCCATCTACGAGACGCTGCGCCGTGAGAACCAGGTGCTGGTCTGTGCGCAGAGTAATATGGCTGTCGATTGGATCTCGGAGAAACTCATGGATCGTGGTGTCAACGTTTTAAGAATAGGTAATCCCACGCGCGTGAATGACAAGATGCTTTCGTTTACCTACGAACGCCGTTTCGAGGCTCATCCCGACTACGACCAGTTGTGGGCTATCCGTAAGGCTATCCGAGAGTTGAGAGCCCACCGTAAAAGGGGTAATGATAGCTATCACCAGAAGCTCGAACGTCTGAAGGAACGGGCTACCGAACTGGAGGTGCGTATCAATGCCCAACTCTTCGGTGAGGCCCGGGTCATCGCCTGTACGCTCGTGGGTTCCGCTAATCGCCTGCTCGAAGGTCAGAAGTTCGGTACCTTGTTTATCGATGAGGCGGCACAGGCTCTTGAGGCTGCCTGTTGGATCCCTATCCGTAAGGTGTCGCGGGTGATCTTGGCGGGTGATCACTGTCAGTTGCCCCCAACAGTGAAGAGTTTGGCTGCCTTGAAGGCAGGTCTCGGCAAGACACTGATGGAGCGTATCGTGGAGAACAAACCCGAGGTGGTGACGCTACTGAAGATGCAGTACCGCATGAACGAAGAGATCATGCGCTTCTCTTCCGACTGGTTCTACGGCAACCAGGTAGAGAGCGCACCGGAGGTGAAATACCGCTCCATCCTCGACCTCGATATTCCCATGACGTGGATCGATACTTCGCAGTTTGAGTTTCCAGATAATCCAGAGCATCCGGCCCAGCCCCTCTTCCGCGAACAATTCGTCGGCGAATCCTTCGGCCGCATCAACAAAGCCGAGGCCGAACTTACCCTCCTCGCCTTGGAACAGTATTTTAATAAGATCGGTAAGGCCCGCATCCTTGACGAACGGATCGATGTGGGTATCATCTCCCCCTATCGTGCCCAGGTGCAGTATCTGCGTCGGTTGTTAAAAAAAAAGGAATTCTTCAAGCCTTACCGTCACCTGATCAGTGTGAACACCGTCGATGGCTTCCAAGGCCAAGAACGCGACATCATCCTTATCTCACTGGTACGTGCCAATGACGAAGGCCAGATCGGTTTCCTGCGTGACCTGCGCCGTATGAATGTCGCCATCACCCGTGCCCGTATGAAACTGATTATCCTTGGCGACGCCTCCACAATGACGCGCCACCCCTTCTACAAAAAACTCTACGATTACATTGAAGCGCTATAGCTCAACAGATTATGGGCTTGTAGCTTGTCCTTGATGTCAATGAGGATATCTACGGGCACCCCAATGATGTTGCTGATGTCTATCAGGTCGTGTGTGCCGTCGGCGTAGGCGGTGAAGTCCCTGATGACATTTACGCTGTCGTGTGATCCCCTGTAGCTGATGGTGGGGTAGAGACCCCGTTTCCCCAGTTGAGGCTCACACATACAAGTCATGCTATAGTGATAGTTGTTCTCCAAGGCCCTGATCACCTTTACCATCACATCGTAGGCACCCTGAAGACCCTCTGGCGATATGAGATCCATATTGTCTGCCGAGGTGTGGTACTCGGGATATCGCGTATATAGGCTACGGCAGAAACCGCACACAGGCAGGTTGACACCTGCAGAACCATACTGCCGCTCGTCCGATCCTCTGTCGAGGAAGGAATACTTCTTATACTCTGGGAAGTGGAACTTGAGCACATTCTGCAACACCCTGTCTGTCAGGGTGTCGCCATATTTCGTGGCGAGATAGGAGTAGGTCCTGTCATCGCCCACGCAACTCAGCACGAAGCCAGCCTTGACATGCTTCAAGAGCGTATCCAGGTTCCTACTGATATAGGTGATGGCACCGATGGTCTCAGGATTGATGACAAAGCGATAAGTATAGCGACGGTCTTTCATCTGCTGCACGTACTTCATCAGTTCCGCCAGGACTACAGGCCCCGACAGATCATCGTTGGCCATCGAGGGATGGCACAGATAGGAGGTGATCAGTATCTCGTCTCCTGTCTGTCCTGGGATGATCAGTTCACCGTAGGTCAGACTGCCGTCCTCGAGTGTGCTGTCTATCACCACATGGTATTCTTCGTCTGTCAGCGTCTGCTTCTGGTTATCACTCATGCAGAATCCCCAGCGCTCTTTATAATAAGAGGTGACATAGGGAATCCATTCGGGTTGGTCTGGCATGGTATAGACATGCTCCAGCAGTTCCTCACGGCTCACCACCTTGTCGATGGGCAGCGAATAGCCTACAATATGGAGGTTGGAGTCCTTGAAGTCGATGACCTTGTCGCCATTCAGTCTGTAGATACCGCCCCCACGGATATTCCACTCCTTGGGGACGGTCCAATCGAAGACCGTCGTACCAGTGGGCACCTCAAAGACCTGGATCTCGGGCACGGCCTCGCGGAGCATCTCCAACGACTCCCTGAAGCCGTTGCCTGTGATACTGCGACAGATAGGGAACATCCTACCTGCCAGGGCGTACATCGTTTGTCCGTTCTCTGTTCCCATGCTTACCAGGCTGTTTGTCCGCCGTCGATCATGATATTCACACCCGTCACGTATTTCGAGGCTTCTGACGACAGGAAGACCATGGCACCCACCAAGTCGTCGGGGTAACCGATTCTGCCCAGCATCGTCTTATAAGCCAGACGGTCTTTGAAGAGCTTGTTCTCCTGTACGTTCTCGTGAGGGAAGGAACCTGGACTGACACTGTTGGCGCGGATGTTGTATTTGGCCAGATAGGAGGCACAATACTTCGTCAGCTCCACCGTGGCAGCCTTACCGGCACCGTAATTAGGTGTACTATTGAAGGGCGTGTCGAAATAAGTGCGGGGATCAGGAGCACCTACGGCATACAGTGATCCGATGTTCACGATGCTGCCGCTCTTGCTCTTCTTCATATAGGGGATGATCTCACGGATGGTACGGAAGGTGTAGCCGATCGTACCGTCGATGCCCTTCTGCCAATAGGCGTCGTCCATCGTCTCCACATCCGTCATCACACCAGCGCCTAAGTTGGCGGCCATGGTGATCAGGTTGTCAATGACACCTGTTTCTCCGGCGGCCTGCTTCAGGGCTGCCTTGATGGCTTCCGTGTCGCCTAAATCGCATGATATATAGTGGATGCGTGAGGGCTCGCTGATCTCCTCGATCTCACTGATCTTGTAGTCGATGACATAGACATCGGCACCGAAGTCAACCATGCCTTTGACAATCTCGCGACCCAGATAGCCGCAGCCTCCTGTGATGACAGCCTTCCGGCCTTCGAGGGAAAACATATTCTTATAATTCATCATCGTATATTTTTAGATTAAACCTTTTGTTATTCTTAGTGTCTCGTAAGCCATCTCAGGGGTGTTGATGTTCTCCAGTTTACCCTTCGACAGATAGAGGTCTAGGAAGTAGGCCATCTCGTCCTGATAGAAATGGTCGTCGGCCCCGTAGTGCTCCACCTCTTCCTTGACCTTCAGCTCACAGCTCTGCTTGTTGAAATCGACCACCACGACATCGTCCTCGGCATAGAGCTCCGTCTGACGGTTCCTGACCCTTCCGAAGTAGTCGAGGTGCATCTCCACCACTTTGTCGCCGTATTCGAAGATATAGGTGGCCAAGTCACAGGCATCCATCTCCAGGTGTGAGAACTTCCCTGCCACACGGTGTACCTTTTGCGGCTTGCCGAAGAGGTAGATCATATAGTCGATCTCATGCAGCAGATCGACATCGACACCACCGCCCCTGTCGTTGAAACAACGGAAACTCTTGCGGTAGTCCCTGCCTGGCTGCCAACTGGGCATATAGCTTGAGAAGATGATCCTGGCGGAATACACCCGATGGCTATTCACACAGGTCTTCAGCTTCTTAACGTACTTTGTGAAGCGGATGGGTGCTGCCACGTAATAGACATCCTCCTCCCTTTTGGGACGGACATTCTCGATGGGGTAGTCGAGGGTGTCGAAGACGGGCTTTTCAATGAACATCGAGTCGCAGATGTCGCGATACTTCATGATGTTTTCATAATGAGTTTTCGTCTCGTCGGTCACAAACAGAACGTCATAGTGATTGTCCAGGTCACTATCGTTCCTGATCTCATGCCTGATCTTTCCGGCGATGGCAGGCGGGAGAACCCTGTCACTGTATCTGACGGCATCAATCTCCAGAGGGATGCCCCTGCTCTTGCAGAGCTCGGAGAAATTTGTGATATGACGGGAACCAATCGATCCCGTAGCGGTAAACAATACTTTCATACGTTATTTGTGCTGTCCGTGTAACAAGTCGTATTTCATCTCCATCAGTTTCCAGTCCTCGGATGTGTCGATGTCTTGCGATTCCGACTCTGCCAGAATAAAGGGCAGGGTGTGCTCGGTGTAGAGTTTCTGGTCGCGCATCAGGGCATAGGTCTTAAAGAGGAAGAACTGGTTGCAGTCGTGATAGATGGGTTGTAGGTCCTGCGAACGGGCATAATAGTTCTCAGGATGCAGTTGTTTCAGTTCGCCATTCACAATGATGGTTGCTCTCTGAGGGGGATAGGAGTATTGTTCCACGGTGCAGATCGACTCGGCACCCTCCGTAGTACTCAGTTGTCCGAAGGCCTTTGCTAAGTTCTCTGGCTTTAGCAGAGGTTGAGTGGCATACACAGCAAGTACATACTCGAACTCCATGCCCCGTTTTTTATATTCATTGACCACCTCTACGAGCACATCGGCCACACCAGCCTTGTCGTTGGAGGTCGATGCATCTCTGAAGAAGGGTACCTTCGCACCGTACTTAATGGCGACATCGGCAATAGCCTGATCGTCTGTCGAGACCATGATCTCGTCGGCGATGCCGCTTTCCTGTACGGCCTTGATGGAGTATGAGATGATGGGGGCTCCCTTGAAGTCTATGATGTTCTTATGGGGAATTCTCTTGCTGCCGCCTCTGGCTGGGATAATACAAAGACACCGTTTCATTGGATGGGATAATCTGTGATATTAAACAATGCTTCTACGAACTCGCGGAAGACACCTTCTCCGCCGTTCTTCTTCAACTGTATCTTGGTGAGTTTCCGCACGTAGGCAGGAGCACTGGCGGGAACACCAGCCACACCCACGACCTTCAGCAGTTCGATATCGCCCAGATCGTCGCCGATAAAGGCCACCTCGTCGAGGGTGATACCCAACTGCTGACAGATCTCGTTGGCCACCTCCACCTTGTTCCTGACACCCTGATACAGGAAATCGACCTTCAGTTTCTCAGCTCTTCTCCTGACAATCTCCGTTGTCTCTCCCGTGATGATACCCACGGGGATGTTCAACTGGTGGGCGAAGAGCACACCGGCACTGTCGTAGGTGTGGAACTTCTTCCACTCGTTGCCCGTCTGGTCGTAATACATACCACCATCTGTCCATACACCGTCGATGTCCGTCAGGATCAGTTTGATTGTTTTCATGCGATAGCGTCTTTATAGATGATCTCGTTGGCCCTGATCTCTTTTTTTGCCACCTTACCGATCACCTGTTCTTTTTCGTCCCATTTGAAGCCGTCTCCAGGACTGAGCATGTGGATATCGTCAAGGGTGATGGTGTCGCCCGCCTTGATGGTGTGGCGGGTGGCTATCGAGCGTTCCAACTTGATCTTGGAAGCCTCGACGCTCTTGTCGATATAGATATCCTCTGTACCCATACTCAGTTCCATATACCTGATGTCGCGCACCATACGGTTCACACCGTCAGGCCCTAGTGAACCAGCCTGGTCCGTACCTTTCATGCGACGGTCGATGGTGATGTGTTTCTCGATGATTTCCGCACCCATACCCACGGCCACCACAGGGGCTGAGATGCCGATGGTGTGGTCGGAGAAGCCGATCTTATATTGTCCGTAGTGCTTCTTCAGATAAGTGATGGTTCGCAGGTTCAGATTCTCAGGTCGTGTTGGATACTGTGATACGCAATGCAGGATCGAAATGTCGGAGTGATACTTCGTGATTACCTCCAGGGCCTCGTCAAGTTCCTTCTTTCCCGCCATACCTGTTGAGAGGATGATGGGAATCTTCGTTTCTGCCAGTGCTTCGAGCAAGGGCAGGTTCGTCAGATCACGGCTCGCTACTTTCAGCTTGTCTGGCGTGAACAGCCTCAGCATATCCAGACATTTCTTGGCGCAGAGCGTCTCGATGAAATCCAGTCCTAAGGACTTGGCGTATTTATAGACCTCGAAATGCTGCTCTTCCGACAATTCCAGGAAGGCACGGTGCTCGCCGTAGGTCTTTCCGAAGGAGTTGGGCGAATTGTAGGGCATGTTCATCTGTGAGTCTGCCAGTTCCTCGCTCAAGTCGCGCTTTGTCATCTTGACGGCGTTCATCGGCTTCAGGTAGAGCCCGAACATGTCCTCCTTGATAGGTCTGGCTACGAGCTCCACAATCAATTTTGCCAAATCGACAGATCCGTTATGGTTTTGCCCGATTTCTCCAATGATATATGTTTCTTTCATCTTCCTCTTTTATTTATGGCTGCAAAGATAGTGCAAATCGAGCGAAATACAAAATAAAACACGATTTAATTTTGTTTTCTGGTCGAAGATTATTAACTTTGTGGCCTAAGTGTAATAATGTGTAATGATATTCTTGCAACGGGACGTGAAAAAAACTACCTTTGCAACCGCGAAGGCAACAAGTCTTAGCACTGTCCGGACCAATTAACAGAATGTTGAACAATTAAAAAAGCAGAAAGCAAGAATGAAGAAACTATTATTAATGACGCTGATGGCCATGTTGGGCTTCACGACGGTAAGTGCACAGAAGACAGTGGTGGCTCAGAAGAACCAACAGGTCTTCGATGTCGTAGAGCAGATGCCAGAATATCCTGGTGGAATACAAGCCCTGTTAGACTATTTGATGGAGAATGTAAAGTACCCTGAAGATGCCGAGAAGCAAAAGATAGAGGGAAGGGTGATTGCAGTCTTCGTCGTTGAAACCGATGGTAGTATTAGTAATGTAGAGGTGGTCAAGCCCGTATTCCCTTCGCTTGATGCTGAGGCCGTCAGGGTTTTATCGGGCATGCCTAAGTGGACGCCTGGCAGGCAGAGTGGTAAAGTGGTAAGAGTAAAATATACAGTACCTATCAACTTCCAACTGAAATGAGATCCCTCACCTTTTTAATACTTTCCTTCTTGATTGTGGGCTGCTCGTCTGAGCAGTCCCACAATGAGTTTCTGATTGAGGCAGAGCAGATGGTCTTCGAGCGGCCCGACTCTGTTGTGCGATTGCTTGCCCCTCGCTGGTACGACACCAAGATGAACGAGGCTGACCAGGCACTCTACGGCCTGCTCTATACCGAGGCCCTCCATCGTAGTGGCCTCTATACGGAGGCCGATTCACTGATTCTTTTCAGTAGAAAGTATTATAAGGATAAAGGTGATCAAGAGCATCTGTCACGGGCGTTGCTCCATCACGCCATCATCCTCTACAAGCAGAAGCAGACTCACGAGGCCGTGCTCTCCATGAAACAGGCAGAATATCTGGCCAAGGATATGGATCAGCCTGCCTTCAAGTGGTATCTCTACTCTGTGTTGGGTGATGTCAACGACAATGTGAGCAACTATACCCAAACCCTCCGTTACTACAAGCAAGCTCTCGCTGAAGCCCGAAAAAGCAAGAACGAAGCGTGGGTGGTTCAAACCCTAAACAACATTGCCACCACCTTCGACCTCTTAGGACAGTCAGATAGTCTGAAGCACTATACAGACATGGCCCAGCCCTTTGCCCCCAAGACGGATGGTGAGATTCGCGCCACCTATCTGGTGAATAAGGCCAGCTATCTGATGAGTCTCGGCAAGTGTCAGGAAGCCAAGCAATTGTTGAATGAGTCGATGCGCTATACGCCCATAGACAGGGCATCAAAACTCCTGGCTGATATCTATGTGAAAGAGGGCGATATAGAGTCGGCAGCTCAACAGTGGTATCGCCTCACTAATTCGTTCTCGCCCGATGTCAGTATCCAGTCCTATCGTTTGCTGATACAATACCTGAACCGTAAGGGCGACAGGGAAGGGGCTTTGGAGTACAGTCAGCGACTGAATGAGGTGTATCAGAAACTCTATGAACGTAGCGATGCTGCAGGTATCATTGACATGCAGGCTCAGTTCGATGAGCAGCAAAAGGAGCGTAGCCAGTATCGCACAGTTATCGCTCTGTTGGCAGCCATTATTCTATTGGCCATTGTGGCAACAGTCATTTTCAGGTATAGTCGCAGGCGTATAGATCTGCTGAATACCCGTTTCGTGGAGAGTCAGCAGAAGTACAACCTGACACGTAGTGAACTCACCAAGATGCGCCACCAGAAGGAGCGCGAGATGAAAGAGAACTCGCAGCAGTTGAAGGAAGTGATCAGCCGGTTACACGCCACAGCCAACAAGGGTAGGGTGGCCAACGATGAGGATATCAACTCACTGGCTCAGTTCTCTTACGCCCTGAGTCCTGAGTTGCAAGTGCTGCTTTCCGTACTGAATACCAGAGAGCAGGCTATCTGCCTGCTGATTCGCTATAATTTCCTGCCCACGGAGATCGCTTCGCTCACCATCTCTACGCCTCAGACCATTACCAATACCCGTGTGCGACTTTTGAAAAAACTCTTCGGCCAGACGGGTGGCGCCAAGGACTTCGATGCCGCTATCAAGGCTGTCAACTAAAGTTTTGGGAATAAAAACTCTCTCTCATGCATAGATTAATCAATATGTTTGTTCTTGCCCTGATGGCGGTAACTACTGCCAGGGGTGAGGATTCGGACTCTCTTACGATATGTCTGCAGGCGGGCGACAGTTGCATGCAGCAGTATAATACTTTCGAGGCGCTGGAATATTTCCAACAGGCATTTTCCCTCACTGACAACAGTACCACGCGACAGAAACTTGCCGACTGCTATTACAAGCGCGCCAACTATCGCCAGTGTGCCGATCTTCTGAAGAATGTCGAACAAGACAGTCTTTCGCACGAGGCGCTCCGCCAACTCTGCTTCAGCTATCAGAAACAGGGTGATACCGATTCATACATTTTCTGGACGGAACAGCTGGTAAATCGCTATCCTATGGATGGTGAAATGGTGGCAGGACTGATACTAGCCTTCGCACAGAACCACCAGCCCCAGAATGGTCTGAGGTACGGCAGTTCCTACTGGCTCCACGACATGTACAACATCCTTGTGAACCGTGCTATGGCCGATGCTTACTTCCTGGACCGTAACTTCACGGCAGCGCTTATGTGTTACGAGGATCTGCTCGAACAGGGCGACTCCACCTTCAACACGCTCTACTCGGCTGGCATGTGCTACTCACAGATCGAAGACCTGGAGCGTGCCTATAAGTATCTCCAACTTGCTTTCCTCATCAGTGGTATGCAGCACTATGGCTGTGCCTATCGCCTTGGGGTGATCTGCGTCGATACCAAACGCTATGAGGAGGGACTTGGTTACCTGAATCTTGCAACAGAACTGATACGCCCTGATACGACTGTCATGAAGGCCATTACCCTCTCGCAGGGAGAAGGTTACTACCTGACACAACAGTACGACAAGGCCATTGATGCCTGGAAGGAACATCTCACTTATAACCCTGGTTCCATCGCCACCTACTACAATATCGCCAATGCCTACGCCTATCTGGTGAACGACGTTACTCAAGCGAAAGCATACTACCAGCAGTTCCTGACCCTCGCCCGTCAGGAGGAGCACCCCAAAGCCCAACTCTCGGAGATGATCAGTAAGGCGGAGGAGATGCTGAAGTACTACGAACTTGTAGATAGACACAAGAAAAAATGACATTTCTTTTTGTGGTTTCATCGATTTGGTTTATCTTTGCAGGCTGAAACCGTAAAGGTGAATCGACGATGATTGAAATTCGTGAGGTAACAACCAAAAAAGAACTGAAACAGTTTGTGCAGTTCTACTATGATCTGTATCGTGGGAACGACTGTGCCGTGCCTTTCCTGTATTTCGATGAGATGGACACGTTGCGCAGCGATAAGAACCCGTCGTTTGAGTGTTGTGAGTCGGCCTACTTCCTGGCTTATAAGGACGGGAAGGTGGTTGGACGTGTGGCGGCGATTATCAACCGCAGGGCCAACGAGCGCTGGGACTGCCATCAGGTGCGCTTCGGGTGGTTCGACTTTATCGACGACTTCGAGGTATCGACGGCCTTGCTGAAGGCTGTCGAGGACTGGGGCAAGGCCAGGGGAATGGTGGAGATGGCTGGTCCGTTGGGCTTCATCGATACCGACCGTGAGGGTATGCTCGTGGAGGGCTTCGATCAGTTGGCCTCGATGTACGTGAACTATAACTACCCCTACTATCCGCAGCACATGGAACGGATGAGCGGCTTCAAGAAGGACAATGACTACGTGGAGTGCAAGGTCAAGGTACCTGAGGTGGTGCCGGAGAAGTTCTCGAAGGTGACAGAGATGGTACGCCGCCGCTACGGACTGAGGGTGCATAAGTTCACCCGCAAGGAACTGATCGATGAAGGCTACGGACGTAAGGTGTTCGACCTCCTGAACGCCACCTATAAGGACCTCTATGGTTTCAGTCAGCTCTCGGACAAGCAGATCGACAAACTCGTGAACGACTATATCAAGATTGCCGACCTGAACCTCGTGACGGCCGTCATGGACGGCGACGAGATGGTGGGCTTCGGCATCACCTTCCCTTCGTTCTCAAGGGCCTTGCAGAAGACACGCGACGGACGGCTTTTCCCCTTTGGCTGGTGGCATGTGCTGAAGATCCTGAAGTGGCACAAGACACCCATCGTCGATCTACTCTTGATCGGCGTACTGCCGGAGTATCGTGGTAAGGGCGCCAACGGACTGATCTTCGACGACCTGATCCGTCAGTTCCAAGCCTATGGCTTTGAGTGGGCAGAGACGGGTCCGATGATGGAGACCAACGAGGGCGTGCTCTCGCAGTGGCAGTATCTTGAGGCTCATATCCACCGTCGTCATCGCTGTTACAGGAAAATACTATTATGATGCTGAAGAGATGTCTTCTCTGCGTGGCTGCGCTGTGGTGTCTCGTGTCGTCAGCCCAGAAGCCGATCCAGTTGGACGGCTCGTGGGAGTATGCCATTGGCGATTCGACCAAGTATAGCGACTACGTGATGCTGCCAGGTGCAGTGAAGGCAGACGGGGAGGTGTGGTACAGACGTGGTGTGTATGTGCCGCAGGACTGGCAGCGTCAACGTATCATACTCTATCTGGAACGGTTGTATGCAAAGACCACGGTCTATGTGAATGGCCAACGGGTGGGGAGCGATTCGTTGCAGTGTGCCCCTCATGAGTACGACGTGTCGGACCTGATTATCCCAGGCAGACGCAACACGGTGATGGTGTGCGTGGCGAAGACGGAGCGGAACGGCATCTTCGGACTTATGCAACTCCGTGCCGGTTCGAAGCATCTCTATATCCAACAGCTGTATTACCAGCCGCATCCGTTTGACGGTGTGGTCCACATGGATCTGAATGTGGGTGGTGACGGACTTCGTTTTGATGATTATTTTGCCGAGGTGATCGTGCAGCAGGCAGATAACGACTCCGCCAACATCATCCAGGGCTTCTATAAGGTAAGGAAGCGCCACACGGACTTCAATATGCCTCTGGGTACGGAGGTGGCTCTCTGGGATGAGTTCTATCCCCATCTCTACCGCATCGCCGTCTCGTTTGGTGAAGAGTATCTGGAGACGGCCATTGGCATGCGGGAACTGATGATGGACAGTTCACAGGTGATGATCAATCGTCGGCCGTTGTATCTGCGTAGTGTGGTGATGCGTGATCCGCTACAGGGGGCGGAGAGTGCTGTTTCTGACGAACAGATATGGCTCGACCTGTTGAAGAAATACAAGCAGTGGGGATTCAACCATATCAGTTTCGAGAATTATTGTCCCACAGAGGCGGCCTTCGCCATGGCTGACAAGGTGGGTATCCTGTTGCAGCCTGGCGGCATCGTTGGCGAGGTGCAGACGAAGCGCGTGATTGATGCTTACGGGCATCATCCCTCGCTCATGATGATGGATATGGAGGGTATCGAACGGATCCCGGCAGAGAAGGCGGAGATTTTCCCCATCGGCTACTATAAGGACAGAATCGAGCGCAACCTGATGTCGGCAGCGTACAGAGGTTTCCAGTTGGTGGACTTCAACTGGCCAGAGAAGGAGTCGCCTGCGAAGGAGTGGACGGAGTTCTGTGCACCCATCGTACCGTTGGCAAGATTGTCCAGACAGGAATATACGATGGCCGACACGCTGGATGTGCCGTTGGAGGCCAGCAGTGCCTTCTATGGTGAGATACGTGCTGCCCGTGCCACTTATTTTATCTGTGATGACAGCCTCCAGGTGATGAAAGGCGGTCAACTTGCCGTGGGTCAGCTGCCCTTGGGGAAGCAGATCAGGTTGGGAAGTGTGAAGATCCCCCTCAGCGAACTGCCTGCCCCTGGCAAGTACACGTTGTACGTGGCTATCACGGGGAAATACCGTAATCATTGGGATTTCGTAGTGCTTCCTACGAAGGAAGATGAATAACAATTACCTTTCAGCCGGATTGTAACGCACTGATTCTGTGTGTGTTCTGCTGAAGGGTATCTAAAAGTTTGATCCACATGCTTTTGAGGTTTGTTTTGTAAAGATTCTTTCGGCTAAAGGTGACCTTTACGACTCTAAAGTACTCCTTTACGATCCTAAAGGACTCCTTTATGACGCTAAAGTACCCCTTTACAACACTACAGAACCCCTTATCTCAGTAAGGCCAAAACACCCTTCAGCGTAACTTTCTGTATATAAACAAGATACATTACGGCTGAAGGGTAAATGAATTTTTTTCAATTTATAATGCGAGCGTTCAGTAGATCGCAGATTTCTTGTGGTTTCATTGAGAGGAATCTTACATAGATCTCATAGGGATAGCCCTGAAGTGATGCCTTTGAGCGTTGTTCGCGATACTTGGCTATCTGTTCGTCGGAGATGCCTCCCTCGATGTTGTCCTTATAACGTATGCCAATAAACTGACGGCCTTTGTATTTGTCTAGGTAGAAAGAGTCAACGCCTGACAGTTGCACGACCCATGGCTCCGGGGCGTTTACTCTCAACTGAGCATCTGTGATAACAAGATAAGTCTTGCGTTTGATGTATGCAGGGACTAAAATGATTAAAGTCATGCAGATGAACATCGTTATCATGTGATACTTATCAGCCCCTATAGCCCCTGGGCCTCCAATGGCGGCGCTAATACCCATGATAGCTGCAAATACGGCTATCATTACCAATAAAATGCAAATCCATACCTTCGGGGACACGTTGATTTTGATTTCTTTCATTGTTTGTTTGATTAATTGTCTCTCATTTCAGTCTCTCTTTCAGCGATTGCAGTTCGTAATCAAAGTTGTGGAGGCCATGGAGTTGGATGTCTTCACGGACACGGCGACCATCGGGGGTGAAGGTCTCGTAGTGAGGGATGCCGCTGAACTCCAAGAGTTCTTGCAGACGACGGAAGTCATCGTTGCTGATGCAGACGGTTTCTTCGTCAGTAAGCCATTCTGCTACATATTTCTTATAGGCTTCGCTGCCCCCGGCCGTGCGCTCTCCAGCGATGAAAATGAGTTTCACATCATCGCGTTTGGCAATCTCTGCCCGCAGGTTCTTACTGCTCTGGATGGCAGCACGACAGGGGCCACAACCCATGCCCCAGAAGTCGATCATCAGATAACGGCCTGGGTATTTTGCCAAGATGTTGCGGATAATCTCTGCACCGGGGCCTTCAGGCAGCGGAGAGGCTAATTCTTTCTGCGCCATCTGGGCCTGATAGAACTCCTCGACTTTCAGGCGTACATAGGGATGCGTGAACGTCGAGAGATAAAGGGGATACATATTGCTCACCGATTCGGTGTTGGCCGCGATAGAGTCGCGTTGTGCCTTGACAATCGTCGTATCTGCCATGATGATGGGAATCGCTACTTCGTTCTGCCGCCATAAGTCGAAACTTCTCTGCATGTCATTGAGTATGCAAAGTTGTGCTGTCAGATTATCCCGTTTGCCCGTCAATTCGCCCAACATGGCGTAGCCTTTAACGATGGAGAGTTTTCTTTTTGCAAAGTCATAGTCGTATGTGCCGTTTTCGGCCTCCATCACTTCCTGCTTGGCTTTGCGGACGGGTCCAGCAAACTGAATGCGGTTGAGGGTAAAGAAGAAGTCGGAGCTCATTAACAGTAACGGGTTGTCGAAGTCGATGCGCTGCAATACCCTGTAGTTGTTGACATCTCTAACGGTTTGCAGTTCTACGCTGTCTGCCACCAATTGTGTCCAACTTCCGTCTTCATTTTCCTGCCACGGGGATAGCCTATCCTCATGATACATGGCATAGTCCATTAGGGCTAACGCGTAAATGGATTGCATCTCGCCTAAAGCCAGATGGATTTCCATGGGCGTGAAGTGGTCACGGCGGCTGATCATGTCGATGCGGTTCAGCATATTCTGCCATACTTGTTCTGCCAAGAGGTTGGCCTCATCGAAATTCCCCTCGAACACATTGAGAGGTCTGCCTAATTCCTGTAATCGCAGGTCTGACTTCAGCCATCGCTCCACCTTCTGGCTGCTGCCGTTGGTATAGAAGCACTCATAGCGTCCATGCTCGTCAGGACGTACGGTGACATCAATGGTTTCACCAGGACGGGCGAAGAAGGGGATCTCATAAAATCCTACCTTCGAGTCCTCTGAGGCATAGAACGACACTTTCATGGGATAACTGAGTAAGATTTGCTTCTCGAACGTGCCGTCTGGCTCGATCTCTATCAGAAGAGTACCATTGTTCTTCTTCGTCACGTCATATACATAGCTCTCCATAGCCGTGAATCCGAAACGCTCAGCGTCGTAGCCCTCAATACGGCCACGGATGGTGACACTGTCCGTCTTCAGCCAGTCGGCGGGGAGTGTATAAGGATTATTGGTGTAGAACTGCTGCAAGGTAGGCGCCTTGATTTCCATTTCCTGATCATGAATGCCGAGGACCATGAAAGCATTACGCATATCGCCTTCGATGAAGTCGAAGATCTGCACATGCTTTGACATGGGCTCGAAATGCATCGTGAAGTCAGTCACGCCGCTCTCTGGCGATTGTACCCATGTATCGAGAGCTATTCCCTCAGCAGAGCGGAGCGGATAGCGGTTGCCGTCCTCGTCCTTGAGGTAACTTTCTTTCACGAAGCGGAAGTATTGTCCTTTAGGGTACTGCATGGTGAAATGGATGGTGGTAGCCGTGTCTGTCATTATGACTTCACTGGCTTTCAATTCGCCTTGAAAGACATTCGCACAAGCCATCGCCTCAGGGGCCTTGATAGTCTTGTAAGTTTTCGCCTGCCCTGTTATACAGACAAAGGCGAGGAGGATGGTGATAAAGGCATTCTTCTTCATAAGAACAGAGATGTTTGGTTTTACTTTCTTTCAAAGTGTGGCTCGTCATCACGACGCGCCACACTGGACCCGGGTTGACCTTTCTTATTGAATCAAAATCAGGTTTATTTTACGATGACTCTTGGATGATAATCGAAGAGTTTCTGGTTGTCGCGGAGTTGTTGGACGTTAAGGGGAAGCACACAGCCTGACCAATTGGCGCCCCATGCACTAAAGGGCTCTCCAGCAGGATCAATATACGTAATATTAGATACGTCAAGGGGTAACGGATCGAAGACCAACACATAGGCCACATAATCCCCTGCCATGCCCTTCATGAAGAAAAGTTCGTCCATAGGCAGACCTTGTACCTCTCGAAGTTTGTACTGATGCCCCGTTTCGTCAATCAGTTTGGTATCCCGCTCAAAACTCCAATACTCGGTGGTCCAGTTCTGCTCGTAACCAATGGCGACATAGGTAGCTTCTGACGTGCGCCACATGGCCATCGTATGGTCCACTACAGGTTTGATCAGATGGGCATCTGTCACCACCTTCCACGTGTTCCAGTTCTGTCGGTCATAGGGTTTGTCCTCGCTCATGTGCGCTTTCTCCAAGCGGGGCTTATGGAATTGTGGGATAGTGTCGTAGTCCAAAGGCTGCCATGTGCCGAATACCTGATAGCGGATGGTGACAGGGGCACCCATCATTCCCCAATTGGGAAGACCATAGATCCTAACGTCCTTAGTCGTTTCAGCCAGAGGTGCGAAGAATATCTTCAGGTCGATCACATCGCCCTTCTTCGCTCTGACGGTGAAGTGCTTGCGGTAGGTGTCAGGCTCTGTACGACGGATACGGTATTGGACGCCCGTCTCCTGATCCACGAGGCTCGTCTCCTCTGAGGTCAGCCATAGGTTGGTCACCTCATCTGCTGGCATGCGGAAGTAGCAGTGCAGCACTGTCTCATTGTTTTCCTCAGTCAGTCGCCAACTCATGGGCATCATAGGCTGGTCGTCAAGTGGCATGTTAGCCACCTCTGGGAAGATCTTCAGGTAATCCTTCTCTATCGCGAATCCCTTTGGCTCGCAATAGTCCTTGATCCACTCCATATTCGTCATGTGCCATGAAGCTGTGGTCTTCTTCGAATTCTTGTCCTGTTTTACTTCCGGACGTGACACAAATACACCCACACTCTTAGCATATTCCTTCGTTTGCGCTTGCGAGGCAAGACCCGTCATCGCCAGGAGGCTCATTAAAAACAATCTTTTCATAAGGCTTTGTAGTTTAAAAATCTAATGTACTAATATTATGCGTCAGCTGTTCGCGATAATTCTGATAACAGGCCGAAGAGACGTTGGCCTCTATTGGCGAGTGGGAGCTGAAGAGCAGGATGCGCTCGCCGACGAGGCGTTCTGCTATCCAGAGGTATTTCTGGCCCTTGCGCAGATCCTTCAGGGTGAAGAAGAACTGCTGGTGGGAGAAGTTCAGCAGGTAGCCGGGTGTCTTGCTGTCGTACCAGCAGGCGGCTTGCAGCAGACGGCCGAAGAGATCCATTTCCTGCTTGTCCTCAAAGACATAAGCCTTGCTGATGATGGCACTGTCTCCACTGCCCGAGGTACAGTCAAGTGCTACTGCCTTTACCTGATTGTATTCAGCCATCTTGACAATGAACTCATCCATGTGGGCAGGATCCTGATAGGTGCTGTCCTCGATGTTCCTGATGGCGGCGTAGTGAAGTCGTGGCTTATTAGCTGATTCAGGAAGAGGGAGGTATTCAGCACGCTGATACTCTTCTTCAACGATAGGCTGGTCTTCCTTGGACTGAGGAACCTGCTTGGAGGCTTTCTCGTCCTTGGAGACGATGTGCTCGATATGCTCGGACGGTGTGTCCTGTGGCTTCGGCGACATGTCCGTAGGCTTCTGAGTCTCAGGATGTACGACCTGAGCCACGACGTCTGGTTCCTCAGGATGATACTCTGGCTTTGGCCATACGATCATCAGGGCGACGGCTATAGAGGCGGCTGCGGCCAGGATGGCAGGCCAGCGCCAACTGACGATGCGGGCCTTGCCTTCATCCTCCTGACGGCTAGGCTTCATGTCGGGCAGACTGTTCATGATGCGGTCCGTCAGTGCGTCTGGATCGTCGATCATGGGTTGCTGACCTTTCAGTCCTTCTAATATATCGTCTATCTTATTCATATCCTAATTCCTTGAGTCGTTTTCTGATTGTCTGACGGGCCACGAAGAGGTTGCTCTTGATTTGCTTGGCATCGAAGCCCGTGATCTGTTCCGCTTCTGCAGAGGAGAGCCCTTCGAGTTGGATGAGCGTGAACACCAGTCGTTGCTTGTCACTCAGGCCCTCGACCAGCGTTTTTACGATGGAGACCCATTGTCCGTTTTCCAGTGTCTGCTGACTGTCGTTGTCGGAGGCAAAGCGTCGCAGGGCCAACTGATCCTCAGGCATGCTCACAACACGGTTCGTCCGTCTCAGTTTGTCGATACACAGTCGGGAGGCGATCGTATAGATCCATGTGCCGATGGTCTTCTGCTGATCTAAGTCCTTGATGCGCTGCCACACTCTGATGAATGTCTCCTGCACCATGTCCTTGGCCTCTTCTTCGTCGCACAACATCTTCAACGCCAGCGAGAAGATCATCCGCTGATGTGTCTGTACCACCCATCGGAAGGCGTCCTTGTCGCCTTGCTGGCAGCGGGTGATCATGTCGCGCTCTGTCTGAGTCATTGAATGGTTGTCTATTTAATTTACGACGAAGGTAGGCAAAAGTCAAATGATAAACGAAGAAAAGTTGAAAATCTGTCTGACAATTAATATCTTTTAGTCTTTTACCACTGCTTTTTATCAAAACAAATGCGAAGAGTGCTTAATTTGCGCAAAAAGATTTGTCTGGACTTGGGGATTTCCCTACTTTTGCAACGATGAATCGATTCACGATGAGGAAAAGGATGCTTTGGCTGTCGCTGATGATGGCGTTTTCGGGCTTGTCGGCTGCCGACCAGAAAAGGATGGTGGTGGTCGATATTGAGACGCTCATTCCCATCAGTGGCGTGAACGTGACCAGTAAAGAGGGTACCGTCACGACCGATTCGTTGGGCTGGTTCTCCGTTCCGGACAGTTGCCGCAGCCTGGCCTTTTCGCATGTCAACTACGAAAGCCGTATTGTTAATATGGAGGAGGTGAACGATACCGTGTACCTGATCTCCAAACTGTTGAACATCAAGGAGGTCGTAGTCTTCGGCCATGCCCAATACAGGGATGATATGAAAGCCCTGAAGAAGCAGTTGCGCCTTGAGAAGAATGAGGCCGCGCTGCTGGCGGCCAATCCTGCCTCGGGTGGGAATCTCCTCAGTTTGTTGGGCTATATCATCCCCAAGAAGTGGCGGCAGAGCAAGAAAGCAGCCCGGCGGGAGCGCTTGAAGCGAATCTTGGAAGAATACTAATCATAAAAGAATAAGGATATGGATGAGATGACTTGGGAGTTTGTACTCCGTATTTTCGTGGCGGCCCTGTTGGGTGGTGCCATCGGTCTGGAACGTGAGTATCGGGCGAAGGAGGCGGGCTTCCGCACCCACTTCCTCGTGGCCTTAGGCTCTGCCCTGTTTATGATTGTTTCGGCCTACGGTTTTGAAGGGGCACTATCTACGCCCGAACACCGTTGGGACGTGTCACGCGTGGCGGCACAGGTCGTCAGCGGTATCGGTTTCATCGGTGCTGGTACGATCATCTTCCAGAAGAACGAGAATGCCGTGCGTGGTCTGACAACGGCGGCAGGACTCTGGGTGACGGCCGCCATCGGTCTGGCCTGCGGAGGCGGCTTATATGCACTCTCCATCACCTCCACAATATTAGTGCTTGTCGGACTGGAGGCTTTTAACTTTATCCTGCACAAGTTCGACAAGCACCGTAACGCGAGTTAGACTCTTTTACTCCTGAGAGGTCTTCGGACAGACGATATCCTTCAGGGCTGAACCGAAGATGATATACTGCGTATTACCAGCGATGGTACCTTCGTTCTGCCCCCAGAGGAAGGGCCAGTCGTCGTAGTTCTCGAAATGGTCGGGCTTGCGGAACAGCAGACCAGGTGCCACGTTACCCGGGATAAACGAGAAGTCGGCGCGGTTGTTGCCATAGAACACCTGCTTCGGACGGGCGGCTCCCACCACAGCCACGAACGAGTAGTTGTGATAGGGATGACAGCCGTAGAGCCAGTTAGCCACGCGATAGACCTCCTCCTTGCCGACGATGTCGGGGAAATAGATATGGGCGTAGTTGACCGTGATGCCGAAGTTCAGCACCATGTTCACACCGGCCCAGTTACCGAGTCCGATAGGCACGCCGTAAGGATTATTCGTGTCGAAGCCCTTGATATATTGCTCGTATTTCTCCACGTAGGGACGGAGCTTCGTCTTGTAGGCCTCGTCCATATAGGGTACGGCGTCGAGGGCGGTCTGCATGTTGCCGGACAGACGCAACTCCAAGGCATCCCAGATTTGCTTCTCAAAATTGTCGAGATACTGCTTCTCCTGTGTGGCGCCGAAGAGCATCAGGTTGGTAGCCATGTCACCGAGCTGTTCACGGTTCTTGCGACTGCGCTCCATCAGTTTCTGGCGTTTCTTGTCGATCTGACCCATGGCCTGCCGGGGGTTGGCGATGCTCGTCTGTTCTGAACCATCGAGCCAAGCGAATTCATCGTCCGCCTGTGCTCTGGCTGCCGTACGTTGGGCGATGAGTTCCGTCGCTTCCTGCATCAGTCGCTTCGACTGGATAAGGGCGCGGTTAGCCAGGTCGTCGTTGTAGCCTTTGAGGGCATGACTGGCGGCGGCGAACATCGTGGCGGCGCGCAGGTCGAGCTGGGGATTGCGCGTCGTAAAGGCCCACATGTCGTCGGGTGTACCACTGCGCTTGCCGTCAGCACTAACCTCGTAGGGCTTCAGACTCGGGTCGTAGTGCAGACCGTCGGTGATCGAAGCTGCGTCGCCTAAGTGATGATAGTTGTCGAGGATGGAGTTGGAGAGGGTAGAGGCCATGTGTCCGATCTGTTCGGCCTGGGCCACGAGGTTCAGGGTGCCATGCTCGATGAACTGCAGGATGTCGGGTACGCCGTCAGGACGGTGCAGATCGACATAACGCTGCTTCTGACTGACAAAGGTTTCGTCGCGCAGAGGCTTGAAGAGTTCCCAGGCGCGGATGAAGTTCTGTACCACGTTGATATTCGAGCCCGTCTCGATGTCGAAGTCGCCGGCATCGAAGAATCCGCCGATGTTCAGACCGGGAATCAGTTCCAGCGGCTTATATTTCGTGTCGGTGGTCGGACCCTGACGGTGCAGGTCGAAGTGGTCGCTCTCAGGGGCTTGCAGGTAGCCTTCCTTGAAGGGTTCGCCGTGCCAGGTGCGGTAACCCTCGGTGACGTACATGTGGTTCATGTGGATGGGTACCCAGACATCGGTCGTGGCGTCCGTGATCTTGTCATAAACATGGTCATCGATCAGGAAGTCATTGGTCCGCGTGTCTCCATACTGGATATAATAGACGCCTGGCTGTCTGACAGACGAGAAATCAAACTTCACATAATTATATTTAAAGTAGGCGCCCCAAGTGGTGATGTCGCCTTCGAAGGCTTTCTCCACGCTGCCGTCCTCCAGGATGCGCATCAGGGAGGCTTTGGCCTGTGGCTGGTCATTCATGTCGAGTTCGATGACGGCCACCTTCGGCTGTTCGGGGATATAGCCAACCTGTGAGAAACCGATGTTGGGCTTCCTGATCCACCCAGGGATGGCGTTTGGCTCCACCGTCCAGGTGAAGACCTTTCCCGTTTTGCCCTTCGGCAATACACTGCGCAGCACGAACCAGCCGTTCTGGGCCAGCATGCGGCCGTCGAAGAGCTTCAACTCTGCATCACTGCTGATGCTGATCATCCGCTCCGGGTCGTCGGTGGCCACCACGATGCGATGGCCCGTCTCCATGGGTAGGGGATCCACGAAACGGTCGGTGCCACGGTCGTCGTAGGTCTTGAAGCCTTTGAACTGACGGGGTTTCTCGCTGTTGGGACGCGTGACGGTCAGACTGGTGGCATAACGGGGGAAACGGTTCAGTCGGCCGTCCATGGTGTAGGTCTTCAGCCAATACTGTGAGGGCAGGAACTCCAGATTGAAGCCCGCCTCACCAGCCAGGGCGTCGGGCACAGGCTGGTCGAGCCACACGGCAATCTCTACGGCCTTTCCCTTGGCCGTTACCACCACACGACTGTCAAAGTCATAATCGTCGTAACGCATCGTCACCTCAATGCTGCCGTTTTCACGGTTCACCTTACGGTCGGTCATCTTCGGCACGAGATCCCACTGCTCGGGGGTGTTGTTCAGACGCACCGCTCCGCCCTGGACGGTACGTACCCCATGATGGATGATCTCGATACCCGAGTTCTTCTCGTCGTTGAACCCGCCGTTGAAACTGTTGCTGAACACCAGCACGTTCACACCTTGCCGTTCGAAATACTCACGGTCGTTAAGTCTTAAGTCTTGTGCCATCGTCGAGGCACTGATCGCTATCACAATAGCCGATAACAAGAGTCTCTTCATATCATTTAGTTATTAGTGCGAAAATCTGTGGCAAATATAAGCATTTTTTTCCATAAGTCATGACATTTTCCTTATTTTTTTGTAAATTTGCGGCCGAATTAGTTATCAACCAGAACTATATGAATACATTATTACTATCTTTGGCATTGTTCGTGGGTGTGGTCTCACCTAACGGAAAACTGTCTGTCAAGACTGTGGACAAGAACCTGGAAATCTGTTACGAGCAGCAGCGCGTGCTGGAACTGGCGGATGTTCCCTTTGGCGAATTGACGTTCGTCAGGGAGGTGAAGGACGACTATCGGATGCTGGAGGGAAAGCGCCTGCACTGTACCAATGTGGCCAATGAGTATCAGGCACCGCTCGGTCAGGATGCCAAGGTGGTGATGAGGCTCTACAACGACGGCATTGCCTTCCGTTACGAATATACCAACCTGTTGAGTCAGAAACAGCCAGAGGAGCAGACGGTCTATCTGATCCCGGAGGGCACGAAGCGCTGGTTCATGCAGTGGGCGGAGTCCTATGAGGGCTTCTTTCCGCTGAACACCACTTATAAAGAGAAGCCTGTCCCGTCGTTCAGCGGTATCTTCGCGTCTGCCGACGGCTGGAACAACCGATGGGCCTATCCTGCACTTCTGGAACCTGCTGACGGTGTGTTTGCACTGATCTCCGAAGCGAACATCGAACGGCGGCAGAGTGCCTCATGCCTGTTCAACGACGGAGAGCGTTTCCGTGTCGTGCCTGCGGAGAACAACCTGGAACTAAACGGCGACTGGCATACGCCCTGGCGTGTGGTTATCATCGGTCAGCTGGCCGATATCGTGGAATCCACTCTGGTGACGGATGTCAGTGAATCTTCCCGCTTGGAAGATGTCAGCTGGATCAAGCCTGGTGTGGTGTCGTGGATTTACTGGGCCAACAATCATGGTTCCAACGACTACTCTATTATTATTAAATATGTGGAGATGGCTGTCCAGTTACACCTGCCCTACGTACTCATCGATGCTGAATGGGACGAGATGAAGGATGGCAAGACCATTGAAGATGCGGTGGCCTATGCCAAGGCTAAGGGTATCAAACCGCTGATTTGGTACAACTCGTCGGTAGGTTGGGTCGATGGTGCTCCCGGACCGAAGTATCGTCTGAACAAGCCCGAGGACCGTGAGAGGGAATTTGCCTGGTGCGAGAAAATCGGTGTGGCTGGTGTGAAGATCGATTTCTTCTCCGGCGATAACCAGATGAACATGGACTATTGCCAGGATCTGCTGGAATGTGCTGCCCGCCATCATCTCTTGGTCAATTTCCATGGTGCGCCCATCCCCCGCGGTTGGCAGCGTACCTATCCGAACCTGCTCTCGACGGAGGGCGTCTATGGTGCTGAATGGTATAATAACGTGCCGACCTTCACGGAAAAGGCAGCCTGTCATAACGCGACGCTGCCCTTCACCCGTAATGTCATCGGACCGATGGACTACACGCCCTGTGCCTTCAGTGACTCACAGCACCCGCATATCACCTCGCTGGCGCATGAGCTGGCTCTCACCGTGCTCTATGAGAGTGGTCTGCAGCATCTCGCCGACCGTCCGGAGAGTTTCCTCGCCCAACCGGAGGAGGTCCAGACCTTCCTCGGGCAGTTGCCCGTTGTCTGGGATGAGACCCATTTCGTCAGCGGTTACCCTGGTGAGAGTGCCGTGCTGGCCCGTCGGTATGGTGATACGTGGTACGTCGCAGGTATCAATGGCTCCGACGAACTGCAGATGCTCCCCACCGACCTCAGCTTTATAGGAAACGGATTTCGGAGCGCCCGGATGTTTGCCGACGATGCCACCGGACAGTGGCAAATCAGCACCCTCTTACAGCTGCCTTTACAGGTTGTCTGTCAGCCGCGCGGCGGTTTCGTTTTGTTGATTCAGATGTAACAAAAGACTTGTTTTTGTGTAACATTTTAAGACTTTGTTACGTTTTGCAAAATGTGTGTTACATTTTACAAAGTCGTTAAGTTAAAATTATAATATCTTTGCACACGAATTGCGTGTATGCCTAAAATATGTGAATGTATCTACATTATAAATAACAATTACCTAACTAATTAATTAAATTATGTGGAATTTTAAATCACTACAAAAGCCGTTAGTGTTTCTGTTCCTGCTCTGTTTGTTCCCACTGGGAGCGATGGCTCAGAGCACCATCAAGGGAACAGTTCTCGATGAAGCAGGTGAGCCGATCATCGGTGCCAGTGTGAAGGTGATGGGTACCAAGACTGGTGCAGTCACTGACTTCAATGGTAACTTCAGTGTTCAGGCTGATGCCAACGCTGCGCTTCAGATCTCTTACATCGGTTACACCCCTGCCACCGTTAAGTTGAATGGTCGCAGCGAGATTACCATTTCGTTGAAAGAAGACTCCCAGACCCTGAGCGACGTGGTCGTGATCGGTTATGGCGTCCAGAAGAAGAGTGACCTGACTGGTGCCGTTGCCTCACTGAAGGGTGACGACATCAAGAACCTGAGCACCTCCGATGCCGGTGCAGCCATGCAGGGTAAGGTGTCTGGTGTGCAGATCATCAACACCGGTGCTCCTGGTGCTGGTGCTACCATCCGTGTTCGTGGTTACTCCTCGAACTCTGGTAACCTTGGCCCGCTGCTCATCGTCGATGGTCTGAAGGTTGACAATATCCAGTATCTGGATCCTTCTTTGATTGAGTCTATGGAAGTCCTGAAGGATGGTGCCTCTGCAGCCATCTACGGTGCCCAGGCTGGTAACGGTGTCGTGCTGATCACCACCAAGAACGGTTCCAAGGGTACTGCTAAGATTTCCTATACCTTGAAGGCTGCCAGCCAGTCACTTGGTAAGAAGGCTGACCTCTACGATGCCAAGACCTGGATTGACTATCACAAGTACTTGGGCGACCTGACTGACACGGAGCTCGAGTCTAACAATTACAATGGACAGGATACTGACTGGTACGATGAGGTGTTCGAGAACAGCTGGAGCATGCAGCACACCATCACCGTTGAGGGTGGTAACGACAAGGGTCACTTCCTGGCCAACATCGGTATCGTTAACAACGATGGTATTGTGAAGGGTGACAAGGATACCTATAAGCGCTTCTCTGGTCAGGTGAATGCCGACTATAAGATCTATAAGTGGTTGACTGTTCAGAGCAACACCTCTATTGAGAAGTGGAAGACAAAGTCTCTGGGTGACGGTTACGGTGGTTTCTTGAACTCTGTCGTTTCTATCGACCCGCTGACCGCTCCTTATATTTACAGTGAGGATGACTTCGGTCAGAATGTTGCCTCTGAGTGGGAGAAGGAAGGCCACGGCAATCTGCTGCTGCCTCCCGGCTTCGACGAGAACAATCCTGTATGGTACGGTACCTCTAAGTATGTGGAGGAAGCTACCGGTAACCCGCTCGGACAGCGCGACCGCGCTAACGGTTACAGCGAGGGTATCAACATCCGTGGATCTCTGGCTGCCAACCTGATTCCGTTCGATTTCCTGACTATTACCTCTCGTCTCGGCTATCGTATTGCACAGGGCAATAGCCATAACTACAGTGAGCCTTACTTCCTGTCTTCAATGGCCAAGGCCGACAGCTATCTGATTAATGCTCAAACTAGTGCCAGCCTCTACTATCAGTGGGAGAACTTCGCTAACTTCAACAAACAGTTCGGCAAGCACAACGTAGGCGCCATGATCGGTATGTCCTTTGAGAAGAACCATAGTGACAATACATGGGCACAGTCAACGGATACAAATATGATCCTTGAAGGTGACCATGCCCCCAACTACCGCTACATCAGCTATCTGAATGCCAACGGTAAGGAGCACCTGAGTGCGACCAACGCTCCTGGTGACAACACCAGCCTGTCATACTTTGGCCGTCTGTCTTACTCGTTCGACGACCGCTACTTCCTGCAGTTCAACTACCGTGCAGATGCCTTCGACTCCTCGAAGCTGGCCAAGGACAACCGCTGGGGTTACTTCCCCTCATTCTCTGCAGGTTGGACGATCAGCAATGAGAAGTTCTTCAAGAATGCCATCAGCACCGACGCCGTCTCCTTCCTGAAGATCCGCGGATCTTGGGGTCGTAACGGTAACGTGAATGTGCTGTATGGTTACAAGCACACACCTACCATCGGTATCGGTGGTTACTACTACTACACGGGTGAGGGTGATGCCGGTGACAATCAGGTGACTGGTGCCAAGCCTTCATCTCTGGCTAATCCCGAGCTGACCTGGGAGACCTCTGAGCAGATCGACCTTGGTCTTGATGCCCGTTTCCTGGCCAACCGTCTGTCATTCGGACTTGACTGGTATCGCAAGATGACCAAGGACCTGCTGATCGATGTGGAGCCAGACCCCGCCATGGGCTTCTCCTCTGCAACCGTGAACTGCGGTGAGATCCTGAACACCGGTTTCGATTTCGAACTCGGCTGGCGTGACCAGATCGGTGACTTCAGATACAGCATTTTGACGAACTTCTCTACCCTGAAGAACGAGGTTCAGAATGTGGGTTCACTCCCGCGCTATGTCGGTGGTGGTCCGAGCGGATTCAACAACAAGCTGGCTCCCTGTATGGAGGTCGGTCATCCTATCTGGTACTTCCGCGGCTACAACTATGCTGGTGTGTATAGCCAGAACCTGATCCAGACGAATGACACGGAATTTGATCCCGCCAACATCGGACGTCCTCTGTACTATGGTCAGGTTCCCGTCCTCGACGCTGATGGCAATCAGGTGAATGATGCTGATGGCAATCCTCTGTACCAGAGAGGTCTGACCCTGTCTCCTTCTGAGGAGGATAAGGAGGATCTTGGCTGCGGTATCCCCAAGTTCACCTACGGTATCACCCTGAACCTTGAGTACAAGGGCTTCGACTTCACTGTATTCGGTACTGGTGCCTATGGCAACAAGATCTACAACTTCATGGTATCTGCAGACCGTCCTCGTATCAACGGTATCACCACCTTCTGGGAGGATTCCTGGAGGCAGGATGAGGCCGGTAACTGGACCGAAGGTCAGTATCCTGACATGAAGGTTGTCTCTAAGGACTGGATCTTCTACAGCTCTTCAGCTGCCATCTTCAGCGGTGCTTACTTCAAGTTCAAGCAGATCCAGCTGGGTTACACGATTCCTTCTAAGATCACGAAGAAGTTCCTTGTCAGCCAGCTCCGACTCTATGCTTCTCTCGACGACTATTTCACCATTACCAGCTATCCCGGTGCCGATCCTGAGACTGCAACCGTTTCAAGCGGCAACGATAACGGTCGTATGCGTGGTTTCGATAATGGTACTTATCCGACTTCCAAGAAGATCGTCTTTGGTGTAAATATCTCATTCTAATATAGACGGACAGAAGGATTGAACTTTTAAATAATGAAAATAGAAAAGAATATGAAAAAGATTATATTATCAGTGCTCGCCCTCTTTGCAGGCGGTGTCGCCTTCACCTCTTGCGAGGACCAGCTTGACATCGAGCAGAAGGGTGTCATCGCAATTGAGGACTTCTATGAGACGGACGATGACGTCTGGAAGGCCCTGGCCTCTGCTTACGAGAACTTCAACGGTAATACGATGGGCCGCGCCATGGGTCCTGGTATCTACACCCCAGCCAAGGTGCTGGCCAACCACCCGGGCGATGATGTATGCTACGGCAGTGAGTACTACGGTGACCATGAGTTCGGTGGATCCGTCAATGAGTTCCGTTTCCTCCACACTCCTGAGGCCATCATCTATCACTACAAGGGCCTTTTCCTCTCGATTTATGCTGACAACCTTGTCATCGAGCAGTTCCAGGATCTTGCTACACCAGCTCGTAAGCAGGCCGTGGCCGAGGCTCGTGTGCTCCGTGCCTACAACTACTTCCTGCTGGCCCAGTACTGGGGAACACCTCCTTTCGTGGATCATGTCCCGAGTGCCACTGAGACCATCACCAACAGTGATGCCGAGGGTGCTCCTGAGAATGCTCCTAAGACACAGCAGGACTACTACAAGTGGGTAGCCTCTGAGTGTACGGCAGTCGTCGGTGACCTGCCTGAACGTAAGGATGTCAACGATAAGGATGGTGCCTATCGCGTGACCAAGGGCTTCGCTTATGCCCTGGCCGGTAAGGCTCTGATGTTCGCTGAGGACTTTGCAGGTGCCAAAGACGCCCTGAAGAAGGTGATCGACTCTGGCAAGTATGCACTTGTTCCTGGTGATCAGTACATGGACCAGTTCCATATCCAGGGTGACGGTAGTCCCGAGAAGATCTTCGAGGTGAACATCCGCTACAATGCCAGCGCCGGTGAGTACAGCTCAGGTAGTGGCTGGGGTTGGAACCAGCACAGCACATGGATGGAATCTAACTCCTTCCAGATCCGTTCCGATAAGTTCAAGAAGCCGCCATTGCAGGCCTACACGGGTAGTGTTCAGGGCTGGGGTTCAATCGGTGTTCCCGAGTGGTACGGACAGGCATTCGTTGAGAACGATGGTAAGGACTCTAAGCGTCTGCAGGCTACGCTGATTCACATCGACGACATGATCTACGGTGAGACAGGTATTGAGCTGATCGACACTTATTATGGCAAGCTCGCTGAGATGACCCATGATGAGAAGGTGAAGAACGATAAGATCGGTATCAAGCCGGGTCGTAGAGGTCACTATGGCCAGTCGTTCTGGATTCCCATCAAGCATGTCATCCGTCTGGGTGATGCTGAGGAGGAAGGCGGATCGTTCGGTTCTGGTCATCGTCTGAACAACATCATCATCATGCGTTACGCCGAGGTGCTGCTCAACTATGCCGAGTGCTGCCTCCGTACTAATGATGCCGCTTCTGCCAAGACTTATATCAACCAGATCCAGGAGCGTGCCGGTTCCAAGACCGTCAGCAGCTCAGTTGACCTGGTGACCCTGAAGAAGGAGAAGTCGTTCGAGCTCTGGTTCGAGGGCTGCCGTTATCAGGACTTGATGCGCTGGAGCAAGATAGATAATGATTCCTACACGAAGGAGTGTATGGATCACCTGAAGAGCCAGGGTAAGCATGTTCCCAACCTCTGCGACAAACTCTCTGAGAAGCCGGAAGCTGTTGAGGCAAACTGGGAGGATCTTGTTTGGGAGAATGGTTCAGAGGCTAACAGCCGCTTCTTCATCATCCATACGCATGACGCCATGGATGCTCACTATGAGGTAGGCTG
Source organism: Prevotella sp. (assembly GCA_017965475.1). Taxonomy (GTDB): domain Bacteria; phylum Bacteroidota; class Bacteroidia; order Bacteroidales; family Bacteroidaceae; genus Prevotella. Next base: position 32,586 of record JAGCPV010000035.1, read on the forward strand.
GCAGGAGAAGCACAGACTGTTCCCCTATCCGCA
>JAGCPV010000036.1 GCA_017965475.1 Prevotella sp.
TCACAGTTCGGCTCCCTGGCCACGGCTCTCGCTGCCACCATCGGCACAGGCAACATCATCGGCGTAGCCACGGCCATTGCCCTCGGAGGACCTGGCGCCGTCCTGTGGTGCTGGCTCACAGGTGTCTTCGGCATCTCCACCAAATACGCAGAGGGGCTGCTCGCCATCAAATACCGCGTGAAGACCGACAGCGGCAAGATGCTTGGAGGTCCGATGTATGCCCTGGAGCGTGGACTGGGCTGGAGATGGCTGGCCATCCTCTTCGCCATCTTCACGGCTCTGGCAGCCTTCGGCATCGGCAACACGGTACAGGCCAATGCCATTGCCACCGTTGCCTACGAGTCGTATGGCATCTCACCCTATCTGACAGGAATCTTCGTCTGTCTGCTGACGGCAGCCGTCGTCTTGGGAGGCGTGAGGAGCATCGCCCGCGTGTGCAGCATGCTCGTACCGTTCATGGCCGCCCTCTACGTCATCGGATGCATCTATATCCTCATCATCAATGCAGCCTACCTATGGCCCGCCCTGAAACTGATCTGTCATGCCGCTTTCTCACCAGAGGCAGCAGGAGGCGGCTTCGTGGGAGCCACGGTGATGATGGCCGCCCGCTATGGCATCGCCCGAGGACTGTTCTCCAACGAGAGCGGTATGGGCTCGGCACCCATCGTGGCAGCAGCAGCCCAGACCCGGAATCCCGTGCGCCAGGCACTCGTCTCCTCCAGTGGCACCTTCTGGGACACCGTCGTTATCTGTGCCCTCACAGGACTGGTCATCGTGAGCAGCGTCATCGCCTACCCCGACATCGACTTCTCCAACGGCGCCACCCTGACGAAGGACGCCTTCGCGAAGATCCCCGTCATCGGCCGTCCCCTGCTGGCCTTCGGACTCCTGACCTTCGCCTTCTCCACCATCCTCGGCTGGTGCTACTACGGAGAACGGGCCATGGAATATCTGAAAGGAAAGAAATGGATGGTTGGCTATCGTGTGGCATATATCATCGCCGTGTTCCTGGGTAGTGTGATGAACCTCTCCCTGGTATGGAACCTCGCCGACTGCATGAACGCCCTGATGGCGATACCAAACCTGATATCGCTACTCTTCCTGAGCGGCATACTCGTACACGAAACAAAGAAATATCTCTGGCGCGACAGACTGGACAGGGCTGATACTAACGAACGGGAAGGGTAAACTCCATACGCGTACCCTTCGTATAGGTATAGTCCCAACGTAGCAGACCGTCGATCTTCGAGGCCAGACGCTGGGCAATGGTCAGGTCGAACTCCGTCTCCTCATCCATGGCACCCTCCATGTTCTCACTCCAGTTAAAGAGAGCAGAACGACGCTCCACAGGAATACCGCCTCCCGTATCCTCGACGAAGAAGGTGATCAAACGACGGGTCTCGTCGCGCGTACAACCAAGGATAACCTCACCCTTCTCCGTGAACTTACAGGCACAATGGACGAGTTTGTTGAGCACCAGCTCCACGATATGCTGGTCTGCAGAGACAAACACCTCATCACCTATCTCGTGACGGAACAGGATCCTCACCCCTTCTTTCACCTGCGACAGGTTGGCATCGATACAACGCTGACAGATACGGTTCGGACTGAAACGCTCGTCCTTCAACTGATGACCCGTGCTGCCATCCTCCGAATAGATCGACACCTCGTCGAGCAAGGTCGAGATCAAATTGGCATTATACTTGATCTGGCTGCTGATATTCTTCTTCTCCTCCTTCGACAGGTACAGATCATCCTTCGAGATGATCTCCGCGAGTCCGGAAACCGAGTGCAGGGGCGTCCTGATCTCACGTGCCAGCGCCTTGATAAACGCAGACTTCTTCTTGTCAGAACTCCGATATTTCGACATCTCCGTCTGCTGGGTCTTCAGACGAAGCACCAGCAACAGACAAACAACGATCAGTACGATAATCACAATCCACATATCCGACTATGCCTCCTCTCTTCTGATAACTAGGAACTGCAAAAATAAGCAAACTATTCTGAAATTGCAAGTTTTTAAGCGAATTTTTGCGAAAAAACGATCAATTTTTAACGATTTCGACCACAGTCAGAGTCTGTTCCGCCACTCGGAAGCGGATATCGAGGTCGAGAAACGGCATCCCATAGACGCGCTGCGGATCATCATGATAACGAGGCCGCGGATCCTGCGCCAGCACCTCTTTCAGCACCTCGCGCATATCCGCAGGCACACGGACGGCCAGCTTGTCAGGCATCTCCACATGCAGAGGCTGCCACGCCGTCTGATCCACAAACCCGCTACGCGCCCCAGCATGCGCATCAGCATAAGCCACATAGGGTTTGATGTCATAGATCGGCGTACCGTCCATCAGGTCTGCACCCTTCACGAAGATGACAGAACCCTCTTGCCTGTCCACCTCCACATGATCCAGTCGCACACAGGAGAGCCCCAGGGGATTCGGACGGAACGGAGAGCGCGTGGCGAAGACCCCCATCCGACGATTACCTCCCAGACGGGGAGGACGGACGGTCAGCGAAGGCTCGTCCGACGGCGGATTGGCGGAAAATCCCCAGATCAGCCACAGATAGTCGAAATCCTCCAGTCCCCGGATGGCCTCAGCCTGTCGGAAAGACGGTTCCAGGATGATCCGACCCGTCAGTTCACTGACGAGTCCGCTCTGCCTCGGAATGCCGAACTTCGACTTCAACGGCGAGTGGAAATAGGCTATCGGACAGATCTCCATCGGCCGCGAAGTTACGATGAAGTCGGCAAAATACAAAATAAATGCAAAAAAATTTGTATTTTTTCGGATAATTTCGTATTTTTGCAGAAGTTATAATCAACTACTCGAACTCAAAGCAATGAAACGAGCTATTATCCTATTGACCTTGACACTCTGCGCCGCCTTCAGCATCGCAGCAGATGCAGACTATACCACCAGCGAGGAATACATCTCCTTGCGCAAGAATATGCACGACGCATTCAACAATGCCGACAGTGCCAGTTTCTTCCCCGCCCTCAGGAATTTCGAGGATTACCTGCTGAAACACGGCGACATCCACGGCTACTATACCCAGCGTTGCAACGAGATCGTGTTCCAGATGAACCAGCAGAAGATCTTCGAGGCCTACAAACTGGCGCGCGAACTCTCCGAGGAACTGCGCGAGAAACATATCGACAAGGAGATATATATGGCCCACAACATGCTGGGACACATCAACAGCTTCTGCGGCAATAAAGAAGAAGCCAAGGAGAACTGGCGCGAAGCCCTCCGTCTGATGGAGCAGGAAGGCTACTACGCCAACATGCCTCCCATCTATATGAACATCGTCAACGTCGCCAATGACGACGATCTCGAAGAGACGGACAGTCTGCTGGCCAAGGCCCTGGAAATATCCAAGAAATATTCCCCCGAACGTGTGTTCGACATCGAGACTCGCCAGACGCTCAGCTACTACTACCGTGGCGACTGGGACAGGTTCGTCGAGGGCTACAAAGCCTATAAGGAAGGAGAGAAGGAGGGTAAGACCTCCGTCCACGGCCGCAGCCTCGAAGTCTATTACCTGGCCTATCAGGGCAAGACCGACGAGGCCATCGCCCTGGCGAAAGAAGAGTTGGGCGACGAGGGCAAGGCCGCCATCGTGCAGATCTACGAGAAGGCTGGCCGTTGGCAGGAAGCCTACCATTCCCAGAAAGAAGCCTCCGCCACCAACGACTCCATCATCAACGTGGTGCTCGCCAACAGCATGATGGGTATCCGCGACGAGATCCGTATCTACGAGGCCGACCGTAAGGCCTTCCGCTCGAAGTTCCTCGGTCTCTCGGGAGTCCTCCTCCTGCTGTTGCTGCTCATCCTCACCCTCGTCTATCTCTTCCACACCCGTCGCAAGCACCTGAAGGAGCTGAAGGCGGCCTACGACCACGCCCTGGAGTCAGACAAGATGAAGACGGCCTTCATCCAGAACGTCAGCCACGAGGTGCGCACGCCCCTGAACATCATCAGCGGCTTCTCGCAGGTCATCGCCGATCCCGATCTGACGGAGAGTGTCGAGGAGCGGCAGCACATGGCCAGCATGATGCAGAAGAGCGCCCAGCAGATCACCACCCTCATCGACGAGATCATCGGTCTGTCGCTCATCGAGACCACGGAAAAGATGCATCAGGATGATGAGGCCCACGTCAATAAAGTGCTGCGCGAGGTGGTGAAGGACTACGAGAAACAGGTCAAGAAGAAAACCAAACTGCAGCTGGAGTCCGACCTCGACGACGACTTCACGCTGCAGACCAATACCAACATGTTCAAGCGCATCGTGAGCGCCCTCACGGACAACGCCACCAAATACACGGAGAAGGGCAGTATCACCATCAAGGCCCATGCCGACGAGGAGACGCTGACCATCGCCGTCGAGGATACCGGCTGTGGCATCCCCGAGAAAGAGGCGGAGAACATCTTCGGACGCTTCGTCAAGCTCGACTCCTTCAAGGAGGGCATCGGTCTGGGACTGCCGCTGAGCCGCAAGCTCGCCGAACAGCTGGGAGGCAACGTCATCCTCGACACCACCTACCACGACGGCGCGCGCTTCGTTGTGACATTACCAATTACATAATCAATAATGAAGAAAACTATCTTAACCATCGTGCTCACCGCGCTGGTGGCACTCGTTTGCAACGCCCAGAGACAGGTGGATGAGTTCACCACCAAGAACGGCAAGAAAGTGACGATCACGTGCATCAAGCACGCCAGTATGGAAATCAACTTCGACGGCATCGAGATCCAGGTCGATCCCGTGGGGATGTGGCTGAAGCCCGAGACCGACTACGCCACCTTCCCCAAGGCGAACATCATCCTGATCACCCACGAGCACAAGGACCACTTCGACCGTGAGGCCATCCACGCCCTGCGCACCCCAGCCACGTCGATCTACGTCAACCAGGCCGTCTTCGGACATTTCAAGAACGGCTTCGTGATGCGCAACGGCGACAAGGTGCAGTATTCCGAGGATATCGCCATCGAGGCCGTCCCCGCCTATAACTACACGCCAGACCATCAGCAGTACCATCCCAAGGGGCGCGACAACGGCTATATCCTCACCCTCGACGGTCTGCGCATCTATATCGCTGGCGACACGGAGGACATCCCCGAGATGGCCGACATCAAGGACATCGACATCGCCTTCCTGCCCTGCAACCAGCCCTATACGATGACGGTCGAACAGTGTGTCAATGCCGCGAAGACCATCCAGCCGAAGATCCTCTTCCCCTACCACTACAACGACACGCCCGTCCATCGCATCAGCATGCAGCTTGCCGGCACCGGCACCGAGGTCAAAATCCGCAACTACAAATAATTCCTATTATTTCTGCTTATCCCTACTCCCACACGCACATAATAGTTGTTATAAGCCAAAAACAACCTACACTTCCTACACTCCCTACACCCCAATAGTTTTGAGTTGGGTGCAGGGAGTGTAGGGAGTGTAGGATAAAAAGAAAGTATAGCAACTATATCCACCTACGCGTACATACGCGCGCGTAATGAAGGGATTGCTTGAACATATAGGTGTCACATAATGGTCATAAGCTACACCTGATCCGTAGAGGGGACCTTTGGAGTTGTAGAGGTGACCTTCAGCTTTCTAAAGGGCTCCTTTAGCGACGTAAAGGAGCCCTTTAGAAAAGTCCCAATGGCTGGGACAAACGCTGGGTCCGGGACTGGCCCAAATGCGGACGTCTTCGACTCCGCAGAGGGGCCTGTCCCCAGTGCTAACGAAGAGCCCCGCCAATTGGCGGGGCTCCCTACTAACTATGAAAAACTATAAATTCGGCTAATTTTAAATGTCTAACCTAAGTATTTCATCAAGATACGGGCATGGCCGCTGTCGTGCAGCTTGGCGATGCTCTTCTCACGGATCTGGCGCACGCGCTCACGCGTCAGTCCCATCTCTGCTCCAATCTCTTCAAGACCCCGTTCCTGACAGCCGATGCCGAAGCACTCGCGGACGATCTTCAGCTCACGGTCTTTCAGCACGCTGCGCAGCACATTCTCCAGATCGGAGGTCAGCGACTCGTAATCGACCTGTTTGTCGGTGCGGGAGTCGTCGCCGCTGCTGAGCATGTCGGCCATCGAGTTGTCATCATCCTCTCCGAAGGGAGCGTCGATGCTCATGTGGTGGCTGTCGGCCTTGGAGGTCTGTTCAATCTTTGCCTCATCGATCTGGGTGAGTTCTGCCAGCTCTGTCACAGAGGGGCGGCGCTGATGGATCTGCTCGAAACGGTTGATCTCCTGATTGATCTTGCTCAGGGCTCCGCTCTGGTTCAGCGGCAGGCGCACGATGCGGCTCTGCTCGGCGATGGCCTGCAGGATGCTCTGGCGAATCCACCATACGGCATAGGAGATGAACTTGAAGCCTCGCGTCTCGTCGAATTTCTCAGCAGCCTTCACCAACCCGATGTTTCCCTCATCGATCAGGTCGGTCAGCGTAAGTCCCTGATGCTGGTACTGCTTGGCGACGGAGACGACGAAACGGAGGTTGGCCGTTACCAGCCGCTCCTTGGCTCGTTCGCCTTCGGGACCACCCTTGCGGATGGCCTGCGCCAGTTCAATCTCCTCATCAATGGTCACAAGGGGCTGACGACCAATCTCTACGAGGTACTTGTCAAGTGCTTCACTCGATCGATTGGTAATGCTCTTTTGAATCTTTAATTGCCTCATTATTTCTCTTGTTACTCTGAAAAAGCGTGCAAAGATAATAAAAAAGACGATACGTTGTAACTCGCGCATCGTCTTTTTAAGGGATTTTAACCAAAATCAGCGTTCCACCACCTCGATTTTGGTATCTCCGGGCTTGAAGAGCAGTCCTTTGCACGTTTTGGCCTCAGCCTTGTAGGCCTTCCACTCGATGGCGTTCCAGTCGATCTGATCCGTGCGCTGTGCGAGGGGGGCATGGGGGATCAGGGAACCGTCTCGCACGAGGATGACGGCAGGGATGGGGCCAGCCTCGATGGTCTGGTAGCCGTCAGAATACACCTTGCCCGTCTGGTAGTCGATCCAACGGCCCTCATCCTGAGAGGAGGGGAGATAGACGGTGCGGGAGGTGCCGAATTCGAGCAGCGGGGCGACGAGGATCTGGGAGCCGAACATATACTCATCCTCGACGAGCCAGGCTCCTGGATCGTGGGGGAACTCCACGAGGAGGGCGCGCACCATCGGCAGACCGCGCTCCGTACAGTCCTTCGCCTGTGCATAGACATACGGCATCAGACGATATTTCATCTCGGCGCAGGCACGGAAGGCATCGGTGAACGACTCGGAGATCAGCCAGGGTTCCGTGGGAGGGGCACCGTGGGCTCTCGTGTGCGAGCTCAGGAAGCCAAAGGGCAGCCAACGGCGGTAGATATCCTCGGGCGAGGCAGTGACGAAACCGCCCATGTCGTGGCTCCAGAACGAGAA
>JAGCPV010000037.1 GCA_017965475.1 Prevotella sp.
CATCGTTGGGAAATCCCTTTGGCCATGCACCTGCAGTAGCATCGGCAGCACTATCCTGCTGACTATAGCCATTCTGACTGAGCCACTGACAGAGTTCATCGACTTGCTCCTTGCTGTTACCCATGTTCACGGCTCCCGCCTTGTGGGATGCCAACTGCGGCTCTACACCTTTCAGACTGCTGAGGGCGGCTACTGTCACCAGTTCACGGTCGGCAGCAGAGAGCTGATCACAGGCAAAGATGTCGCCAAAGAGGTGCGACTTCAGATAGTAGTCATCCTGCGGACAGAAGTCGTAGTTGAACGCATTGCCGCCTGTGAGCTTAGTCTGTATCTCTGCACCTTGTTTCAAGGCCTTCTCAGCGTCATCCCAGAGTGCAGGACGCGTCCAAGGCTTACCTTCGTTATCGTTGATACCATTGACTTTGCGGTCATTGAGCACCTTTTGTAGAGTACCCAGTGCATTGAGCGAACGGGGGAATCCCGAATAAGCGTAGAGTTGGGAGAAAGCCTCCTTCAGTTCATTCACGGTTACACCGCCATCCAAAGCCTTGCGGATGGCAGCATCAAGACGCTCCAAGTCGCCTTGTGCCTCCAACGAAGCACAGGCGCAGAGCAGTTTCTGACGTTCGGTCAGTGTCGTTGCTGAGATATTCATTGTACCTATTCCCATTTTATCCGTAGTTTTCGATTAAGTATTTCACAAACTGCGGGTCACCGAAGTTCACCGTCCCCGCGTCGTGCTGGTTCATCGTGGCAATCTGAGCCATCTCGTCAGCCGTCAGCGAGAAATCAAAAATGTCGAAGTTCTGAGCCATGCGCTCTTTATGGCTCGACTTGGGAATAGCCACGATGCCACGCTGGGTGAGCCAGCGAAGACCTACCTGTGCGGCACTCTTACCATACTTGGCTCCGATACCTGCCAGCAGTTCGCTCTTCACGATGCCGTCAACACCTTGACCACCGAGTGGTCCCCAAGCCATTATCTTCGTCTGCGTCTCAGCAAGGATAGGCTCGATGCCCGTCTGCTGAATCATCGTGTTGCACTGCAACTGGTTCACCATCGGCTTCACGTCCACATAGTGAGCGAAGTCGAAGAAACGGCCTGCCTGGAAGTTCGACACACCGATGGCACGCACCTTGCCGTCGCGATAGGCTTTCTCCATAGCCCGCCACGAGCCGAACACATCGCCGTAGGCCTGATGGATCAGCAGCAGGTCGATATACTCCGTCTGCAACTTGCGCAGACTCTCGTCGATGCTCTTGGCAGCTTTTTCCTCGCCAGCATTCGAAATCCATACCTTTGTGGTCAGGAAGATATCCTCTCGCTTGATGCCGCTTTTGCGCCATGCCGCACCCACGCCTTCCTCATTTCCATATGCCTGTGCCGTATCGATGAGCCGATAGCCCACCTCCAGCGCATCAGTCACGCAACGCTCACACTCGTTTGGGCTTACCAGAAACACGCCATAGCCCAGCAGGGGCATCTCCACTCCATTATACAACTTTATTGATTCCATATTTCTGATGTATTTTTAATATCCTAATCCTTTGAGCCACTTCTCTACCTTCGCCTTTTCCGTGCGCACCTCGTGGCCGTAGATGCTGAAGCCCTTCTGGACATTTGCCTCGGGAAAAGCAGCTTTCACGTCCTCTATACAATTGGCCAGTCCAGAGCCTTCGTGAGTGGTGAAGGGAATGACTGTCTTGCCCTTCAGGTCGCCAGCATGCTTCTTGAAGAAGGTGAACATCACCTGCGGATAAGTGCCCCACCATACGGGACCACCGATGAATACGGTGTCGTACGGACTCAAATCCACATCGCCCTCGTATTCGGGCAGTTCGCCGTTCTTCGTCTCTTCCTTTGCCAACTTGATGAGTGGATTATAGGCCATGCCGTCGTACTTGTGCGTCACAATCTCGAACTGCTCCGCTCCTGTCAGCTCCGTGATGTAGTCTGCCACAATCTTTGTGTTGCCCACCTCAATGTTTCCTACTGCGTAGTTGTCTCCCGCATGCGAGAAGAAAATAACGATAGCTTTGTTCATTGTACTTGTTTTCTGTTGTTTGACTTCCTGTTTGTTCTGTCCGTTGCAACCCATTACTGTCAACATAGCCACAACGGCTATCCATAATTTAGCGATTCTCATAAGATATTATTTTTTTATCCCTGTAACTTGAACATACCCGTGCGGATGCTGGGGATGACACCGCCGTCGATGAGCAGGTCGGTGCCGTTGATGAAGGTGGCGTGTTCGCCAAGCAGGAACGATGCGGCATCGGCTATCTCGTCGCTCGTGGCCACACGACGGGCTGCAGAGGCATCAATCATAGCCTGATAGCCGTCACTGTTGGCGTTGAACTCATCGTAGGCCAGGGGCGTGACGATGATGCCCGGCGAGATGGTGTTGATACGGGCACGGCGTTCGCGCCACGAAGTTGCTGCGGCTCGCTGCGCCTGCAGGTGATTCACGCGCTTAGCAATCATATAGGCCAGACCGGAGTTCTGCATGGCCACATTCTTGACGATAGGCAGCGCGGCCAGTTGCTCGGTCTCGGCATTCACAATCTGCAGTTCGTCCTCGTTGGGGATGGGGTACATATAGGCTGCCTGACTCGAGATGATGAGTCCTGCGCCGCCCTCGGCCATCACCTGTCCGAAGGCATCCACGGCATAGCCCGTGCCCACCATGTCGAGCGCGACGATATGCTCCGGCGAGGCCTGGTTGGGCGATGCGCCCGCCGTGTCGATGAAGTACATCACGGGGCCGAGTTCCGCCGCCTTCTTGGCGAATGCCTCGACGCTCTCTTTCTCCAGTGCGTCCACCACCTGTGTCTCCACGTCGTAACCGCTGCGTCGGAAGTCATCACTCACG
>JAGCPV010000038.1 GCA_017965475.1 Prevotella sp.
CCATAGCCGGCAAAAACCACCATCACCACATCGAGGGTGTCATTGTGATCCCAGTCATAAGTCGCGAAATCAGCCCCCGTCAGCAGACTGGCCTCATGGACCATCTCCTCCGGGTTCATATCATCGCCATAGCGATTCTCACCATAATCCACCATATCTTGAGACAGGGTGACGGGACCGAAGACGTCGAAATGGAGTTTGAACTTTCCCCCACTCTGCTTCTCGAAGTATTCTGAGAGGCAACCAGCGGCCCCATTCTCAGAGAAGCCAGGCTTGTTGAGCATGGCATCCCACTTTGCCGCGATGTCATCTGTCGCGAAGGGCACATCCTGAAAGGCTGCCAGGATCACGGGTACATGCCATTCCCCCTCCAGCTTGGATACGGATGAATTGTAAACGAGTCCGCGCGTGAGGGCTCTGCCTGCATCCCTAACACAATGACGATGCTGTTGAGCGCTGGCAGCCATCGCCACCAGCGCTACAAGCATACATATCGTCAGTCGTCGGATCATTTCGCAGCAGGGCACCAGGGTTTCAGGGTCTTGAAGAAGTCGTTACCTTTGTCATCGACGAGGATGAAGGCGGGGAAGTCCTCGACCTCGATCTTCCAGACGGCCTCCATGCCGAGTTCGGGATATTCGACGCACTCGATGCTCTTAATGCTGCTCTGTGAGAGCACAGCTGCCACACCACCGATGGTGCCGAGATAGAAACCGCCATGCTTCTTACAAGCCTCAGTGACGACATCGCTACGGTTGCCCTTGGCAATCATCACGAGTGAGGCACCGTTGGCCTGGAACTCATCCACATAGGGATCCATACGGTTTGCCGTTGTCGGACCCATCGAACCACAGGGATAGCCCTCTGGCGTCTTGGCGGGACCAGCGTAGAGCACAGGATACTTCTTGAAGTAATCGGGCATACCCTCGCCTGCATCGAGACGGGCCTTCAGTTTGGCGTGGGCGATATCACGGGCCACAATGATAGTACCCTTCAGGTTGACACGCGTAGAGACAGGATACTTGGAGAGTTCCTTGCGAACGGCATCGATACCCTCGTTGAGATCGATCTCGATACCCTTACCACCCTCACCCGGCTTGCGCAGCTCCTCAGGAATGAGCTCGGTGGGGTTGCTGTCCATCTTCTCGAGCCAGATACCGTCGGCATTGATCTTGGCCTTGATATTACGGTCGGCAGAGCAACTGACGCCCATACCGATCGGACAAGAGGCACCATGACGCGGCAGACGGATCACGCGGATGTCGTGAGCCAGATACTTACCGCCAAACTGAGCACCCAGACCAATCTTCTGAGCCTCCTTGATGAGCTTCTGCTCCAGGTCAACATCACGGAAGGCACGACCTGTCTCATCGCCCGTGGTGGGCAGACCGTCATAGAACTTGATGCTGGCGAGTTTCACCGTGAGCAGGTTCTTCTCGGCAGAGGTACCGCCGATCACGAAGGCGATATGGTAAGGCGGACAGGCAGCCGTACCAAGCGACTTCATCTTCTCTACGAGGAAGGGGATGAGCGTGCCCTCGTTCTGGATCGTGGCCTTGGTCATCGGATAGAAGTAGGTCTTGTTGGCAGAGCCACCACCCTTGGCGACCATCACGAACTTATACTCAGCACCCTCGGTGGCCTCGATGTCGATCTGGGCGGGGAGGTTGCAACGGGTGTTCACCTCGTCGTACATGTTCAGCGGAGCGTTCTGAGAGTAGCGCAGGTTGTCCTGGGTGAAGGTGTTGAACACACCAAGACTCAGGGCCTCCTCATCCTCGAAGCCGGTCCAGATCTGCTGACCCTTCTCACCGTGGATGATGGCGGTACCCGTGTCCTGACAGAAAGGCAGGATGCCCTTGCAAGCCACCTCGGCATTGCGCAGGAACTGGAGGGCTACATACTTATCATTCTCAGAGGCCTCGGGATCGGTGAGGATCTTGGCAACCTGCTCGTTATGCTCACGGCGCAGCATGAACTCCACATCGTGGAAAGCCTGCTGGGCCAAGAGTGTCAGGGCCTCTTTCGATACCTTCACAATCGTCTTTCCTTCAAACTCGGCGGTGGTGACACCATCCTTACTCAACAAGCGGTACTCCGTCTTGTCCTCGCCCACCTGAAACATCGGGGCGTACTTAAATTCAACTGTCTTAGCCATAATCGTATTTGTTTAGATTAATATCCGAAAATCTCTTCTGTCGTCAAGCGCTTGATAGGGCCGATCTTACCCAAGGCCTCCATGTCGAGCTCCTTCTCATCGCCGAGGATGATGTAGCGGTAGGCCTTGTTGGCCATCTGCGCCTTCTCGAAGTCAACGATATCCTGCAACTGGATGTTGGGAAGGGCGTTATACACCTTCTCGTTCAGGTCGTAGTCAATACCTTTGCGCAGAGCCGAGAGGTAGGCATTGAGGACACCCGTCTTCGTGACACGCATGCTGGCAAGCTGCTTCGTGACGGCATCCTTGGCAATCTGGAAGGCCGTCTCACTGGCAGGCATCTCATTCAGGATGACATGGAACTGGTTCACGGCATCCATCATCTTATCGTTCTGCGTGATGATATAGGTCTGACAGAACTCCTTGTCATCCTTCTTACTGGGCGTCAAATAATAGGCCGAAGCACTATAAGCCAGACCACGGGCCTCGCGCATCTCCTGGAACACGATACCGTTCATGCCACCACCATAATATTCGTTGAAGAGATCGACCACGGCCTCCTGCTCAGGATGCCAGTCACGACCCTCGTTGTGGTACATCAACAGATAGATGTTCTTAGCATCGTAGGGAGCGATCCACACCTCGTTGGTCGTTGCCTCCTGATACTGGTAGGGCTTTCCCTTGGGCACATCGGCGAGCGTCGCGGGGGTCTTGTGGATAGCACCCAGTGCCTCGGAGAGTTCCTCGGGCGACAGCTTGCCATAGTAGAGCACAGCGTGCTTCAGGTTGGGCAGACCGGCTATCAGCGAGAGCAACTGCTGGGGATCGGCCTCGCGGAGCTGCTGCTCACTCATCACGTCGCGATAGGAGTTACGCTCACCAAAGATGGCATAGTTCGTGAGGCGTGAGAAGTTAGTGCGCTGGTCGGTCTTCGCATCGGCACGGGCCTTCAGCTCCAAGCCCACGAACTGATCCCACGACGCCTTGTCGGCCTTGGCATTCCTGATCACATCCTCAAGGAGGGCCAGGGCCTCGGACATCTGAGACTGCAGACCACTGAGCGAGATGTTCAGGTTGTCGGCATTCACGTTGACCGAGTAGTTACAAGCCAACTGATAGAACTTCTGCTTGATCTCGGCAGCAGTCAACTTGTCAGTACCCACATAGTCGAGATAGTCGGAGGCGATGTCATAACGACGATCGTCCTGCTGTCCAAACTCATAGCGGAAGACGAGGTTGAAGAGATCGTCCTGCGTGTTCTGCTTATAATAGAGGGGCAGCTTATTCTTGGTCTCGCCGATGACAAGATCTTTATTGAAGTCCACGAACTTCGGATGGATGGGTTCCACCTGCGACTCCTGGATCTCTTTCACGAAGGCACTCATCTGGTCGCGGTTTGCCTGAATGGGAGTGATGGCGGGCTTGTCGATCTTCTTCTGGGTTGAATCCACGCCCATCTTCTTATAGATGGTGGCATAGCCGTCGGCGAAGAAACGGTTGGCGAAGGCGACGATCTGTTCCTTGGTCATCTTCGAGATACGGTCCAGTTTTCCGACGGACTGTTCCCAGCTGATACCATTGATAAACGCGCGCATACACTGATTGGTACGCCGACGGTTATTGTCGAGGGCTTTCTGATAGTCCAGTTTCATGTTATTGATCACACTTGGCAGGAGATCGTCAGAGAAGTTACCCTTCTTCAGGTTCTCTATCTCACCCAGCATCAGGTCTCTCACCTCTTCGAGCGACTGTTCGGGCTTCGGCATACCCCTCATGAGGAATGTGGAATAATCCTGTTCCAGCTGCAAGCCAGCGCCAGCCCCCAGCACCTTCATCTGCTGGTTCAGGTTGATGTCGAAGAGACCGGCCTTGCCATTGTCCAGCATATAGCCGACCACGTCGAGGGTGTCGCACCGCAGGTCGGCGGCCTTGGGGGCGAGCCATCCTACCCACACTTCCTCGGCCTGCTGTCCGATGACGGCGGTATCGACGGGAGCCGTCAGGGGTTTCTGCTCTGGGAACACGGGCTGAGCGACATCAGCACCAGGCTTCCAACCGCCGAAATACTGGTCGATGATGGCGATGGTCTTGTCCATATCGAAGTCACCAGCCATACAGATGGCGACATTATTGGGCACGTACCACTTCTTGAAGTAGTTCTTGATATTCGTGATCGAGGGGTTCTTCAGGTGCTCCTGCGTACCGATGGTGGTCTGCGTACCATAGGGGTGCGTGGGCGTCAGTTTCTCACCCAGGGCCTTGAACACCTTGTCGCCATCGTCCGTCAGATAGATGTTATACTCCTCATAGACGGCCTCCAGCTCCGTATGGAAACCACGGATCACCATGTTCTGGAAACGGTCGCTCTGGATCTTCGCCCAATTCTCGATCTCGTTACTGGGGATATCCTCCGTATAACAGGTGACATCGTTCGAGGTAAAGGCGTTGGTACCCTCGGCACCGATGGCCGCCATCAACTTGTCGTACTCGTTGGGGATGAAATACTGGGCTGCAAGCTGAGAGACCGAGTCGATCTCATGATAAGCCTGCTTACGGGCCTCCGGATCCGTGAGCTGACGATAGGCCTCGTAGCGCGCTTCTATCTCGTCGAGCAATGGAGCCTCAGCCTCAGGATTGTTCGTACCAAACTGACTGGTGCCCTTGAACATCAGGTGCTCCAGATAGTGCGCCAGACCCGTAGTCTCCGCAGGATCGTTCTTGGAACCTGTACGGACGGCGATATAGGTCTGGATACGGGGTCGCTCCGTGTTCACAGAGAGATACACCTTCAGACCGTTATCGAGCGTATAGATACGCGTCTGCATCAGGTCACCCGGCACCGTCTCAAATTTGTAATCCTTGGCCTGGGCACTCATTCCAAGTACCACCAGCCCCAAAATCAATAAGCGCTTTATCATATCATCAATAAACTTTAAACTATAAGCTATCCATTAGTTTTCGTAATCGATCTCGTGATCCAACTTCTCGACGAACTCATCGAGCACATCCTTATCGACATCACCCATGGCGTACTCCTTCTCGGCATCCTTACGGATCTCAGCGATCCAGGCACGACGGGCCTTGATGTAATCCTCGTGGATATGAATCACGTCCTCCTCAGTGATCTCCTCCAGACCGTAATAATCGAGGATCATCTGATAAGACCACGCCCAACGGTAATCGCTATAATGGTCGTTGATCTCCACAAAGCGGTCAAGCAGTTGCTGGATATTGTCGATATCGCCGTTCTTGATGTCACGCACGATACGCAGTTCCTCGCTCTCAGGCAACAGCAGTCCACTAAGATCCGTCCAGCGGCCCTTGCCCACCAGACTCTTCGGACGTCCGAAGAAGCCCTCCTTCTGGGCGCGTTTCAGCACGGCACCCATATAGATACGCAGGGCGATATCGTAATATTTCAGACCCTTACGCAACGAGGTGGCATTGATCACATACTCGTGGAAATTATAGCTCGACACGTTATCACCCGAAGCCTCGCGCAGAGCCGTCAACACCTTGATACCCTCTATGATCTCTCCCACGGTGAAGGGTGAGAGCCAGTCGAAGTTGATGATACTCTTCTTGGAGAGTTTAGAACGCTTGTCACGCTTGGGCCATTTCTTGATATCACGATACAGTCCCACGGTGGTGATATTACGTCCCGGCACCAGATAGCAGTCGTCGCCGTAGGCCATCAGATAGGAGAAAGGCAGGTTACGGGTGTCGGGATGGTGCATCAGCTTACCAAAGCAGACGCTGAAGGCACCGATGGTGGCGGGCATCAGGATATACGAGCCGGAAGCCGTCTTCGTACCACGTTCCAGTGTTCCCCAGTGCAGGGGACCCATCTTATAGGCGTGATTCGAGAAGTTCGTGTTAGAACCGGCGTTATAGAACGAGAACTCACCACCTATCAGTAATGAGCTCTTGTGGTGGCTGGCACAGAAGGGGCCGCAGAAGGCGGCACAGGCCTCACCATTGGCCATGAACGAGTTGGCGAAGAAAAGGCTGGCCTCAGCCGTGAAACCATTGGTGATCTGACAGGCCTCTCCCACGAAACAGTCCTGCATCTTCACGGAGTTGTTGATAGAACAACCGTCACAAATGATCGAGTTCTCACAGATCACACCTGTTCCGATAAACACAGGCGAGTCCATCGATGACATCACGGTACACTCAGACAGTCTCGACGCACCACTGATCTCACAGTCGCCCTTGATAATCGTATTGGTGATATCCTTGGCATTGATGATCTTCACATTGTTACCGATATAGCCGCGATCGGGTCTGGAGACGCGCAACTCATCCTCGATCATCTGCTGGAGGGTCTTCGTCAACTGCTTGTCGTGGTTGTACTTCACCATGAAGGAAGCCAACTGTGAGTTCAGCTCGCGGAAGATCGTCACATTGCCGTCACCCATCTCGTTGAGTACACTGATCACGGATCCCTCACCGTAGGTGGCATCATCCGTGGTCTCCAGCGTACAGATGTTTGAGATGTAACAGTCGTTACCAATCGTATAGTTGTTGATATAGTTGCCCACCTTCTCGATCAGACAGTCGTTGCCCACTGTAACATTCCTCAGCGTGGCATCGTTGATACCGGAGTGCTTGACGAAGCCCTTGGTCACCTCCACCATCTTGTTAAAGGCTCCCAGACGGATGTCGCCATAGAAGATGACGCGGTGGAAGTTATAAGGCTTGAAGTCCTCGTCAACCAGTACTCGCTGCCAGTCCTCTGCCCAGCAGACATTCTTCTCAAAAATTTCGATCTCGGTTTGTGTCAGTTGTCTGTAATTACTCATAATCTTGATATAAAAAATCGTTATACGGATATTTCTGGACATGGAGTTCGCGCACCCGCTTATAGAGGGTGTCGCGCAACTCGTCGATATTCTCTTTCTGCTTCGCGCTGATGAACAGGCACTCCAAGTAATTGGAGGAGCTGGCCATCCACGATTTCTTCAGATCCTCCAACGTGTAGTTCTCACGCGTCATTGGCGTCAGGTCGTCCTCCTCCTTCTCCACCCAGGTATAGGCATCGATCTTGTTGAACACCAGCATCGCCGGCTTATCAGAGCAGCCCAGTTCCTTGAGGGTCTCCTCCACCACACGGATCTGATCCTCGAAGTCAG
>JAGCPV010000039.1 GCA_017965475.1 Prevotella sp.
AGCAGGTTTTGCTGTTAAGCGGGTGCAAAAGTACGGCGAAAAATTGAAACCACCAAACTTTTGGGCGAAAAAATTCAAGGAAACCATATTTTTTTGTAAAAAAAGAGAAGAAAAGGGTGATTTCTTCGGAGAATCGTGTAATTTTGCAGCGTCAATATAACCCAACGTGGACATGAGAAGATATATCGTACCATTGCTGATGCTGTTTGCCGTGACACATACGGTTCAGGCACAGAAGAACAAAGACCATAACTTCGAGGTGGGTAAGCATCTCGATATCTTTAATCAGGTGTATAAGAACCTGGAACTGCTCTATGTGGATACGCTTGATCCCAAAGGGACTATAGGCACGGGTATCAATGCCATGCTGAGAAGTCTGGATCCCTATACAGAGTATTACGCCCAGGACGAGACGAAGGATCTGCGGCTGATGCTGACAGGTAAATATGCGGGTATCGGCGCCCTGATCCGTAAGCACCAGAAACTGGATCGTGTCGTTGTCGATGAGCCGTACGCCAACATGCCTGCAGCAGAGGTGGGTCTGAAGAAGGGTGACGTGATCCTGAGCATCGACGACTCGATGATGACAGACAAGACGGTGAGCTATGTCAGTGAACACCTGCGCGGAGAGCCTGGTACGAGTTTCCTGCTGAAGGTGATGCGCCCCTCGACGGGTAAGCTGATGAGTTTCAAGATCACCCGTCGTAACATCAAGCTGCCCGAGTTGCCTTACTATGGTATCCGTGAAGGGAATATCGGCTATATCAATCTGAGTTCGTTTACGGAAGGCTGTGCCAAGGAGATGCGCCGTGCACTTATCGACCTGAAGAAACAGGGTGCTACATCCCTGATCCTCGACCTGCGTGGCAATGGTGGCGGTTCTGAGCAGGAGGCAGTGGATATCCTGAACCTCTGGCTGCCGAAAGGGATCACCGTCGTAGAGAACCGTGGTAAGTTCAAGCAGGTCTCGAAGGAATACAAGACCCGTGTGGAGCCTCTTGACACGGTGATGCCGATGGTGGTGCTCGTCAATGGTGAGACGGCTTCGGCCAGTGAGATTACCAGTGGTGCCATCCAGGATCTGGACCGTGGAATAATATTAGGTACGCGCACATACGGGAAGGGGCTGGTGCAGATCCCCATCGACCTGCCTTATAACACGAATATGAAGGTGACCACCTCGAAATACTATATCCCCAGTGGGCGCTGTATCCAGGCCATCAACTACAAGAAGGGCAGTGGTGGCTATCGTGAGCATATCCCCGACTCGTTGACGAAGGTGTTTTACACCCGTAACGGTCGTGAGGTGCGCGATGGTGGTGGCATCAAGCCCGACGTGGAGCTGAAGGCCGACACGATTCCCAATATCGCCTTCTACCTCTCGGCCTCTGGCCAGGACTCGACGGAGGTGATGTTTGACTATGTGGTGGATTATATCGCCAAGCACCCGACGATCGCTCCGGCGGCGGAGTTCCATCTGACGGATGCCGACTGGCAGGCTTTCAAGGAGCGTGTGATCAAGAGCGGCTTCACCTATGATCCCGTCAGCAAGAAGCAGTTTGCCGAATTGGTAAAGACGGCTAAGTTCGAGGGCTATTACGACGATGCGAAAGATGCCTTTGCAGAGCTTGAGGCGAAGCTGAACCACAACGTGGCTGTCGATCTGGAGAAACATAAGGAGGTGCTGTTGCAGGTGCTGGAGTCGGATATCATCGCGGCCTACTATTATCAGGCCGGTGCTATTGAGGCAGGACTCAACTTTGATCGCCAGTTGAAGGAGGCTGTCCGTCTGCTCCAGAACCCTGAGGAATATAAGAAACTGTTGGTTCCCCAGAAGCCGAAAGAGACTTCTTCGATCATCCAGCTGAAGCCCAAGACGCAGGCTCCTGTTGCCTTGAAGCAGAAGAAAGAGGTGTTTTTCAGCGCCATTGCCTGATGCCGCCAATGTATTGGGCTGGGGTCATGCTGGTGATGTCCTTGAATTTCTTCTGGAAATAACTGCGATCGCTAAAGCCACATTGTTGGGCGATGGCCTCGTTTGACCAGTCTGGATGGGCTTTCATGAGGCGTTTGGCTTCGTCGATACGCATCTCTGTGAGCCAGTCGTTATAGCGTAGTCCCTTTTGTTTGAGCCAGGCAGAGAGCAGGTAGCGCGGAATCTGCATCTCTTCGGCGGAGTTCGGCAGTTTAAGACCGCTTTTCAGGTGTCCGCCAGAGGCTGTCCATTGGGCGACGGCACGTTCTACGCGCAACATGGCTTCTGCAGGTGTACTCTTTTCTACTTCTCCATCCTCGTTTTCCACTTCTTCCTCGTTCTGTTCGGCCTCCATCAACTCGGCGGGGGTAGAACTGACGGCATAGAGGCAGAAGCTGTCAACGAGATAGAAAACGGCCATGAGAAAAAAGATGGCGAAGACAGCGAGCCACCAGCCGTGTCCGAAAATGATGGCTGGCGTGAATAAGGACATCAGGGCCAACAGGGTGATATCGACCTGCATCGAACTCAGCAGGAGATCCGGCTCGCGGTCGTAGTAGTTGGCGAGGGTCTGTCTGGCCGTACGCAGCTGACGGAAATGTTTATAGGAATAGTAGAGCTGCATGGCGGCATAAAAGAAACTGGCTCCGATCTCGGCCCATAGCAGTTGCGAAGATCCGAAGGTCATCAGGGCCATGGCAATCAGCCATACAGGTATGCCGATATACTTCTCTATCCGGCTGACGCGTCCCTGTTGAAGTAGGAAGAGGATACCCAGTGACATCAGGGCGGCGCAGGGGATGAAGATGGCCAGATTGAGCATCACGGCCTTGGTCACGTCCAGCGACCGCAGCTCCAGTCTGAATTGCAGGAGAAACTGGACAGCCAACAATGCCGTACCACCGGTCATCAACCAGCGGGCCTTGCTCATCGCCGGGTTCCTCATCGCCCATCTGGGCAGTAAGAGCAACTTCATCGTGAGCAACGTCATCAGCACGATCGCTGTAAACTGCATCTCTCTCATTACAGTCGTTTTTACGCTGCAAAAGTACGAAAAGTTCACGAAAAAGCGTGTAAATTAATACGAAAATCCACATCTGATTGTGATAAATTACACACCATTGTTGTATTTTACACACTTAATACACCTGATGGTATATACTTTTGCACGCGAATTTGAATCATCAAACCCAACCAGAATGAAAACGAATGTATTAGTAGTAATGTGTTTAGTGGTATTCGCCAGTTGTGCCCGGAATGTTGATTTGTATGAACCGCAGCCGACGAAACCAGTCAGTGAGGAGGACATCCAGAACAATGTGGAAGACGTCTTTGGCGTCACTTTCGATCCTGCGCAGGATTGGAACACCACCATTTCCGGCGAAATGACCATCATCGCCGATGCTTCTGTCAGTAAGGTACAGTTATTAGTTAAGGTACGTGAGGTATATGACGACGTGCCCTCCTATGTCACGCGTGATGCCGTGAAGTTGTTGAACGAGGCCGAGATCAATGGCCAGACCACCATTAAGATGAGTTACGACGCGCCGAAGGAGAACCAGGGATTCTATGTTGTCTTCATCACGAACAAGGGAAATGTCGTGAAGAAAGTGGAAGGCAGTACTGTTTCCATCGAGGATGAGGCCCAGACCAGAACACTCTCGACAAATTATTCACTGCCTGAAGGTGAGTTCAGGCTTCAAACCGCCATTGCCTCTTATGCGAACCAGCGCGGCTGGGTGGAGGGCGAGTTGCTCTATGAGTTGAGCGACGATGACTACAGGAAACTGCAGATGGCCTCTCCCGACTATACGGACACGTTCAAAAGCATTTTCAGGGATATCGTGTTCAGCTGCTTCCCCAACGGCAGGGAGCATAGGAACCTGGATCGCGTCATTTATAGTGGCTACTACAATGCCAATGTCTATCCCATCACCACAGGCGATGAGCCTATCATCGTGACACCCGTCTATAAGTGCGACCAGCCGGTGAAATACGGCTATGAGGTCTGGAATTCCGACCTGTACTATTATTATTATAAAGCCTCGGCGGTCAATGGTATGACTGACGCACAGGCAGCTGCCTTCTTCAAGTCATTGCCAAAATACAAGGCCATCCCCTTCAGCCAGACCTTCGACCGTCAGGAGGATGACAAGATCGGCAAGCACGGTTCCTTTGCACTTCTCTATTTCGGGGACGAGACACCACAGACTGGTGAGAACGGGACGGTTGGCAGCTTCCAGTTCCCGAAGGGCTACAAGATTGGTTTTATGGTGCGCGCCAATACCACCTCAGACGGCAAGAAGAAACAGGGTGAGGTCTATGGCGACGGACGCCTCAACGACCATATCAATACTGACAAGAACTACAATTTCAGCAGTTCAGGACTGGGACCAGACGGTCCCCGTGCTACATGGCTGAACATCAACAAGAAGATGATGCTCACCTGGGAATCAGGTACTGATGCCGACTACAATGATATTATCCTGGAGGTGGAAGGTGGTATCGAGGATATCATCGTACCTCCCCCCTTCGATTCACAGGTCTTCACCTACTGTTTTGAGGATACCGAGTTGGGTGACTACGACATGAACGACATTGTCATCAAGGCCATCAGAGTGAACGAGACCACAATTGAGTACCGTCTTGTGGCCTGCGGTGCCTATGACGAGCTCTACGTGAAGAATCTCAACTATGGCAATATCAATGGCGACACGGAGGTGCACAGTCTCTTTGGCACGACGCCCAAGAACTTCATCAACACCACGTCTGGTGATGATACCTATCAGCCTGTTGTCGGAACCAGGACTGTCAGCAAGGATTTCAAGCTTTTCGAGGAACCCGAGAATCAGCAACCCTATGTGGTCAACAAGACCACTGGCAAGGAGATCCACCTGTCAAAGGCTGGACAGGATCCCCATGGTATCATGGTTGCCTTCGACTTCCAATATCCACTGGAGCGTACATGTATCAAGGATGCCTACCCGCTGTTTAACAACTGGGGTACGAATCCCATCAACTCTACATGGTGGTACATGAGTCCTAACTCCCGCAAGGTCTATAAACACTAAATATCCTGATGTAGTTTATGGGACGGTGTGCGAATTTGCAGTAATTTGCACACCTTTTTGCTGTTTATTCAACACCATGTTACATTTGACAAAGTCCGTATGGGCAAAAGTTCATACTTTTGAAGCCGAAAACCTTTACTGAATCATGGAACTCGAACTATACCGTACGGTGCTGATACTGGGAGGAGCTGTCAACTTCTTGATTGCCCTTTCCCTGCTGCATAATAATTTCTACTACCAGATCTACGATGTCTATCATCGTTCCTGCTGGCTGGCAGCACTCAACTACAGCATCTTCGGTATCGGTTTCCTGCTCCACGCATGGTTCGGCTGGCGTACGTCGTGGCCCGAGGCTGCCTCGGCACTCACCGTGAGCTACTTCCATTCAGGGGGTGTGCTCTTCGGGTGGAGCCATATCTCTCTGATGCGACCAGACTACATGACGAGGAAGGTCGTCATCCGCGACCTCGTGATTCTCGCCGTTGGTCTCGTTGCCTACTGGACGATCATGGCAGACTGGGTTTTCGTCATCTTCTTCGTCCATGCCTCCTACATCGCCTTTACCTTCTACCGCACCTATTTTCAGGTGCGCAGGAACTTAGAGCGGATGCCTGCCGACGAGAAGTCTCCCTCCTGGTGGACGACAGAATCGAAGCGCACGGTGTTGGGCTTCCACCACTCGTTCGTCATCGGTTGCCATCTCATCGTACTCTTCGGCTTGGGCAGTGTAGCGCTCACCGCCGCCTTCCCCCACGATATCTGGCCCTATATCCTGTTGATGCTGGCAGGCATCGCCGTATTCTGCTTTATCTTCTATTCCCTTGTGGAGTATGGTAACGTGATCGATGCTGGCACCAATGCCACCGAGGATGCGAGCTTGGTGGGGGTAGAATAAGAAATTTGAAAGATTTTTGCTTAAATATTTGGTAGTTAACGGGAAAATGCTTACCTTTGCACCCGTTCAGCGGAATGAGAGGCTCGAAAGAGTCTCTCATTTTACATTTAAATGATAGTAGATGATTAATAAGGAAACTATTGAGACAGTGGTGGAAGAGTGGTTGAAGGACAACGACTACTTCCTGGTGGACATCAACTTTGCAGCTGATGACAGAATCGTGATTGAGATTGACCACGCCGACGGCGTGTGGATTGAGGACTGTGCCGAACTGAGCCGGTTCCTGCAAGAGCGTCTGGGTGACGAGCTTGGAGAGTACGAACTGGAAGTGGGCAGTGCCGGACTGGGCCAGCCGTTCAAGGTGGCACAGCAGTATGTGAACCATGTCGGTGACATGGTGGAGGTGCTCGACTTGGAAGGAAAGAAGGTACAGGGCATCCTGAAGAGCGTTGACGGCACGAACTTCACCGTCACCGTCAAGGAGAAGCAGAAGCAGGAAGGCAAGAAGCGCCCCGTGCTGGTGGAGGTCGATAAGACCTATCCGATGGATGGTGTCAAATATGCCAAGTATATGCTGGCTTTCAAGTAAGGAATATAGGTAAATAATAAATATAGAAATGGCAACAAAGAAAGATGCGAAAGGCCCCTCAATGATTGAGACCTTTCAGGAATTTAAAGAGACTAAGAACATCGACCGCACTACGCTGGTGAGTGTGCTCGAAGAGAGCTTCCGTAACGTCATCGCCAAGATGTTTGGCTCTGACGAGAACTTCGACGTGATCGTAAACCCTGACAAGGGTGACTTCGAGATCCACCGCAACCGTGTGGTGGTCGCCGATGGTGATGTGCAGGATGAGAACAAGGAGATCGCCCTCTCCGAGGCCCAGAAGATCGAGCCCGACTACGAGGTCGGTGAGGAAGTGTCTGAGGAAGTGGAGTTCGCTAAGTTTGGCCGTCGTGCCATCCTGAACCTGCGTCAGACACTGGCTTCGAAGATCCTCGAACTGGAGCACGACTCTCTCTATCAGAAGTACAAGGACAAGGTGAACACTGTGGTCAGCGGTGAGGTTTACCAGATCTGGAAACGTGAGGTGCTGCTGATCGACGATGAGGGTAATGAGCTCCATCTGCCAAAGGGCGAGCAGATCCCCAACGACAACTACCACAAGGGTGAGACCGTCCGCGCCATCGTGAAGGAGGTGCAGAACGAGAACAACAATCCGAGAATTATCCTGAGCCGTACCTCTCCGATATTCCTGGAGCGTCTGTTGGAGGCTGAGGTGCCTGAAATCAACGATGGTCTGATCACCATCAAGA
>JAGCPV010000040.1 GCA_017965475.1 Prevotella sp.
GTAACCGTGAGATCATCGTTACCTCTAAGACTGGTGAGCAGCGCAAGTACCTCGTATCACTGTCAAAGCAGATCCTGGTACAGGAGCACGATGCCGTGCGTGCAGGTACGCCGCTCAGTGACGGTGCCATCACGCCCAACGACATCCTGGCCATCAAGGGTCCCACCGCCGTTCAGGAGTATATCGTCAACGAGGTACAGGACGTGTACCGTCTGCAGGGTGTGAAGATCAACGACAAGCACTTCGAGATCATCGTGCGCCAGATGATGCGTAAGGTACAGATCAACGAGCCTGGCGACACATCGTTCCTGGAGCAGGAGATCGTCGATAAGCTCGACTTCGCTGAGGAGAACGACCGTATCTGGGGTAAGAAGGTGGTGACCGATGCCGGTGATTCCGAGAACCTGCAGAAGGGTCAGATCGTGACCGCCCGTAAGCTGCGCGACGAGAACTCCATGCTTAAGCGCCGCGACCTGCGCCTGGTTCAGGTGCGTGACGCCGTGCCTGCTACCTCGACGCAGATCCTGCAGGGTATCACCCGTGCGGCCCTTCAGACGAAGTCGTTCATGTCGGCCGCTTCGTTCCAGGAGACCACGAAGGTGCTCAACGAGGCTGCCATCCGCGGTAAGGTGGATCATCTGGAGGGAATGAAGGAGAACGTGATCTGCGGTCACCTGATTCCTGCCGGTACTGGCCTGCGCGAGTTCGAGAAGATCATCGTGGGCTCCAAGGAGGAGTATGAGCGCATCCAGGCTAACCGCAAGAATGTGCTCGACTTCGCAGAGGAAACCGTACTCGACGAATAATAATTTTCTTTTTCTACTATAGAGAGGGGGCGCTGCCGTATGTGCAGCGCCCCCTCTTTTGGCCTTTGTGCGTAAAGGTCACCTTTATGACAGTCCTTCGATCTCACCATTCTCGATGGTGATGCGCTCGGCCTGCGGGCTCCTGGGCAGTCCCGGCATGCGGAGCATGTCACCGGCGATGGCCACGATCATCTCACTGCCGCAGTTCAGGATCACATCACGGATACGAATGGTGAAGCCCTCTGGCGAGCCGTAGCGCGCGGAGTCGGCAGTGAACGAGAACTGCGTCTTGGCGATGCAGACAGGGTAGTGGGCGATGGCGCCGTCCTCGTCGGTGAAGGTGGCGCGCAGCGCTTCGAGTTTCTTTTTCGCCGTCTTGCTGTACTCCACGGCCGAGGCACCATAGATGCCCTTGCATACCTTCTCGATCTTGTCTTCCAGACAGTCGGCCTCCTTGTAGGTAAAGCGGATGGGAAGCGGCTGCTGCTTGTCGATGGTGTCGATGACGGTCTGTGCCAGTTCGACGGCTCCATCACCGCCCTTGAGGAAGGCCTCGTTCACGGCAAAGCCGACGCCGAGATCCTCACAGTTCTTACGTACGATGTCGATCTCTTCCTCCAGGTCCGTGTCATGACGATTCAGCGTCACCACCACTGGCTGTCCGAAACCCTGCATGTTTCGAATGTGACGGTTCAGGTTCTTCAGACCCTCCGTCAGTCCGCTGGCGTTGGGCTCATTGATCTGCTCCAGATCCACGCCGCCGTGCATCTTCAGTCCCTGGGTGGTGGCTACGATCACCACTAATCGCGGTTGCAGGCCCGTCTTACGGCATTTGATGTCGAAGAACTTCTCCGCTCCTAAGTCGGCACCGAATCCCGCCTCTGTCACCACGTAGTCGCCATAGGTCATGGCCATCTTTGTGGCCACAACGCTTGAGCAGCCGTGGGCGATGTTGGCAAAGGGACCGCCGTGGATGAAGGCCGGCGTGTGCTCCGTGGTCTGTACGAGGTTCGGGTTGAGGGCATCGCGCAGCAGCACGGTGATGGCACCCGCCACACCGAGATCTTTTACCTTGAACAGCTTGCCGTCGGCAGTGGTGCCAAGGACGATGTTTTCGATGCGGCGTTGCAGGTCCTTTTCGCTGGTGGCCAGACAGAGGATGGCCATCAGTTCCGAGGCCGGTGTGATGTCGAAGCCCGTCTCCGATACCACACCGTCGCCGCGCAGACCCGTTACCACGTTACGCAGGGCACGGTCGTTGACGTCGAGCACGCGCTTCCAGTAGATCTCCCTGAGCGAGAACCCTTCCTTACGGTGCTGGTAGAGGTAGTTGTCGAGGAGGGCACTGATAGTGTTGTGGGCCGAGGTCACCGCATGGAAGTCACCCGTGAAGTGCAGGTTGATCTTCTCCATCGGCAGCACCTGGGCATAGCCACCGCCCGCAGCACCGCCCTTCATGCCGAAGCACGGACCGAGGGAGGGCTCCCGCAGGGCCACCACGGCCTTCTTTCCGATCTTGTTCAGACCCAGCGTCAGACCGATGCTGACGGTGGTCTTACCGATACCTGCCTTCGTCGGACTGATAGCGGTCACCAGGATCAGACGGCTCTTCTTCACCTGCTTCTCATCGATAAGTGAGATGGGCACCTTGGCCATATACCGTCCGTAAGGTTCTATTCTCTCCGGGTCAATACCCAGTTGGGAAGCAATCTCGCCGATAGGCTTCAGCTCGCATTCCCTCGCAATCTGTATGTCTGTCTTCATTGCCATTAAGTTAGTAACGGCTGCAAAGATACGAATAAGTGCTTAAACTACCAAATCTATTGAGATAAATGTCTTAATAATGTTTAAAAGATAAACCCAAGACTTGCAGGTTTAAGAAATAAACACTATATTTGCATTATCTAACCTATTAACTATGACAATGAACGAGCTGGATATCATTGCGCACACCCGTAGTGAGGTGATGAGCGGACGGACTCCCACAGGTGAGAACCTCTTTCTGGCGTGGGGTTATCCGACGGTCGTCGTTCTGCTACTGGAGTTCGCCGCGGCGATGATGGGTCACGGAGACTGGTGTGCGTGGCTCTGGATCGGCATCCCCCTGGTGGGTGCACCGTTGATGGTGTATTACCTCGGGAAGGACTACGACCGTACCGGCTATCGTACCCTCAGCGCGAACATCGCCTTGAAGATGTGGATCTTCGTGGGCTTCGCCAGTTGTCTCGGCGGATTCTCTATGGGGTTCTCCGGCGTTTTCGAGTTGGCTTATTGCGCCTTCCAGGGACTGCTCGTCAGCATGGGCTGTTTCGTGACGGGTGTCATCCTGCACTTCCGCCCCAAGACCGTCTGTGGCATCATCGGTACCGTCTTGTCATTCCTCTCCCTCTTCTTTCAGGGCAACCTGTGGCCTTGGCAATTGCTGATCATTGCCCTTGTCACCGTTGTCACCCTGATTATCCCCGGACACTTGTTCAACCGATACATCAAGAAACATGAGTACGTTCAAATTTCCCGTTATTAACCCGCTGCTTCACAGCGAGCTTCGGCTGAAGATCATGGTGGCCCTCGACAGTTTGGAGAGTGCTGACTTCGTCTATCTGTGTAAGATCACCGGCTCCACGCGGGGAAATCTCAGTGTCCAGATCAAGACGCTTCATGAGGCCGGCTACATTGAGGTGAGCAAGACCGGTTTCGGGCCGCTTTCTCATACGGTGTGCCGCATCACCCTCAAAGGCCATGAGGCTCTGCATGCCTACGAGGAAGGGCTCCGCCGTCTCTTCAACGAGAAGGTGCCCGAGATGGAGAGCCGACAGGAGATCGGATAAAAAAGAAACATTACTATAACATTATTAATAACTAATTAAAACTTCAATGATTATGAAAACAATGAGAACAATCGGAATGATGCTGATGACCGCAGTGATGGCATTCGGCATGAGTGCATGTACAAATGATGACAACCCAGTGGTTCCCAGTATCGGCAGTGCCTCCATCACCGTGGATGGTACGACCTTCTCGGTCAATTACGCCTACTGGGAGGCTAAAGTCCTCAACGGCAACGACACGTTCTACACGCTGTCGGTCTATAACAGCTCGACCTTCGGAGGAGCCGACCCCTTCGATGCGGTCAGCATCGTCTATAAGGTCGTGGGCGGCGACAAGACGAAACTTGCCACTGGTGAGTTTTCCAACTTTGATGTGTGCGTGAGCAGACTCAGCAGCAACAGCTCAAAGGACAGGATCTACTATGGCTATAGTACCGAGTACGGCAATAAGGCCAAACTGAAGGTCACCAAGAGTGGCAGCAAC
>JAGCPV010000041.1 GCA_017965475.1 Prevotella sp.
AAGGTTCGTGCCGTTGCTTACGACTTTGTCTGCAATGGTGTTGAAGTTGGTGGCGGTTCACTCCGTATCCACGATGGCAAACTTCAGGAGAAGATGTTCCAGATTCTCGGTTTCACTCCCGAGCGTGCAATGGCACAGTTCGGTTTCCTGATTAATGCCTTCAAATATGGTGCGCCTCCTCATGCAGGTTTGGCCTTCGGTCTTGATCGTTTCGTGTCACTGATGGCAGGTCTCGACAGTATCCGTGACTGCATCGCCTTCCCGAAGAATAATTCTGGTCGTGATGTGATGTTGGATGCCCCTGGAGAATTGGATCCAAAACAGTTGGAGGAACTGCAATTGAAAATTGATATTCGTCAAGAATAGTTTGTTTTTTGCCAAAAATGCTTAAATATCAATAACTTGTCTGAACAAATAGTGCTACTTTTGCACCAGCAAAAAAGAAGTACGAACTTCAATAAGTGTAATAATTATTAAGAACTATGGCAGAAAAGAAAGCAACAGCAAAGAAGGCTACTGAGACAAAGGCAGCCGCTGAAAAGAAGACCGCAACCGTTAAGAAGGCCGCTGCTCCTAAGGCAGCCGCTAAGTCTGTTCTCGCAGTGAATGCAGAGAATGCAGGTTTCAAGGCAGGAGATGTTTATCAGGCACTGGCAGCAGCAGGTAAGGCTCTCACCGTTAAGGAGATTGCTAAGGCTGCAAAGATCTCTGAGGAGGCAACTCTTCTCGGTCTGGGCTGGCTCTTCAAGGAGGGTAAGCTCGCTAACGATGGAGAGAAAGTTACTTTGGCATAAGACCATTTAACGAATGATAGAAAAAGGTCGGTAAGTATCTTACCGGCCTTTTTTAATCAGATGACATACGACCGTCAGATACTCAGGATCCTCACCGATGTGGGCGACAAGGGCATCAGCGTACAGCTGCTGGCCAAACATGTCTATAATCAGAACTCCACATTGTTTTATTCCCCTGATCTCTCTGAGATACACGCCTATGTCCAACAATACCTATTGAAAAACTCAAAGTCATCATCCTCCTTGATTGAAAGCATGGAACAGCGTGGCTTTTATCGTCTGAACACCAGCCATAATGCCGATGCCCGACAGTTGGTACTGGAGTTCAGAGAACAATCGTCCGATGATGAAAAAGAAGAGAAACCTCAGCAGGATTTGTCCTTGGATTTGTTTGGATAACTATTGTTTCCGTCTATAGACTTCATCATAGATATTTAGAAGCTGTTCTGCTGTCAGCCGCCATGAGAACAGTTGGGCTCTCTTCACACCATACTCCTCTTGTTTCCTGTAGAATTGATCATCCTTTTCCAGTAGGAGCATTTTCTCTGCAATCTCTTCTGGACTATCAGGATTAACAAGGATAGCGTTTGTTCCTCCGATCTCAGGCATTGAAGACGTGTTTGAAGTGATGACAGGGGTACCACAAGCCATGGCTTCTAAGAGTGGGATGCCGAAACTCTCTCTGAGTGAGGTATAAAGGAAGGCAAAGGCATTATTATAGATATAAGGCAAATCGCTATTGACGATATAGCCAGGCATCACAATGTAATTCCTGATATTCTCAATATGGTTTCTCTCAATGATGTCGTCTAAATAGCCTTTGTCGAGATCTGCCATCAATAGTTTGCGCTTGATATCAGATTTCTCCAGATACATGGAATAGGCAATCAGTGTCCGCTCCGTATTCTTCTTGGGATCCGTATTGCCGAGGAAGAAGAAATAGCCCAGATCGTCTATATATTTTTTATAGACCTGATCGACGTCTTGTGTGGGTTTGAACCATTCGTTGTACCCGTTATAGATCATTGTGATCCGCTCTTGCGGTATGTTGAGTTTGGATACAATATTGTCTCTTTCGAAGTTGGATACGGTGATGATGCACTTGCATTTCTTGAGGATCTTGGGTACGACGAGCCTTCTGTAGAACCAGCCGAGATTCTGGTATAGAGACTTGTTGGATTTGTCGCGTGGCTCCAGAAAGATGATGTCATGCAAGGTGAGAATGAGGGGAACCTTGCAATGGATAGGAGCGGTATTGCTCGTGCAGTGTAGCATATCGAGGTTGAGCTCCTTGACGGCCTTTGGTAAGGTGAACTGCTCCCATAATGGATAGAAGTTCCCACCGATCTCTATGATATGTACATTCTTGGTATCCTCAAGACATCTGTCTTCGCCAGGTGCAACGAACACGAAGTATTTATTCCTGGTGTCCATCTTCTGCAGCTCCTTGATCTCCTGTAGCACGACATAGTCCATGCCGTGTTTGTTCTTTCGGAAAATGCGCTGTGCTTCTATACCTATTCTCATATCTGTTTGATGACTTTTGCAGGAACACCTACCACAAGGGAATGTGGTGGTACGTCCTTGGTTACTACAGCACCTGCTGCTACTACAGAATGATGGCCGATGGTCACACCAGGCAGGACGACGGCATTCGCTCCGATCCAGATGTCATCTCCAATAGATACGGAATTGGTGCTAACACCTTGTTCGTCAATCCTTTTATCCGCATTATCGAAATTGTGATTGAGAGCCGTGATAGTGATTCCTTGTGCAAGATTCACATGGTTGCCGATGGTGACAGGACCAATGATGGTGTTGTGCAACCCGATTCTGGTATGATCTCCAATCACAACATCCCCCACCGCATTATTGATGCAGGCAAACGACTCAACCACCGAGTAGTCCCCTAAACTGAACTTGCGATAGGGTGGGGTGTCCATCCTTGCAGAACGATGAATCACCGAATGTCTGCCTCGATGTTGGTATAGTGGTGCCAACATCCTGATATACCATCGTGGCCTGGTCTCCACTTGGTTCATGATCAGCCAATCCACAAATCTTTTCAATTTGGGACTGCCTTTGAAATTCTCTCTGATAACGTCGTTATTCATCCCCTTTCACTTTTATGACCACAAAAGTACAATTATTTTTGTATAATTCCAAATTTTTTCCTATTTTTGCAGAAAAATAAGAAAAAAGATTCTTGCAGTAAGCAAGATCTTTGCCGTTAATCACTACATTGTGTCTATTGTATAAGTTTGATGACTGAAAAAAAATATAATATTGTATATTGTACGCCTTCTCTGTATGTTGCTGGGGGGCTTGAACGTGTTTTGACTTTAAAGGCCAATTATTTTGCAGAGCACTATCAGTATAATATTACTATTATTTTGACAGATGGTTTGGGAAAGCCTTTTTATTATCCAGTTTCGGATAAAATAAAGATTGTTAACCTTGATATCAATTTCGAAGAACTATGGACTTGTTCTTTCTATAAGAAGGTTATCCTGTATCTAAAGAAACAAAGAGTATTTCGGAGGAAATTAAGTAGAGAATTAATAAGGATTAAGCCAGATATTACGATAAGTCTGTTACGCCGTGAAATAAACTTTATTACCAAAATAAAAGATGGTAGCAAGAAAATAGGAGAAATACATGTTAATCGTTCTAATTATCGAAATTTTGAAGAAAGTGAAGCGAACTTCTTCAAGAAACTCTTTTCTCGATATTGGATGAACAGTTTGACTGCAAAACTGAAGAAACTTGATAAGTTTGTTGTCTTGACTGAAGAAGATAGACTCCAGTGGCATGGATTGAATAATGTCATAGTGATACCAGATCCTTTGTCTTTTCATCCTAGATCGGTGAGTACTCTCACAACAAAGAGAGTTATTGCCGTAGGACGGTATGTATATCAGAAAGGCTTTGATTTGTTGTTGCGAGCATGGTCAAAAGTGGAAAAATGTTGTCCGGAGTTAGAGTTAGCTATATATGGTCAGGGAATACGTGAACCATATGAATCATTAATAGATGAATTGAAAATCGAAAGGAATAGATGTCATCTTTATGGCCCTACTGCTGATATTGAAAGTGAGTATCTTAATAGTTCGATTTTTGTATTAAGTTCACGTTTTGAAGGTTTTGGTATGGTTATTGTGGAGGCGATGGCATGTGGTTTGCCTGTTATCTCTTTTGATTGCCCTTGTGGCCCCAAAGATATTATAACAGATGGCGTAAATGGCTTTTTGATAGAGAAAGAGAATGTTGATGAATTGGCAAAGAGTATAATCTCTTTAGCGGAATCTCCAGATTTGGCCAATAAGATCAAATATAATGCACAGATTCGTTCTCGTGATTTTGACATAGATACTGTGGCAGGCAAATGGAAGAGTTTGTTTGATAGTTTGTCGTATTAGGGTTGTTATGGAGATGAAGCGCTACAAGATTGTGTATTGTACTCCTTCCTTATATATGGCGGGAGGAGTAGAGCGCGTCTTGACGTTGAAGGCTAATTACTTTGCGGAGTATTATGGATATGATGTAACAATTGTTTTGACAGATGGAGAGAATGAACCGTTCTTTTTCCCGTTGTCTCCCAAAGTAAAAGTCATCAATCTTGGTATCCATTTTGAAGAATTGTGGCATCATTCTATATTAATGAAGATATGTCTTTATATTCCCAAACAACACATATATAAAAAACAATTAGCAAAAGTACTAAATCAAATAAGACCGGACTTTACTATTAGCACATTACGGCGTGAGATTAATTTTCTTTCCAGTTTAAAAGATGGGAGCAAGAAAATAGGAGAGATCCATATTAATAAGGCCAACTTCCGTAATTTTACTCCTAATAGAACAAATGCTCTCAAGAAACTATTTGCCAAATATTGGATGCATGGCTTAGTGACTAAAATTAAGAGCTTGGATAAGTTTGTTGTCCTTACTGAATATGATCGAGACGCATGGCGGGAAATACCAGAGGTTGATGTCATACCCAATCCTCTTCCTTTTTATCCTGACCAAGTGAATTATCCAAGGCGAAAACGAGTAATTGTTGTTGGCAGGTATTTTGATGATAAAGGTTATGATTTGCTTTTGAAAGTCTGGTCAATTGTTGAAAAGGAGAATAAAGATTGGGTGTTGGATCTTTATGGAGATGGTGATAGACCGTATTATGAAGGAATTGCTGATCGTCTTGAATTGGATAGGCAGCGTTGTCATTTATACGGTAGTATTGTGGATGTCCAGAAGGAATATTTAGATAGTTCTTTGTTTGTATGTCCTTCTCGTTTCGAAGGATTCGGGATGGGGATTATAGAAGCTATGGCATGCGGATTGCCTGTTGTCGCCTTCGATTGCGAGTGGGGCCCCCGTTCTATTATTACAAATGGTGTTGATGGCATATTAGTTGAGAAAGGCAATGTTGAAAAGATGGCGGAAACCATCCTCACATTAATACAGTCTCCTGATAAATTGTCTCAAATGGGGGTGAAAGCCAGACAAAACGTGTCTCGTTATGATATGGCGATAATTTCAGAAGAATGGAGAAGGCTATTTGATAGATTATCGGTATGCAATACGAAATAACTTTGGGAATACCAGTCTATGCTGCAGCCGACTACATTGCTGAGACAATGAAGTCGGCTTTAGGTCAGACATATTCAAATATAGAATTTCTGATAGTTGATGATCGTGCAGATGATGGTACAATAGATATAGTAGAACATATTAAACGAGACCATCTTCGTGGAAAAGATATACGCATTATTCGTAATGATAAGAATATGGGTGTAAGTTACTGTCGTAATTTGATAATGGATGAAGCTCGGGGTAAATATCTTTATTTTTTGGACTCAGATGATACGATAGAATCATATACAATTCAGTTGCTTATAGATGCGATTAAGGCTTTCCAAGCCCAGGTGGCATATGCTTCTTATGATATTATTGATTCTGTTAAGGGCTCGGTTGTTCGTACATACCAGAAAGATAAGTTACAACTGTCTCAGGAAGGAGAATTAGCCATCTATGCGTTCAAGAATACTCATATTTTTCACGTATCAGTCTGTAATGTTCTGGTAGATGTCGATTTCCTTCGAAAAACGGGTGTAAGGTTTATTGATACAAATTTCTGGGAAGATATGGCTTTTACTACAGAATTGATTACAAAAGTTAGTAGGGCTGTACTACTGCCAGATGTTACATATCATTATCTCCAACATCCAGAGTCTTTATCGCACTATCGGGAAAGGGATTTGCTGACAAAGGAGGAAATCATGCAGAATGCTTCAACAATAGCCTACCTGAAAGGAAAGGCTAAAGAAATGAAGGGTCATTCCTGTTTACCTTTCCTTTGTTCTTATCTGGAAATGAATAGCTTCTACATGGTGTGTCATATTTTGAAACGTAATAGTCGAATTGTTCCAAAGATATCTTGTTCAGAAATGCAACAAATTCTGCAACATCCATTTGGTCTTTGTGATGTTCTTCATTTCCGTAATGAGCGATGGCAGAATATATGGTTCTGGTTGTTAGGTCGTATGCCGATCTTTATCGCTATATCATCTGTTTGGTTATTGGGTAAGATTAAAAGAGTTATTTAATATGAGGATATTATTTTTAGTATATCATGGTTTCTCTGAGCATAGTGGTATCTCAAAGAAAATCCACTATCAGGTGAAAGGTTTGCGTGAAAATGGTCATGACGTACGTCTCTGTTACTATGGTTTCGCAGAAAATGGACATCGCTGTCGTTATATAGATGATGTCATATTGAAAGATTATGGAACAGGACGCTTAGCTGCTATAAGGCAGCGCATGAGTTACGGATGTATATACAACTACTGCATACGTGAGAATATCGAGTTTATCTATGCTCGCAGTTTTATGAATGCAAGTCCCTGGCTTACTGGATTGTTCAAGAAACTTCAGCGTGCTGGTATTCATGCAGTCACAGAGATCCCTACATACCCATATGACTCAGAGTTTAGTCCCCATATATGGAAGCAGCCATTGCGCCTTATCATTGACAAATGGTTTCGTCACAGCCTTTATCGGTATATGGATGCTATGGTGACTTTCTCTGATGCAAAAGAGATATTCGGTCAGAGAACAATTAATATTAGTAATGGTGTGGATTTTGACAGTATTCCCATACATCATTATCATGCTCCTTCTGATGGCTCTATTCATCTGATAGGTGTAGCAGAGGTTCATATCTGGCATGGATTTGATCGTCTGATAGCAGGGATAGGTGAGTATTACAAGAATACACAAAATCCTCGTCAAGTTTATTTCCATATAGTAGGAGGCGTCCATCCGCATCATAGGTATAAAGCTAATCAGTTTCACCCAGGATTACAAGCTATCATAGATAAGTATGGAATACAGGATCATATTATTTTCCATGGTCAGTTGTTTGGTGAAGAACTGGATGAGGTTTTCAATATGTCATGTTTCGCCATTGGTTCACTTGGGCGTCACCGTAGTGGGATTACGATTATTAAGACGTTAAAGAACCGTGAATATGCTACTCGCGGACTCCCTTTCATATACAGTGAACAGGATAGTGACTTTGATCATCAATCCTATGTGTTGAAGGCCTCTGCTGATGAGACTCCCATTGATATTCAACAGATTCTTGACTTCATTAATCGGTTCACGATGAAACCTGCGGATATACGTAAGACCGTAGAACATCTGTCATGGAAAATCCAGATGCAAAAGGTGGTTGAGAAAATAGCAGTCTAATAGCTACTTTTCAAAAGAAGACTTGCTCGGAAATTTCTGTTCAAGCATTCTCACTAAGGCATTATCGATATATTTAAAATCGTCATCTGGGCATAATGATGTGTCGTTCAGGCATATTGAGACGATGTCGGTATTGTTTAGCGCTTTTTCGATGTCATCGATAACTCCTTTGTCATAGATGTGGATTGTCGCATATTTCCTCTGTTTTGGATAGAACAGGTTTTTGGCCAATTGCCAATAGCGGAATATGTAAGGATTAGCAATGACTTCCTCCCTAAAACGAGTACAGCTGGCTTGCAAGAATTTTGATTCTTTCTCCCACACTTCTTCAAATGTAGATTTCAGAAATGCTTGTTCGGAATGATAGTTGGAAAAGCCGACAAAAAGTCTTTGTTTCAACAATATGCAACTCATAATGAATCCCTTAATGCCTAAATGGAAACCAAACCACCTCCATGGTGATTGACATACAGTTTTCCATCGGTTGAAATGAGCATTGACGATGCCAACGTCAGCAAGCATTGACATGTAGATGCTGAATTTTTCTTCTGGGGTATAAATGGGCACATTAAAACATGACTCCTTGTTATTGTCACATGGATAGCCTTTTTTGAAATAGTAATCAGGGGCGACAGGTCTATTTAATATGATATCATCATTGAAATATACAAAATGCTCTGACAACCCTTTTATGCGATGGAGATTTAATTCTATAGTACAGGAGTTGAAAGTTGGTAAGCATTCTTTGGGTATATAATCTTCATGTCTGACAAGCTCCAGTTTGGGGTTATCTTCATTAATCCATTCAGGGAATTTCCCGTTGGTAACTAAGAAAACTTTATGTACCCAGGGAGCATACATTTCAACAGACCGGAACCAATATTGAAAGATGTTCATATCCCTGAATCTTGCTTTCGATTTATCTCCCTTGGCATTTGGCTTGTAGTATTCATACTGTTTCTGCCATTCAGGGTCTGTAGAGTCTAACCATGTTACAACAAAATCGATTTTGTCCATGATAAATAGTATATGGGAGTAATTATTTGTATGCGACTAAAGAATAGTAATAGTAAAAATTGATATAGAAATGGGGCATCTTCTTGAGCATAAAAGTAGTTAGCTTCTGTCTAAAACCATGCGTAAAACGCAAATCGGGCACATATTCGTTGATCATATCTATCACCTGATTCCTTCCAGAAATCTTTGTTATACTAAACAATGTCCGATAAATCAATAGAGAGAATGTTATATATACGTCTTCTTCCATCTTATGCATGATCTTTGGAGAAAGGTCCCTGATCTTTCTTAATTCCCATGTCTTTGCAATTGCAGTACATAAACTTCTTGCCTTTTCAAGGGAGAAGGACGCAGTAGCTGCTCCCGATCTGTTAAATCTGTATAAATACAAATAATGTTGTGTGACTAACCCTTTTTGTGCTTTTAAATAACACTCATGCATAAAGGGTACATCTTGAAAATTAATTTTTGGAACAAAACTAATTTGATTATCAATAATAAAAGACCTTTTATACAGTCTTCGCCATACATGGCATTGATTGGGATCTAAGTTAAGCAATAGTTCGTCACCATTCATTTCTTTGAATTCTATTTCTGTTTCTTCATGAATGGGTGGGGAATCTATGATGTGCCCTTCTTCATTAATCCTGAGATAATTTGCAACGACTATGTCCGCTTCTGTTTCAATGGCCTTATCCAATAAAACAGCCAGGCTATTGTCAATCAACAGGTCATCAGAGTCTGGCATGAGTATATATAGCCCCTTGGCTTTGGCAATTCCATTGTTCCGTGCAACAGATAGGCTGAGATTGTCTTGGTTGATAATGGAGATATTAGGATGCTGTCCAATGATGTCTGCTATAACCTCCATGCTATGATCTTGAGTCCCATCATTGACAATGATAACCTCGAAACGATTTTCATCAATCCCTTGGCGGTAAATACTTTCGATGCATGCTCGAACGTATTTTTCTACGTTGTAAACTGGAACAATAATGCTTAAGTCCATACCGTTTCGTTTTGATTTCATTGCAAAAATACAAATTACAGATGAAATATACAAATATCAGTAGTTATTTTTTTGTATTTTGTTTTTTTTTTCTATCTTTGTGGCTGAAATTATACAAAAAACCATTATGGCTTGGTATGATAAATACATGACAATCTATGGGAAGCCCTTCAATGAGGTTCCTCAAGATGTGATTGATGGTATTCGTGTCCGACTGTCTAATCTGCAGAGTGACGTTCCATTGGTCAGTGTCGTTGTTATTGCATATAATGAAGAATACAGGCTGGCATCATGTTTATGGTCACTAAGTGAATTGAAATCGGCTTATCCATTGGAGATTATTGGTGTCAATAATAACTCAAAGGATAGAACTGAGGATGTATATAAATCACTTGGAGTTCCGTATTTTAATGAGTTGCGGCAGAGTCCTGGTTTTGCCCGTCAATGCGGTTTGGACCATGCCCGTGGTAAATATCATTTTTGTATTGATGCCGATACCTTCTATCCTCAACATTATGTTGATTTGATGATGAAAAAGTTGACTAAGTCCAATGTGTCGTGTGTCAGTTCGTTTTGGAGTTTCTTCCCTGATGAAAACCATTCCCGTTTCGGCTTGATGCTATTCGAGTTAATCCGTGATGTTTTCTTATTCGTTCAGCATTTTAAAAGACCAGAATTGTGTGTCCGTGGTATGGTGTTTGCCTTTAATGCTGATTATGCACGTCGGGTGAAGATCCGTACTGACATCCGTCGTGGTGAAGATGGTTCTTTGGCTCTGTCCTTAAAACAATTTGGTAAGATATCCTTTTTGTATAATAGAAAGGCACGGCCTGTGACGGGGTATGGTACTATTGGGCATCAATCTCTATGGCAAAGTTTTATACAACATGTGAAGATTCAAGGCAAGGGCTTGTCACGTATCTTCTATCAAAAAGACCACTATGAAGATAGTGAAGAGAACTTAGTTAAGTAAGACGGGTATGAAATTGTTGTATGTAGAAAATGCTTTGGCTATCCATGGTGGAATCGAGCGAGTCATAACTGATAAACTGAATTGGCTTGCCGAATACGGAGGCTGTGAGATCTGTTTGTTGCTTGCCAGTCAAGGAGATCATCCAATTGTTTTCCCTTTGAATACTAAAGTGGAATGTCATAATTTGGGCATTTCATTCCATCATGTGTACCAATATTCTGGTCTGAAGCGTTACCGTCTGCAGTATCAACTCCATCAGTTGTTCCGTCAACGTATGTCAGAAAAAATACGAGCGTTCAAACCAGATGTTATTGTTTGCACTAGACTTGAATTCGTTTGTGATGTGATGAAGGTCTGCGAACATGTTCCTGTTGTATATGAATCTCATAACGTATATTTGGCCTATAAGTTTGAAAAATATAGTTGGCAACAGAAAATCCAAGTCAAGTTCAGATATCATGCATTGAAGAAAGTCCGGATGATTGTTGCTTTATCACAAGGCGATGCTCTGGAATGGAAAAAACTGACCCCCCATGTGAGGGTTATTCCTAATGTTGTTCATTTGAATGATACTGGTCGTTATAGTACCTGTAGTTCAAAATCAGCTATTTTTGTGGGTCGTTATTCCTCTCAGAAAGATATACAATCACTTCTGCAAATATGGAAGCTTGTTAATGAACGTCATCCGGATTGGCAACTTCACATATTTGGTGGTTATGGTAAACAGAAAGACAGTCTTTTGTTTGAAATCAATCAGCAGAGAGCCAATATAATAATACATCAACCTACATCTTCTATCAATGAAGAGTATTTCAAAAGCTCAATGTTGTTGATGACTTCTCTTTTTGAGCCGTTTGGATTAGTCCTGGCTGAGGCCATGAGTTGTGGTTTGCCTGTGGTTGCATACGATTGTCCGTATGGTCCTGCAGATATTATTTCCGATGGTGTTGATGGTATGCTGATAAACAATCGGAATGTCAATGAGTATGTTGAGAAAGTGTGCCAGTTAATTGAGAACGAGGAACTAAGGCGTGAAATGGGACATGCTGGAATCCACTCATCTCAGAGGTATTCTGCAAGTAGTGTTATGCCTCTCTGGGTACAATTGTTTAAGGATATCATCAACGGATAGCCTGTGATGGATCAGTCCTTATTCATAGACTTTCTTATTTCTTATTGTATCTCCTATTTTCCAGATGGTATCTTGTAAATACTCCGCGTAAAAAATCCTGAGAGTCATATAAGTAGAAGGCATTTTATGATACAGGAAATTTACGATATTTTGTTTGAGACCATTTCTGAATGATAAATCAGGAATAAGATCTCTCATGTAATATAACACATCCATCTTCTCCGATTTGGATAGTGAAGTACTTGATGTAATGGCACACAACAACAAAGAAAAATGGATGAAGGTATTATTACGTATTTTTTCTCTAATCTGATCGCTTAGGTTTTCATAATGAGAATAATCCCAGATCTTTGAAATAGCCAGACAGAAATCCATGGCTTTTTTCTTATTAAGGGAACTTGTAATGGATCTTTGCCCTTTTCTATAAATCACATACTGCCAATTAACTTTAATACATTGTTTGGCATTAAGATAACACTCGTATGTATAAGGAATGTCTTCGTAATAAATATCAGGAATAAACCTGAGCTTGTTCTGATTTATGAAATCTCTTCTATATAATGATCGCCAGATGTGGCAGGAATAGGGACTGTGATCTTTGAGTAAGAATTCTTCTCCAGTTCTTTCTTGGGATGCTCCATCTTTTTGCTTAAAAACGTCTTTCGCGAATTGTGCAATTTGATTATCATTCATTCTGATGTAATCTGCAGTAATAATATCGGCCTTAGACGTAATTGCCTTGTCTAATAAAAACAAAAGACTGTTTTCTATTAAAAAGTCGTCAGCGTCAACAAACTGGATATATTCTCCTTGTGCCGTTTCTATACCGTTGTTTCTTGCGACAGATACGCCTTGTTGTTCTTGATTAATGATGATGGTGTTCTGATGCTGGATGATAATATCCTGAATCATTTCCATACTTCTATCCGTGGAACCATCATTGACGATGATAACCTCAAAGCATTCATCGTCCAAGCCTTGCTTGAAGATACTCTCCACGCAAGTGTGGATATACTTCTCCACATTATAGACAGGTACAATAATACTCAGCTGTGGTGCCATGGTCTCATTTTTTTTGCAAATATAATGAATTCCTGGGAATTATCCAAATTTTATGTGCTTTTTCTTCCAATAAGTATGGGATAATGCTTCTTGCCCCATAGAATGATGGGGTAGAGGAGGGCGACGATGAGGAGGGCGGTGGGTAATGCTTCGTACCAGTGGTAGCAGATCGTACTATTGAGGTGCAGCAGATGCTCCCAAACGAGATTGACGGCGGTGACGAGGATGGCATGGAGACCGATGATGACTAACGTGCCAATGGAGAGATTAGTGACGAATGAGAACTTGAAGCCATTAAGCACCTTACAACCATAGAGCACGCCGAAGAAAAAGCCAATGTTGACAGGATAGTAGAGCACTATGTGCAACAGGTGCTGGCCACCATAGAACGCCTGTAAATGCCAGGCGAAGAAGAGAATGCTGACAGAAAGGCATAGGATACAGCAGAGGAAATCGCGCCGAGGGCTGACGTCTCTAAATAGGTGATACTGTCCCATCACATATCCGATGTAATAATATGGTAGGTTACGCATCAGTCCCATAGGCGTCAGACTTGGGGCGAAATACCAGTATTTATTGGCTGCATAGAGGACGAATGAGATGATACAAAGCGTGATCATGATCAAATGCTGGTGTTCAGTCTTTCGGCAGAGGTCAACAATCACATGCATGATCAGGATGGCTGGCAGGTACCACAACGGGCCGTTAAGTGGTTCACAGAAAGCGTTCTCATGCTCGAAGAGCAAGGCTCCGAAGATAGGACGCATGGCAGTAAACAGGTCTGGCAGTCCGCCGTTGAGCAGGTAGAATTTAGCCAGCCAATAGGGATAGACGATAGCGTTATATAATAAATAAGGTAGGATCAGACCATGCCAGTATTTCCGCCAGTTCTCCTTGTCGCTCCCACGGTCTTTCTTCAGATAACCAGAGATAAAAAAGAAAATGACGATGATCACTGACTGCAGATAGCGGTAATAGAACCATTCCTGGGACTGTGGCAAATGGCAGAACACGACACAGCAAACCGCCAGTGCCTTGGCCCAATCTATCCAGTTGATCCGTTCTTTCATGTTGCAAAGATACAAAGATATGGGTGAAAAACCAAATAATCTTTGGCTTTTTACGCACTTATTCGTACCTTTGCACTTGTAATGGCAAAGCAACGAATAGAATACATCGACGCGATGCGGGGATTCACGATGATCCTCGTGGTCTATGCCCATGTCTGCTATTTCTGCATGGACGGTCCGCTGATGGGGTATAACCGCATCTTCTACCTCTTTCGTCTGCCATGTTTCTTCATGATTAGCGGCTGGTTGTTTGAGCCAATGGCCCGACGGCCTTTCAAGGAAGTTATTCGTCATAAGGCGATGGTGCAGTTGCTGCCCACCTTTATCTTCCTCCTGCTTTTGGCACCTCCGCCAGAATTCTTCCGTCAGTTGGGTACTCTGAAAGGAGGCTATTGGTTCACATTCGTACTATTCGAGTTCTTTGTGCTCTACCTGCTCATTGCCCGTCTTGGGGCGAAGTGGAGACCTTGGGTAGCCGTGGCCATTGCTTTGGCAGCTTTCTGCTGTGCCCGTTATTACAACACCCTTCACGCCTCTGCTTCTGGTGGACAGGCTATAGTCATAAATGTGCTTGGTTTCCTGAGTGTGACGTTGTGGCGATTCTTCCTGTTCTTCTATATGGGGGCGTTTATTCGACGACATTTCGACACATTCATACGATGGACAGGCAAACCAGTGGTCTTGCTGGCGATTGCGATGACCTTTTTCCTGATTTCCCTGACTCCCCACAAGGAGAGTCTGTTGTTTGAGATGTTCCGATTCTTTGTAGGAGGCATCACGGGCATGTCGATGGTGTTTACGTGTTTTCGACTCTCAGAATCATGGTTGTCAAAGGTGCATCTCTCCAAACCCCTGCAATATGTCGGCACCCGTACATTGGATATATACCTGCTTCATTATTTCTTCTTGCCAAGTTTCCTGCTACCCTATGCCGACAGGTTGAAGGCTTTCGACAGTCAGTTCATTGAATTCTGGGTGATTCTGGGCATTGCACTTGTCGTACTCTCTCTAAGTCTTATGGCCAGTTACATCATCCGTCTCAGTCCCTTCCTGGGTCATTATCTCTTTGGGGTGAAGTACGAGCCTAAAGATAAATGATCACGAAGAACGAGACGATCCAGCCGAGGATGCAGAACTGGATG
This sequence comes from Prevotella sp., assembly GCA_017965475.1. Taxonomy (GTDB): domain Bacteria; phylum Bacteroidota; class Bacteroidia; order Bacteroidales; family Bacteroidaceae; genus Prevotella. The sequence goes on from JAGCPV010000041.1 coordinate 14,956, forward strand.
AAGTGATCCTTCACGAGCGATTTCGTGGGACTTCCGCTCAGGCCGAAGACAATCATGTTCTGCAGGTAGCGCAGCATACCTGCCAGTACCCAACCGCTCGTCAGATAGACGTAGCGGGTGCCCATACGCGTAATGACCTCTTCCGACATGGTGTACATGATATAGCAGACCAGCGTGACGGAGGCGATGATGGCAGTCGCCTCGTTGATGAAGGTCTTGTTGTAGCCTGTGATCGAGACACGGGGTTTCTGGCCAGTCTGCTCATAGATGCGGTAGTCGTCGTTTCGTTTGGTGAAGGCGAGGAAGAGTGTTACGAGGAAGGTCATCAGCACGAGCCAGTGGGAGATCCAGATGTCCGTCGTCAGACCACCGATGAGCACGCGCATCACGAAGCCGATGGCGATGATCGTCACGTCGATGAGGGCGTACTGCTTCAGCCACAGACAGTAGGCCATGTTCATCAGCCAGTAGGTTGCCAGGATCAGATAGAGGTGGGGCAGGTTGACACTCTGCGAGAATGGCAGCAGTACGAAGGCACCAATGGTGCAGAGGATCATCATCACGTAGCCGCTTCTCACGGATACGGCTCCAGAGGCGATGGGGCGCAGACGTTTCTTCGGGTGCAGACGGTCTGCCTCCACATCACGCAGGTCGTTGAAACAGTAGATGGCGCTGGAGATGAGACAGAATGCCAAGAAGACGATCAGCGTTGGCCAAAACAACTCCCACTTCAACAGGTTGCTGCTGAAGAAGATCGGCGCAAACACGAATCCGTTCTTGAGCCATTGCAGAGGCCGGAGTAAATGAATGTAATGCATCATCCGTTCGTCTTGACGCTACAAAGTTAGTGCAAATCAGTCAAAATGCAAAATAATTCTCACTTTTCTTCCGAATAATTTGGTTCTGTTTCCAAAAATCTCTATATTTGCAGAGTTTTAGAAACAAAATTGATCGAGATGGACTTTTTGACGTTTAGGGAACGAATGTATCCGATGGGGTGTTTCAACATCAATCAGGTGCTTTTATGGGAGAAGGACTTTGACCGTAATAACCTCACTCGTTGGTGTCGGAAGGGGTTGCTCGTGAAATTAAGGAATCAGTATTATGCTTTTTCCGAGTATCGTCAGATGCCTGAGTTCTCACGCTATGTAGCCAATCGCATGTATGCCCCGTCCTATATCAGTCTGCATAGTGCACTCTCCTTCTACGGCATGATTCCTGAGGAGGTGGTGCAATTGACCAGTGTGACGACGCTCAAGACGGCAAAGTTTGAGAATGCTTTTGGAACTTTCCACTACCAGAATGTCAAGACGCCACTCTTCTTCGGCTACGAGATCAGGACAATGCAGAATGGTCGTGGCTTGATGTTCGCCACTCCAGAGAAAGCGTTGCTGGATTTGCTTTACCTGAATCCATATTATAAGTCTGAGCAGGATATGGAAGAACTGCGCTTGGATGAAGACTATATGCAGAATGACTTCAACACGTCACTTATGGAGGAATATCTGACAAAGATCGGAAGTAAGACATTAGATAAAAGAATGAGAACCCTGTTAAAGGTATATGAATTATGATAGATTTAGAATACATACGTAGCTTTTTCCCTCCGAAAATAGCGAGGGAGAGTCGCTTTGAGCGTTATATGCTGAAGGAGTATCTGCAGATTCTGATTCTGGATCATCTTGCAACGACCCCATATATTAATAAGGTGTCGTTTATCGGAGGAACAAACCTGAGGCTGATTCAGGGCATAGACCGTTTCTCGGAAGATCTTGACTTTGACTGTAAGGATTTGACGGAAGAAGAGTTTTTTGCAATGACGGATAGTGTGGTGGGCTATCTGCAGCAGAACAATATCCATGTGGAGACTCGTGACAGGGCGAATCCTAAGTTGACAGCCTATCGTCGGAACCTCTACTTCCCTCAGATGCTTTTTGATTTGGGGCTGTCTGGCCATCGTGACGAACGTTTGTTGTTAAAGGTCGAGGCTCAGGATCAGGAGGTGGCATACCAACCTGAAGTGGCAACGGTGAATCGGATGGGCTTCTTCTTCAACATCCAGGTCCCCCCATTGGACGTGCTTTGTGCAATGAAGTTTGCCGCTATCCTGTCTCGTCAGAAGGGTAGGGATTTCTATGATGCCATCTTCTTGTTGTCAAAGACCAAACCCAATATGGATTTCCTCCGAGCAAGAGCAGGGATCAGTACACTGGAAGATCTAAAGACTGCCGTTATCAACAAACTAAAGAAAGTGGATCTGAATCAGAAGAAACGGGATTTCATGCATCTGCTTTTCAATGATGCCAATGCAGAAAGGATCCTTTCGTTCGATAGTCTTGTTTCAAAAATGTGATAAATAAGATAAGCTGATGCAACTCTACACGGTATATAGAATCCTGGTCAGGATCAGAAGGCTCAAATGGCTGTGGTGGTCATTGGTCCTTCTTGCCGTGTTTGGTTTCCTGGGCTATAAAGGCTACTTATATATTGAAAAAGAACTTTTTGTCGCAGAGGAGTTCCCTATTTACGATATTGGTCCACATCCTAACGATGACACTTTGCGCGTGGCTGTCATCGGCGACAGCTGGGCGGAATATCATGCCTCACTAGAGTGTGACACGATCTTCTGCCGATTTGCCAAAAGACTCACTTCCCTTCCTGTGAAGTGTTTCTCGAGAGGTCATAGTGGTAAGGTGACAAAAGAGATTTACTGTGACATGTTTGCAGACCGTACGGTTGAGCATGCTTGGGAGAAGGATTTTTGTACTCAGCCATTGTTGGAGCAGCATCCGGATTATTGCATTATCATGGCGGGAATTAATGATTGGCGTTTGTACAGACCCAAAAGCTTTTATGTTGGAAATTATCGTCTGATGTTGAATGTGCTTATCCAGAATGGTATTCGTCCCGTTGTCATGGAAGTCCCAAGTGTGGATATGAAATACTATAATGGAAAACGAGGGTTATATAGGCGTTGTGTACTTAACTTATTGTCGTTGCTGACTAAAATTGGTGATAATAGTGCGCAAGACTATCGGGATGCCATGAGGGAGATGCTCCATGAAACAGGCTTAGATGAAAAGGTTCTCTTCATTCCGATGTCTGCTTGGAATTCGGGAGGTATTGAAGCCCACCCGGATATATATCTGGATGACCGCCTGCATCTGAACCTGGATGGTTATCATGTCATGGATTCCTGTATGGCATATGACGTTATTAAGGATTATATGAAAAGAAAAAAATTAAAATAAAGACGTATGGAAAAGAAACGTAATCTGACATACGACTATCTGCGGGGAATTGCAATGCTCTCCATTGTGGTTGGTCATTTGTATTTTTATTCAGGACGATATGAGGGGGAGGCTTGGGTCTTTCGTGTCTGTGATACAATGGAATTGCCAGTCTTTATGTATATCAGTGGCTTGTTGGCTCATGTGTCTGTAGATAGGTATGGCTTCAGGAAGTTGATTTGGAGTAAGGTGATACGTCTGTTGTTCCCGCTTTTCTCCTTCTACATTATCTGGGGACTGTGGGACTCTTCTTACTGGTTGGATTTCTGGTTGAGAGAGAAAAAGAATGGCTATTGGTTTATGCTGGTACTTTTTGAACTGATGGTGACTTTGTCTTTCGTCAAGAAGTGCTCTACACTATTCAAAATCAAAACCATTTATGTAAATATCGTCGTATATGCAATAACTTCAATCGTCTTTTTCATGATCCCCAAAGACGGATTGGTGAATCATCTGCTATGTGTCAAGTTGTATTGGCACTTCTATCCATTTTTTATGATGGGCTATTACTCTTACAAGCTTGAAAGGTTCCTGGTATTGAAATATGCGCCAATCTATCTTTTCCTCTATCTCTTCGTCTTATTCTATTTTGGGGATGTCCTGTGGAAAGTCGGTATAAACATGGCCGGTAATTTGTTTAGTCTTTTCTTCTTGTTATCCGTATTCTCAACCAGTTTCAAACCTCTGAAAACCGTCTTTGCGACAGTAGGTGTATTTTCCTTGCAGGTATATATGCTGCATTTCTTCCTGTTATTCCCCTTGTTGAAGGTTCTGCCAGTGGTGGAGAACAGATGGTTGGAATTCCCGTATGATCTCGTGATTGCTTCCGCAATCATCTTTGTGTCGATAGAAATATCAAAGCTGCTGATGAAGAACAGTTGGCTGGCAATGTTCCTCTTCGGAATCCGTCGTAATAAATAGGACAGTTAATATGAAAAATTATTTTTGTTATGGAGACAAATAGAGATTTGACATTAGATTATGCAAAGGGTTTTGCAATCGTGCTTATCGTATTGGGGCACTTGTATTTCTTTGCTGACAGACATGTGGATTCTTGGGTTCATACTGTATGTAATACCGTACAGATTCCTGTGTTTATGTACATCAGTGGTTTATTGGCACATCGCTCAATCGACAGGTATGGATTCCGCAAGTTAGTGGCTAATCGTGCAGTCCGCCTTTTGCTGCCTCTTTTTAGCTTTTATATCATTAAGAGCATTGGCACGCCTTCAAATTTCGTCGATATCCCATTAGCCGAATATAAACATAGCCTTTGGTTCCTGATTGTCCTTTTTGAGTTTATGGTGTCTCTGTCTTTTGTCAAACGCCTGTCCCTGAAAATACGAGTTCCAGCTCCTGTTGTCAATGCCATTTTGTTTGGGGTGGTAACGCTCTATTTGCATGTGTTGCCCAAAGGAAACTTCTTCAATATCCTGTTCTGTATCAATCTGTACTGGCATTATTACCCATTCTTTATGATGGGCTATTATTCCTATAGGTTGTATAAGATCATGACATGGTATTATGTGCCTGTTTATTTGATCATCTTCCTTGTCTCCATATACTGCATTCAGGTTCGTGATATGAAATTATTTGTACCAATAGGTAATTTGTCCAGTCTGCTTTTATTAATCACGCTGTTCAAGAATGGTTTCAGACCGTTCGAGACTTTCCTGGCGAAACTTGGGGTGTTGTCATTACAGATTTATTTGCTGCATTTCATAATTCTGTTTATCGTACTGCCGTATTTGCCTGTCATAGAAAACCGTTGGATAGAGTTCGTCCTATATTTTGCTGTATCCTTTGTTTTTATCATGCTTTCAGTCGGCATTGCCAAAGTGTTGATGCGTAGCAGCCAGTTGAGTCTGTTGCTGTTTGGTATGAAAAAGAAATAATTTATAAATTTTGCCTACATTGCTTACATTATGATATAAGTGTTTAAAATACAAAGTGTTAAATAATGTAAGCAAATGGCCTTGATGTAGGCAAATGCGAGAATAGATACGAAAAAGTCCTCAAAATATTTGGTATTTTGCGGATTTTTTCGTATCTTTGTACCATGATTAAGTACAACGAAATACCCCAATGGTGGGCGGTTTGTCAGCAAACCAGTTGCCCCAGATCTGGTGAATGTCTGCGTTATCAGGCTTTCACGCAGATCCCTGATGGCGTGAGGTCGTGGCCCAGCGTGTTGCCGCAGGCTGCGAAGGAGGGCGGGTGCCCGTGTTTTGTGACGTCTGAGCGTCTGAAGATGGCCCGTGGCTTTGGCGAAATAAAGGATAAGGTTCGTGCGCGCGACGTGCGTATGGCCATCCGACTGAAGCTTACGGAATACCTCGGCAGCAAAGGCTCCTACTATCGATACAAGGACGGCGAGAAGCTGCTCTCTCCAGAACAGCAACGGTGGATCCTGGATCTGCTGGAGTCCTATGGCTGTCCAACGGAGAACTTTTTCAACCAATTCGAGGAGGCATACGTTTTTCAAGGGGTCCTTTAGAAAAGTCCCAGCCATTGGGACTTTTCTAAAGGACTCCTTTACGACGCAAAAGGACTCCTTATCATCTCTAAAGCACAATATATGATTTTTTCTATCGTACGAATCGACAAACAGAATGTGCTTCACCTCTCCGTGAAGCCGGCAGAGTGGTTTTTCAAACGTATCCAGACGGATACGAAGGCAGAGACCATCGGAAAACTGCGTCAACATATCGCTGACTATGGCGATACGGGCGAATATGAACGTCGGAACCCCATTGCGATGGTCATGCCCTCCGTGGAACTGGCCAAAGAGGAGAACGGCAACCTGCGTATTGCGGCTTTCAACGGTCTGGTGACGCTCCATGTGGGTGGTCTGATGACGGCTGAGGATATTGAGGCCGTCAAAAATGCATCGAAGATGCTGCCGATGACGTTTGCGGCCCTGAAAGGTGCTGATGGCAGGAGCGTGGAGATCCTGGTGGCAGTGGCACGAAAGGGTGGGGCGCCGTTGGCGGATGAAGAGACGATGAACCGTTTCTGTGCTGATGCCTACGAGGTGGCCTTTGGCGTATATGGTGGGATCCTTCAGAAATCTATTGAGCGTCAGGTTGTTACGGCGAGAAGTACTTTCCGTATGACGCTTGATGAGGCACCATATTATCATTCAGAGGCAACACCGCTGCAGATTGATCTGTCACTCAAAAACGACAAGGATCCTGATGCTCTCCCTTCGATGCAGAATGAGGGGCATGAGCAGCGGGATCCTGACATGATGCTCTATTCGGACTATGAGCGGATGTATCGGAGGGCATCGGAGGAGGCTTTCGACGAGGTCGCTGATATCGTGACGACACAACGTCAGGAGGCTTATATCACGGAACTGTTCCGTAGGCTCTGTGAGTTGGGCGTGCCTGAGGAGGAGGCATTCGTTCATGCCCGGAACCATCATAAATACAGTGATTCCTACGATGAGGATGAGTTCCGCGCCATCTGTTCGGCTGTCTATACGGAGTACAAACCCCAACGGCAGAGCGATAACGAGACGGTGAGTCGCGAGACCAAACGACTGATCCGCTTCCTGACGACGCGTTATGTGTTCCGCTATAATAAGGTGATGGGCTATACGGAGTATCGTCCCAACAACACGTGGATAGAAGGTTGGCAACCCTGCGACGAGAATGCCATCAACGGTCTGACCATCGCGGCCCGTCTGGATAACCTCGACGTGCGCGATAAGGATGTACGTCGCTATGTTCATTCGAACATGATCCGTCAGAGTGATCCCGTCGAGGACTATCTGCTGAGGGCTCGTGACAAGTGGGACGGAAAGACGGACCATATCGCGATGCTGGCGAGGACGGTACCCTGTGACATCCCGCAGTGGGAGACGTGGTTCAAGAAGTGGTTCCTCTATATGGTGGCGCAGTGGGTGCTGCCCACGCAGGAGTTCGGCAATTCTATCGTGCCCCTGCTCATCTCTCCGCAGGGTGATGGGAAATCGGCTTTCTGTCGCAGTATCCTGCCAAAAGAACTGAGTTGGGGATTCCAGGAGAATCAGGATGTCAGTGAGAAACGGGCGACGCTGATGGCGATGCACCACTCGCTGCTGATCAATCTCGACGAGTTCAACGGCATCAGCCAGAAGGTGCAGGAGAGTTTCTTGAAGAACATCATCCAACTGCCGAGCGTGAAGATCAAGCGTCCCTACGGCAAGCATGTCGAGGAGTTCAAGCGCTATGCCTCCTTCATCGCCACGACGAATGAGATGAATGTGCTGAGCGATCCCACGGGAAACAGACGGTTTATCTGTGTGCGACTGACGGCCCCCATCGATACGAGCGTCAAGCCGAATTACGAGGCCCTGTATGGTCAGGCCTATACGATAGTGACGGAGCGGCGGGTGCAGTGGTGGTTTGAGCCTGAGGAGGTGAAGGAGATCATGGCGCACAATCGCTCGTTTGAGATCATTCCCCCAGCCGTGCAGTATTTCAAGGAACATTACGAAATCCCTGAGCGTGAGGAAGATGGTGTCTGGCTCTCGCCCACGAACATCTATGAACGACTGCGGAGGATCGCAGGCAGTGGTCTGAAGGCCAATGGAGTGGCTACCTTCGGCAGGTATTTGTACAACATGCCCAATCTGCAGCGTCACAGAACGGCTAATGGCATGCTGTATCTGGTGAGAGAGAAGTGATTGCCTACATGATTTGAATTTGCCTACATTCCATATGTAATTGATATCTAATTAATTATGTATGCATGTAGGCAATGTAGGCAAAATGTAATAATAATTTTTATATATAGGATTGTATTCTGGTCTGTTCTCAGCTATAAATTCCTTTTCAAAAAATCGATGCTTAAATTTCTCCAATGAGTTATATTTCTTTCCACATTCATCCAGTCTATCTCACCCAATCTTTTTTCTTCATAATCATTTTCTATTATACGGTTTTCAAGTCCTAACTTATTCAATAACGAATAAAACCTGGCACTTCCTCTATGAGAATTAACCACAGTGACGAATGGTCGTTGGTTAATGATAGAAAAAACGGTCCCGTGAAATGAATCTGTGAGTACAAATTGCGCGTTAGCAAAAAGTGATAACCACTCTTCAACACTTACCTTGTTTTTTGCAATGTCAAAGTCAACAACCTTTATTCCATTCTGTTTTGCAAAATAATCAATCATTTGTTTTTTCTTAGGTGATCTGTCAAGGATATATGCAGCCATGTATGGTTCTTGTTGTTTCTTTATGTCTTTAGTTAGTTCAGCATAATCTGTGCTACTAAGCAACAGTGTCGGATCAAGAACCTCTATTGCATCTACACCTAGATATTTATTGCATAGTTCTATTCCAGAGTTTTCACGTACAGACACTGCTTTAAATTTCTTCATTAATGTGCGGCCAATTAACAAATCATTTTCACTAAATTCGCATTGGTCGGAACCCCATGAGGCAGCGTATGCCAATCGCAAAATGTTGGTATCAGAAACAAATCGGAGGAATTTATCTTTCCAAACTTTATAATTATACCGTTTCCTCCAAACCTGATCACTACCTAGGACAATGGCGTCCAACCCCATCTTTTTAATATAATAACCTTTATAATTTCGATGGATCTTTGTATGAACGATGTGCTTATCCACAAAAAGCGCAACGCTTTTATCACGTGGATAAAATAACGGATAATAATCCTCCCGTTTGCCTGGCAAACCTAATACGAGTAAATATTTTATTGTGTGTCGAATCCATATTTTTACAGATCTCTCTTGGGGAACGACATTGAAGGTTATTGGATTATGTCCAAGTCTTTTTAGTGTTATTTGAAGCGCATAATTCTGCAACACTCCACCATAATTGTTTGAAAGAGGTTGCGTTACTATTCCTATATTCATCTGCTAATTCCTTTTATTGTTCTATATATTTTCCGTATAGCACGATATATGATAGAGGGCTGCATCTTTTTTAAGCATATTTCTATCGTTTTTATTTTTTTTTCAGGATATTTTTTCCAGAAATATGTTGTTAACCTAGGTTTGGTAACGCTAAAAGCAATACTTTGATTGGCTTTAAGTCCATTCTCATATGTAGTTTCTATTTTTTCTATATTTAGTTCCTCCAAAATAGAAGATCCTTTCTCTGTATATACAAGTACTATCGAGATCCCACGATCATCATCCCAATTTTTTAATGTTTCTGGGAGCCCCCAATAATCTCCTATAGTCATGTCGCTTTGGCTAAGTCCATTTTTAGCGGGACAATCATAACATGATGGCCGAAGAAATAAATTATTTATAAAGCCTTGGAAAAATAAATCATTATACAATTTGTTGTATGTGGACCAACACTCATCTTTTCCATCAGTTTTGGAAGAACAAGTGTTTTTATTCGTCTTTTTTTCAGACTTACGAAAATGAAATACTAACCCAGATTCTTTCCAGCTCTTAGACTTATCTCTAAAAAAGATACCCTCAATGATTGGCAATTCTTTGATAACATGATTAGTGTTATATCCGTTTATTTGCTGTTGTCTAATATATAAAAGATAATCATCCCAAACCATAGGAGAAGGAACACCATGGCATATAATATCTACAGTCAGTAATCGTTGGTAATCACGGCCAAGAAAACACTTCAGTCCTTTAATTTGGCACTGTGTTCCCGTAAAAAGAACCCATCTTTCCTCATCAAGAAATTTCTTCGCCTTGACAAAACAGTCCTCCATTCGACTTTGCAAGTATTTGCTGCCACTGAAAGCTATCACATTTTCCATCGTTTCAGCATAGTCATGTACGACGCCCCAATCATCGTCAAATTTTGCACCAAAAACGACCCCTCCTCTTTCAATAATTACCTTGGCCAAAGCCATAAACACGCCACCTGATGAACTAGAAAGCCTAACCTTTTCATCACGATTTTTAGCAGCCCAAACCTTTAAGGGAATTCGTGTCTCTTTAATATGCAAAGCAGGGCATTTTTTCTCGCATTTCCCACAATCGATGCAAGAGTTAATGGCTATTTTAGGACGAAGAAACCCCTGTTCGTCTTTTTCCATGGAAATACAATTTTGGGGACAGGTAGCAACGCAAGCTGAACATCCGCAACACTTTTCCTGATTAAGAACTTGGGTAATATTCATTAGTTTGTTGTTTTTATAGAATGCAAAGATACAATTTTTTCTGTATGGCAGAATGTTTTTTGCAATTTTTATGATTGTAAGAGCTACCCCATGATGGACATATCTGCAGCGTCACAGAACGGCTAATGGCATGCTGTATCTGGTAATTCTTTGTTGGTTGGTGAGTAGAGTTGTGTGATAATGATGTTGAATTGTCAAAATAGTTATTGAATTATTTGGAAGTGTCAAAAGAATCACTTATCTTTGCAGTTATAAAATAAAGTTGAGACATGAAGAAAGTTTTTATTTCTTTATCCGTATTATTACTTACATTATTACTTGTAATAATTGTGGGTGCAATTACGATAAAGAAGTCTATTATTCATGTTCAACTACCGCATGGAGCCATCTTGCATGTCTTACCTGATCTTTTAAATCATCAGAAGGATGGCGCCATTATAATTTGTCCTGGTGGTGGGTATAGTTATCTGCAAACGTGGTATGAAGGATATGCTTGGTTCCCCTTCTTTTATATTCAGGGATATACACCAGCTATGTTGGAATACAGGATGCCGAATCACGATTATAAGATTCCCATGACCGATGGGGCAGATGCTGTCCTGATGATGAGACGACATGCAAAGGAATGGTGTTTTGATGCCCATCATGTCGGAATCATGGGTTCCTCAGCAGGTGGTCACCTTGCTTCAACGATGATGGAGATGGACCATGATGTGGTTCGCCCCGACTTCGGAATCCTTTTCTATCCTCTCATTTCCATGAAAAAGGAACTGACCCATATTGACTCGCATGATCAATTGTTGGGAAAGGATGCTTCTCAGCAATTGGAAGAACATTTTAGCAATGAACTACATGTTTCTGAAAAGACACCTCCTGCTTTTATCGCTGTTGCAAGTGATGATGGGTGTGTTAGTCCTCAGAATTCCGTGCTCTTTAACGAGGCGATGCACGCTAAGAACCGTCGTGCGGAGCTCCATATTTATCCGTCAGGTGGTCATGGTTTCGTGTGTCACCGCAGATCAGAATATCGTGGAGAGGTGTTGGAAAAATTGGCAGATTGGTTAAGTCGTATGAAACTTCAAAAGATCTAACGAATGGTAAAAGTCAGCGTCATAATGCCTATTTATAACGTTGCCCCTTATCTGGAGGAAGCGTTTGACTCTATCCTGAATCAGTCATTAAGGGATATCGAGGTTATTGCGGTGAATGACGGATCGACGGACAACAGTGAGGAAATCATCAAGAAGTATCAGCAAAAGGATGCGCGGATTATCTCTTTCTCTCAGAAAAACCAGGGACAGTCTGTAGCAAGAAATCTGGCATTACAGCATGCAACAGGAGAATATATCTATATGATGGATTCCGACGATGTGCTGACTGGTCCTGATGTTCTGCAGAAATGTTATGAATATGCAGAGAAGAACCATGCCGATTTCATTTTCTTCGACAGGGATTGGTTGCTGGAAGACAAGACGGATTTTGCTGTGTCGTTGCATAGTACAAAGTATGTAGAAGAAAACAAGGCATATGATGGTGAGAGTCTGCTTAATCTGCTGCTTGACACCACATCATATAATTGTGTGGTATGGCTCCTGCTAATCAGGCATGATCATCTGAAGCGTCTTGGTTTGGATTTCTATCCTGGCATTATTCATGAAGATGAATTGTTCACAACCGTTCTTATGTTACGTAGTAGTTCCATATACTGTCTGAAACAATCTTTTGTGAAACATCGCGTCAGATCTGCATCAACAGTTGGAACAAAATTCACCCGCCGTAATATGGACTGCTATCTCACCGTGGCCGACGAATTGTTGCGTTTCAGCCAGAAACCAATTATTCATAAGTTTCTGCGCTATACGCTGAGCAAAGTGTTCTACACAGGTCATTTTATCCCATACAAAGATAAACCTGCGGTTTTCTGGCGTGCCATGAAATCCGGCTATTTGAAATATATCGGACTAAAGTCCTCACTCAAGTTTTTTACATGGTAATTGCAAATTAATATGATGAATATCTCTTATAAGCTACGGTTACGTGCCAGATCCTTTCTGCATCCTATCAGGACGCTAAAGGCATTGTATTTCATTCATTATATCCACCCTACAGACAAATGGATTGAGATTCAGAAAACTAATCCCAGAAAGGCAATAGACATGAAGTGGAACAGGTTCTATAGGGAGAAGTTCCCATGGAAGAATCCACGGACGTTGGATGAAAAGATGACATGGCTTTCTGTTATGAGCGACACCTCAAAGTGGACCGAGTATTCTGACAAATATGAAGTGCGTAAATACATAGAGAGTCTTGGTCTGAAAGATATCCTGACAGAATGCTATGGTGTGTGGGATAAGGCTGAGGATATCGATTTCGACAGTCTTCCGGATAAGTTTGTCGTTAAATGTACGCACGATTGTGGCAGTACGGTAGTCATACGTGATAAAAGTAAGATGAATAAGCAGGAAGTTGTCGATTTCTTGCAGGCACATTTGAATGTAAACTATGGCTATGAATGGTGTGAACTCCACTACACCACTATTAAACCCAGAGTGATCGCAGAGAGTCTGATAGAGTTGGGAGATGGTACAGAGGATCTTATTGACTATAAGATTAATTGTATTCACGGAGAGCCTCAATATGTAGAGGTCATCTATGGTCGCCAACTGAAGAGTGATGGAGGCTCAAACCATGCGGTGTTCGACCTCTATGACATCCACACTTGGCAGCCGATGCGTCAATATAAGACAAACTTAACCGATCACTTCCGGGATATACCTCGCCCCCAGAACTTGGAGAGAATGATAGAAATAGCCGGGAAGATCAGTCAGGGCTTCCCACAAGTTCGTGTTGATCTTTACAATGTAAATGGGAAAATATACTTCGGTGAGATGACGTTTTTCTCGGCATCTGGCATGAACAACGATTTGTCCAGGGAGTTCCAACTTATGATAGGCGACAGGATTCATCTACCTAAAGTGTAATATGACATCATTCATGATGACAGAGACAAGAGTGCGAGAAAAAAGATTAGAATGGATAGACTGGATGAAGGCCTTAGGCATTTATCTGATAGTTCTGGGCCATTTCTATTCTGTAGGTGAAAAGTCTATCTATGTTTTTCACGTTCCTCTGTTTTTTGTGATCTCAGGTTTTCTGAACAAGAAGGAAGTTGATGGGCAGGTGTTTTGGAAAAAGCTATGGTATAACCTGGCTGTTCCGATGCTGCTGATGGCAGTCATCAATTTTGCCTATCACAGCATCCTGCAGTTCTTCAATGGATCATTCTCTTCAGCTGACGCTTATTGGTTTGTACGTAATGTCGCATTCGGAATGGTTTCTGGATATGATACACTGTGGTTTGTGTTTACTTTGATGGTGCTGAAGATTATATTCCAGTATTGTTTTTCCAGGAAGTTGTTTTATTCTTTATCAGTCGTTATGATGGTGTTGGCATACGTTTACAATCATATTGACCTTTCCGGGCTTCCTTTCTTTCTGAAAGAACCGAATGCCGTCGTAGATGTATGTACGGCTTATCCTTTCTTTGCCCTTGGCGTGCTGTTGCGCAATTACAAGGAGATGATAAATGCTTTGAATAACAAGGTGATGCTTATTGCTGCGTTTGTTTGTGGACTTCTTCTTGTTGCTCTGTGTTGTTCGTATAATGGTTACGTTGGTATGTTCCGTTGTGATTACGGTGAAAACATTTTCTTGTTCTTGGTAGGAGGCGTCGCAGGTACTGTGATGATATGGGCCTTGTCTGTGTTATTCGGATGTGCCCCCAAGGTTATTGCCATTATTTCCAGAGGTACTATTATCATACTCGGATTACATAAGATACTGATAGATTTGGTGTGGGTATTTGCTGCTCCATCTGTTATGGATGTTGTCTTTGCCGCATTGATCTTACTATTGTTCATTCCGTTTATTATCGCTACAGAAAAATATTTTCCTCTTATGGCGGGGAAATATCGTATAAAATTAAGTAAAGGTTGAGAACGAAATTTATGCTATCATGTTGAAAGATAAGAATACTAATCGTCCCCCAAGGAATTCCAGTATTGAATTATACCGGATCATTGCAACATTTGCTGTGCTGATTGTCCATTTTAATGGGTGGTTTTTGGGAGACTGGCCTCTTCCTGCCTATGATATAAGCAATCCGACATTATTTAGGACAGGACAGATGATCATCAGTGCTGCTGTGATAATCTGCGTGAATATGTTTGTTATTATATCGGGCTACTTCGGTATAAGACTGAAACTTAGTTCGATCCTGAAATTAATTATTTACTTGGCCTTAATATATGTACCATTGTATATCGTGAAATGTGTCAGTGATCATGAATTCGTATTGACTGATTTTATTGAGAGATGCTGTGTTATCTCCTACGCAGGTTATTTCATTCAGTGCTATTTCATGCTGATGATATTATCACCTGTGATTAATGCATTCATAGATAAATATGGAAGGGGCAGTCTTAAATGGGTTCTTCTTTTCTGGGGGTTGGAGTTCTGGTTTGATTGTATCATGGAAGTAGAGGAACTGGGATATAATCGTGGCTATTCAGTTATTCATTTTGTACTCATGTATATGATCGCCCGATGCATCAAACTCTATGAAGATGATATTAAAAGGATTAAATCATGGATTTGGGTGTTGGGTTATCTGCTCTCAACCATTGTCATTATATTCAGTTTTGTGGCAGGTGTAAAGTGGTGTTGGAATTACTCTAGTCCTATTGTCGTTTTTTCATCTGTCTGTTCTTTCCTGCCATTCCTTTACAAGACGTTTCATAATAAAGTCATTAACTGGATAGCAAGTGGTACCTTGGCGGTTTATATCATACATGTAACAAACCGCATCCAAACTCTTCTGGAGACGGTGGATAGGAATCTTCTGGACACAAAAAGCTATCCCATGTATTTGATTCTGATTTCAGTTGTTATATTTATTACTTTTATAGTATCGGCTTTATATGGCATAGTATGCAATTATATTTCAAGTCGAGTGACGAAAGGTATTGACAAGAAAACGAAGTCTGTTTTGAGTTTTGAATAGTGTATAGTTAAACTAATATTTGTATTTGCATTATGAATGACAGTAAGAGAATAGAGTATATTGATGCCATGCGTGGCTTTACTATGTTGTTGGTTGTTGCGCATCATGTGGCAGCATTTTGTTTAGGCATAGGTGACTACGTTCCTTCGATCCATCCTGTCCTATGCGAATTCAGAATGCCTCTTTTCTTTTTTATCAGCGGTTTTGTTCTGTATAAGGAAGAAACAATATGGAATGCAAGTTATGCTACAAAATTTCTGTTGGTAAAGAAATTTCCCGCACAAATTATTACGACGTCCATCTTCTTCTTTGTTTTTCTTATAATCAATCATATTGGTGTTATAGAAGGCTTATATACTGACTCGAAACTGGGTTATTGGTTCACTTTGAGTTTGTATTTGTTCTTCTGCGTATATGCAATCTGTAGATATGTTTTATATCTTATTCATTGTAAAAGCATCTATACTGATATCATCATCCTTTCAGTGGGCGCTTTGTTCTTCTTGTTGTTTTATGTCCCATCTGTTTTCTCGAAGTTGCCGATAGAAAATGACATAAAGGACCTCCTGTCAATGGAGAAGTGGGGTTACTTCCTTTTCTTTACGATCGGTACATTATTCAGGAAGCACTTTAATAAGGTTCAGACAATTCTTGATAAGACACCTGTTCTTATGATTTGTCTGGTTATCTTCTTTGGCTTCAATTTGTATTATGTTGAATTAAGAGCCACACATATCAACCTATTAGAATTAACCACTGCCCTTACGGGAATCGTCATCGTCTTCTCTTTCTTCAGAATCCATCAGGATTTATTTAAAAAAGATAGGTTCGTAGGGAGGTGTTTACAATATGTGGGCCGAAGAACCTTGGATATTTATTTACTGCATTATCTTTTGCTTCCTGTTAATTTAAAGATGTATTTTACATCTTTGGCAGAACATCCTATACCTATTATCGAACTAACAATTACGTTAATTATTATGCTAATAATTGTAGCAGGATGTCTGGTTATTAGTAGGATCTTGAGAATGAGTCCCACATTGGCCTATCTGCTATTTGGAGTAAGAAAACGATAATGCTAGGATATGTCCTTTATTGCGGCGAAGAACTTCTCCGCATACACATCCTTGTCGAAGAGCTTGGCACGATCAATTGAAGCTGCTGCCATTTGTTTCCTTTTCTCAGGATGATTGTATAAATCGAGGATGGCGGAGGCAAGGTTGTTAACAATGTTGTCTCTATTGACAATTGTTGCAACTCCTTCGCAGATCTCTGGAATTCCACCACTTCGTGTTGTGATAAGGGGCAGACCTGCTGCTAATGCTTCGACGATTGTTAAACCAAACGGCTCATCCCACATAGACGGTAATGCAGCAATGTCAGCGAGATGTAAATAGTCTGGTACGTTTTTGTATGGGATGAAACCTGTGAAGACGATTTTGTCTTCAATGCTTTTGGCTTTATTCTTTAGTGAGCGAACAAATTCATCTTCGTTTTTTGCATTGCCATAGAAAGTGCCACCGATGATCATTAACTTAATATTGGGGTAGTCTTTAAGCTGGAGCATGGCATCTATGAGTTCTGATATACCCTTTTCTTTGTTAATGCGGCCACTATATACAATGACAAAGTCATTGCTGTTGAGCCCTATTTCTTCACGCTTTAGGCTTGGTTTTTCTTTTGGAAAGAAATTCTTCGTGTCTATAGCATTGTAAAGGGTTTGTGTTCTACAATCCGGCATGAAATCGGAAATGCTTTCTTTGATAAAGTCAGAACAGGTTAGAATCAGGGATAAGTTATTTTGAAATGCTCTATGATATGGTATCCTTGATTTGCGGGCTTCGTTATTCATGTGTATGATGATATTTCTATACCCTCTTTGAGATAGTTTATATGCATGACCATCACTGTTCTCCAATATGATGTAGTCATAATGCCTGTTCTTGATATCAGCATATGCTTTCTCGAAATAGTATTCTATAAAGTAGTTGAAATAGTCTTTAGAAGAGTATCGGAAGAGCTTAAAAAGTTTCCTTTCCAACCGGGCCTTCAAACTACTGACATCAATATAATGATAGTGATTAACTTCAGAAGCCAAGGCAGGATGTCCAACTACTTTGTCATCCCATGGGCTGTATATTGTAATATCATGCAGATGATGAATGTTATTATATTCGAGATAGAAATCTATCAGGTTCTCCACCGCTCCACCTTGTACAGCGGGGATGGGGAGCATGCCACATGTTAAAACTGCAAGTTTCATAATCTCATCTTTTATGTGTTATTAATCCTAACTATGTTTTAATTTCCACAAAATGCGATCTTTCCACTGGTAATACATGGTCATCAGTGAGCGATTACGACAGAGCCAGCGAAGTTGCAGGTTCACGAAATGTTTGGGATAGTCAATGATGGCTCCAGGGGTTACAAGAAAATGGCCGTAGTCAGTGACCTTGTCCTTCATGAACCCACGATGTTGGAAATGGGCATAGAGTGACTCTTTCTTCTCTAACTGTCCATCGTTAAAGCGTAACATATACAGTTTTTTCCCGATATGTTCGAAGATAACCTGTTCCCAACCACGAGTCATACTATTGAAATGGTAGCTTTGCTTAGGTTTGGAAGCATTGTCGAAGGGCCATTCTAACCAACAGTCCTCAGGATGGCAACCACGCCACTTGTCACCAAATCCTTTGTATTCATATTCGTCAAAATACATGGAGCGTCGTTGGGTAAAAGCGTCTCTGTAGCTGACATAGCCATCGACTTCTTTCATGAAGAAGGTATTGGTATAATCATCGTTCTTATAGAGCGTGAAATGCCCATAGCCGGAAATCATTTTATAATGAGATAATACATCGTCAGTGACGAAATGGCGTATGTCGCCATAAACGACATCAAGGTCACCCCACCCCCAGAAGTTGTAGTCCTTCACGTATTCGGAGAGAATATATGCAAAGGCAGGGCGGTAGTCACATATCTTGTATGGGCGATCAAGTACAATGGGAAAGTCAAACTTGCTTTGCACCATTTGTCTGAATTCAGCAAAAGACATCTTATGTACAATAATGTTTTTTGCAGGCTCTACATCACAGTCGGTAAAGAAAAGGTAGTCTATGTCTGTATTGTATAATGCAGATGCCCGCCACATCTTGTATTGTGGTGGCAGTTTGCCGAAGTGGGGGAATATGACAATGATAGATTTCATAGGCGTGTACTAAAATGTAATATGATTTAGAAACTTCAATACTGCAGGTTTTCGCGCTACGAAGAATTTCATACCAGGGGTAAACAGGAAAAGCAGAATGAAGAAGAATACAAAGAGTGGAATGGATATGGCTATTCCATAGATTGCTAACGAAAGGAAAGTATCTGAATGTAGGTCGATAACATTCTGCTTAAGCCATATCGTTAACAGGGTAAAGAGTACAAAGATTATGTAGTAGGGGGCCATGCCGCGCCAATATTCCCACGCACTCCTGTGGAATGCTTGGGAGAACAGGTAGTATGGCTTCCAGAATGAACTGATGAAGCCAAAACTGATAATCTTGCCTAATAAGATGCCGGCAATACCATAGGTAGGTGCGAGCAGAAGTGTGACGGAGATGTTGACAATCAATTCTGTCCAGGCTGCCCACACATCAGAGAACAGTCCTGCTGAGCCAAGATAGATATATACGGCAGCTGTCTGATAGCGTATGAAGAGATTAAATATTACCAGATAAACAATGATATCGCTTAGTTGATATTCCTTTCCAAGCCAACAACCGATAAATGGCTGAAAAAACAACAGGAGCGAGAAGATGATAATACCTAGTATTAAGAAACGTGCTGCGGTTAGCTCCCAGAAAACCTTCATGATGTTACGTTCATCACCTTCTGCCAAAAGATTGCCAACACCAGCACTGAGGCCTTCCGATAATATATTTACCAAGAAATTAAGTTTGTTGATAATCATGGTATAATTGCCATAGAAGGCAACCTTGACGACAGAGACAAACATGCCCACCATGATCTCGTCACTGCGGTAGAGAATAAAGTCTTTAATCTTCTGGACAAATACTTGGCGGGTCTTTTTGAGAACCTCTGGGTATTTCTTCAGGTTTTCACGCCCTTCTCTCAGATTGATCCTCAGCCATGGATATAATTTCTGAATACGGTAGTTAAAAATGATGATACCAATGATGGTGCATATCAGTCCAACGACGACCCACAACCAAAGGTTACGATAATAATACGCGAGGAAGATCTGGATGATGTTTCCCACAATGCTAATGGTCTGAAAGTAGGAATTAACCAGATATTGTTTCTGGTTCGCACCGACTAATAGCTGTTTGTAATTGAAAACATAACCTGAAACAGAAGAGGCGAGGAAGGAATAATAGGCAAAATAAACTAAAGGGAGCCCTGTTGTAAGGTTGTTAAACCACCATGGGAAGAACAGGCTTATTAAGATGCCGATAGCCCCGATGAATGCACCAATGCAACGATAGAGAAATGCCAACATCGACATGACTTCGTTGATCTTCTCATGGTTATCCTCTTGTAGTGGCTTGTATAAGAAATAGACAATACTGGTACCAATTCCTAATTCTGCGACACTGAGAAAGCTCATGATGTTCATGAGCATACCTGTCAGTCCAATAAACTCCGCTCCAAGACAGTCAAGAAAAATCTTCCGGGAAAAGAATGCAAGAAACAATGAGAGAATGTAGAAAACCATTCCCACCTTGATGTTCATGACACTTCTATGTACCCGTTCACCCATAGGTAAAACAAATAGTTATTATGAATGATGTTCTGTATGGATAAAATCAGTATTTTTCCGGTCTATGTGCAGGACGTTCTTCAGCATCCTCAATACGAGTCCTGGAATCGCGAAGACCTTAGCAAAAGATCGGAAACGCAATTGACGGGGGAGTGCGATGAAAAGTGCAACTGCCAATAGACCAAATAGGATCCACCATTTCTCACACCATTCTGGTACGATAACTGTCATGAGAATAGATATACCTGCCAAGAGGACGATCAGGATGGAACGAGGAATAAGAGCCTGTTGGATAGTCTTATCGATAAAATTAATATTCCCGTGGAAGATCGCATGAGGGATTTTGGGCAGATTGCTAAACAGACTCTGTATCTGGGCTGTCATCCAGCGCATACGCTGACGTTGGAAATTGTCCTGGCTGCTGACCTTCTCATCAAAGACATGGATCTCTGGGGCATATTTGATAAACACCTCTTGACGTAATAACAGGGCCTCCATCTCACGATCCTCTCCTGCTGTTGTCAGTTGGAAGACGTTCTCCTTAAACAGTTCATATTTGAAACACATGCCAGAACCAATGAGAGCGGAAGAAAAACCAAGACGGTTATGGGCCTTACGGAAGATGGTATTATTGATCTCTTCGCTGGCACCGTCTAAGACAGCAACATCATTGTTGGCATTCTTGGCACAGCGGTGGCATTGGATGGCATCATAGATGGTACAGAGCACATTCAGTTGAGAGAGAAAATCCGGACGTACGACATTGTCGGCATCCAAGATCACCACATTGTCGAATTTCCCCTGTACTTCATTGATGGCGTATTGCATGGCCTTGGCCTTAGAACTCTTTTCGAACGTTGGTGTCAGCAGGGTGATGGGCATCTTCCGCAGGATGTCATTCGTCTCTGGTTGCATGTGATCTGAGATGACGGCTACGGTATAGTGGGTGGTTGGGTATTCCTGAAGTAGGAACTGTTCAACGGCATTGATGATGACACTGTCTTCCTTATAGGCTGGATAGAGAATCAGGAAACGTGCCATCTCGTTTTTCAATGCTGCCGCATGAATGGCGATCCGATCTTCTTTATCATAGAACAAGGAGATAATGGCGAAGAATACGACGTATGCTACGGAACATGCAATGATGCACCATAATACAATTTCAATAATATGTAAAACTGTCCAAATCACTTCTTTTTCTTTTTAAGTATTCTGAAATTGAAGATACGCCAGAGACTGACAAATGGTGAACGGAGGAATGTCTTGTCCCACATCTCATCCACCAGATAGTCTGGAGTTGCTAATGCAAAAACAAATAGAGCCAAAGAACCAAGTATCCACCATTTCAGAGCCATCGTCAAGTAGATAAATGGCAGCACAAGACTCATGACCATGATAAGGCCTACCATCTTGGTTCGCGGGATAAGCATCCATTGAATGATCTTGTCTGCCAAGTCATATTGCTTCCTGAAAATGGCACCTGGCAGAAACCTGATATTGCGAATAAAATTATGGAACTGTTGAGAAGCCCATCGTCCACGCTGTTCATTTAATTTCGTGGTGGTGCGTTTCTTTTCACCATAAACATATATATGGTCAAAGTAGTCTATGAATATCTCTTGGCGGAGCAATAAGGCCTCTAATTCCTTATCTTCACCAGCAGATTTCGCTTTCATCACATTGGTCTTAAACCAGGCGAAATCGTAGGCTGTTCCAGAACCAGCCAAGGCGGAAGAGAAGCCCAGGTTGATATGTCCTTTGCGGAAGATGGCATTATTGATCTCCTCAAAGATGGCATCCATGCGGGCGGCTGCCGTATCCCTGTTTTTAGAAATGCGGTGAAACTGGATCGCTCTGGTTGCAGCCACCTCAAAGGCATCATTGACGTTCTGCAGGAAGTCTTGTCCAATGATATTATCTGCATCCAAAATCAAGGCAATATCATAGATCTTAAATTCGGGAAGGTTCAATATGGCGTATTGGAGAGACTTTGCCTTGGTACTTTCCGCAAAGTTGGGTGTTAATAGGGTGATAGGGTATTGCGCCAAACGCATATTGGTCATTTCGTCCTGATGGTCGGAAATGACAGTGACGTCAAACATGCGCTGTGGATATGCCTGACTTAAGATGGATATGACAGCCTGTTCAATGACATCATCCTGCCTATAGGCAGGGATCAAGACCACGATACGGTTCTGCTTCTTGGCTTTGGGGACATCGCTCCTTCGCCTAAAGAGAGAACTAACGGCGAAAACACCTAAATACAAGACTGTACCTGCTGTTAAAATGAACAATAGCCAATCAATGATATATAATATAAGCCAAAAATCCATGATGCTAATTGATAATTGAAGATTGAACATTGGAAATGAAATCACAGACCCCTCGTGATGTGGCTGATAATAAGCTCCACTCGCCATGAATAGCATATCTGAGCATATCTTTGGGAACAACGATAGCCATTAGATAGCTGTATGCAAGCCATTTATTGATGCCCACATAGTTCCTTCTGACCAGTAAGAGCCTGTTACGTATGATATAATAGGTACGCAAAGGACTATTCTGACCAGTGGCCTGGCTCTCTTTATGATAGATGGTGCATCCTGGGTCATACCATATTTGATAGTCCGCCCTCGTGAACATCATGGACCAGTCCAACTCTTCATAATAGAGGAAATAGCACTCGGGCATTAATCCGACTTTCTCAATGGCCTCCCGCTTAATTAGCATAGCCGCACCATGAGCGTATGGAGTAGGGTGGGCATCCTCATATTGGCCTTGGTCTTCTTCTCCGAACCCTATAGCCCGATTTCGGACGGTTACTTTAGAAAGCGGGGTATAGCCAGCGTACTGAAGGGGATGGGTTCCCCATGCAAATCGGATCTTTGGACAGGCAATGCCGATATCGGAGGATGATTCTAATCTGTCGATGAGTGCTTGGACATTGAAGTCCTTGAATAGAGTATCATTATTGATGATGAAGAGGTATTTGCCTTGCGCGGTCTGAATCCCCAAGTTGTTACCGCCCGCAAAGCCGAGATTCTTTTCACTCTTAATGACCTTGACTTGGGAAAATCTGCGCTCTATCTCAGATGCTTCATCGTTTTTTGATGCATTATCCACTACAATCACCTCCATTTTGTCATTGAAGGGGATGGACTCAATCAATGCACAGGTGTCTTTCAGCCCGTTGTAATTGATGGTGATGATAGATAATTCACACTCTGGATGCAAGTTTCTTCTCTAATTTTAGCCGTTTGCGCTCCTCTTGTTTTGCTAACCTCTTATTTTCAGACTCAATCCAGGCTGGTTCCAAATAGGGGAGAATATATACAATAGTAAGACCGCCATAAAATAGTAAGCAGTTAGGATATTGCATCAATACCTGATTACCATAACCACCTAATTGTATAGCTACAAAGGCACTACATAGTCCGCCTCCAATACCCACAAGAGAGGGACTTTTCAATCTGAACATAACCACAAAGCATGCACCTCCAAGCATGATAAGCGTTATAATAATAAATAATGTGATGCCTACACGTCCAGTCCTAAGCCAAATATAAATATATTCAGAATCGGGTGGGATTCTTGACATCAGCCAATATTTATTGTTTTTGGGTACGTTATCACCCATTCCAAGTCCAATTCCCCATGGCGCTTCTCTCATATACTTTCTCATGGTTTCTTGGTTTATCGTTCTGACATTTGATGATGCGTCATTTTTGTTAAAAGCAGAACGCATACGTCGGATTTGTTGATTACCTTGTCCGATGTCAGTAAATGCCAAGATAAAAAAAGCAAATAGGCCAAGAATCATAGCAGGAATGGCAATTTTGAATGACTTTGACAGTACGACATATACCATGATTCCTGCAAATACACAGAAGATGGCTGTTCGTGTTCCAGATGCAAACATGCTTTTAATCACCAATGCTGCAACAATGAGGAAGAACCATCTGTCTCTTTTGAATTTTGTTGTGATGCCGAATATGATAAAGGCAACTGCGGTCGCTGCTGCATTACAACCATAGTTGGCAGCATCACTGAAAGTTGAAAAGTATCGAATCAGAGTACCTGCCTGAAGAACGTGTGTCGTACTTCCTGGACCATTCATAAATCTCTGTTCGGCTGCGGTCATTCCAATATTTTGTTGCTTCCAAGTCCAAATGGCAGAGAAAAGGGATAAAAGTGCCCATATAATAATGTACTTTCTCAGAACTTCTGGCGATGAAATATAAATGGAAAACACAAGAAAGATGTATAACAGTTGGAATGCCATCATACGGGCTCCTGCGTACCATGCACCAACATTAATGCCCAGTCCACAAGTATCATTTAAAACTTCTATGGTGCAAAAAGAACACCATATGACGAGACTCAGAAGCATCAGGTTTCCGCATCTTTCAAAATGAGGCGTTTGCCTGGCATCTATAATGGCAATTCCCAAGAGTAATATCTGGAGCATCTCGTTAGGGAGAGACATCGGTAATCCAAATGTCGGAAATCCTTTCATTTGGATAAAGTAATTAATTAAAAACAAAAGCCAGAAAGCTGTCATTCTCCACCTAAAGATGACAATGGCTCCCACTATCAAAATTGGAATCGCACAAACAATCGCAAATGCAGAAAAACCAGCAGTTACAAATTCATAAATGGCAAGCAAAAACAGGAGAAAGAGTAACAAGACCCTTCCTCCGTTTTCGTGTGAGTATTCTGTTAGACTCTTAGAATATACTCTTGCCATGTTTTATTTATTTAGCATGACTATTTTCTACAGCAGTCAGACCCATCTGGGAGATGCGATATACGAAGTTGTTGAACTTGGTATATGGTGGTAACTGACCAACAAATTCCTCAACAGCATAGCGCTGAGCTTCTGTCAGATACATGAAGAGCGTGTCCTTGTTCTCCAATTGGGCCTCCAATTCCTTCAAAGCCTTCTGATCTACATCCTTCCATGTACGGTTGGCACGTGTGACCATCAGATTAATGGTTCCCATATTTAACAGGGCTGGAGGAATTGAGTGGTCGTCCAGATTCGGGTATTCAACAATGGCTATCTCATTGGGCAGAATATCTGGACAGATGTCCTTGATATCCTTGGCCATGATGAAACGGCTGTCTTCAGCGAGGAAATCCTCATCGTAGGTCAGACGGCGCACTTGTAAGCCGATGGAAATCCAATAATTCTCCAATTCTTGAGCAATATAGCTCTTACCATTGGCAGCATCAGTCGAGAATAGGTTCAATACGTTCTGCTGCCCCTCCTTGAAGTGGGGGAGAAGTGCTTTGCTCAACTGACGCATGGCCATATCGGCAATGGTCTTATTGAAGCGACGGTAACGTAACGTACTTTCTTTCGGGAAACAACCCATAACAGGGACTTTCGTGATACGCTCGGAGCGCATGCGGTCGCGAAGTGTACGATCCAGCAACTCGATGATGAAGAAGTACATGGCAGTTAACAAGAATGTCAACAGGAATGCACCCAGCAAAATCATCATACGATTGGTGGGCTGGGCATTCATTGGGAACATCGGTGGATTGAGCACACGGAGAGTTGCAGTCGTCATCTGCAGGTTCTTCTGACGAAGACGAGCGGCATTCAGTGCCTTTAACATTTCCATGTAATTGCCTTCGATAAAACTAATATGACGATCTTTACGTGCGATGGTAGCACCGATAGGGGCATAATAGAGAATCTGTTTGTCCAATTTCTGACGCATGATATCCTGAGCGCCTAATTCAGCCTTTGCCTTCTCCAACAGCATGACCTGATCAAGCCATCTGCCTATCATATCATTGGCCTTCACACCCGTCTCTGTGCTATAGGTACCAGCTTCAATGTCCTTGACCAATCCACGCATGTTGTTTGTTGCATCTTGCAACATTCTTTCTGCTTTGGCAAGTTCCAGCTGAGATTCAATATCGCTTCCACCTCCCTCACTACTCATTAAACGTAGGTTAGATATACGAGATTGAATACGCGAAATATCTGTAACTTGATTGGTAAACTCTTTATTGGCTCTAATGATTTTAGCGCGGTCTCCTAACTGGCGCTCCAGATAATCCATCAAGGCGCGGGTTGTCGTTTGATCTTTTAATAACTGATTGTCTGATGATTGTTGAGCTGCGTCCAAACCTGTTAATGCCTTGGTTTGCTCTCCGTAATTGATAATACGCTTTTCCACGTTGTAACGAATGAGGTCATCTTCCGCACCTGTCAGAATGCGATAAAGACGGGCTACCTCACGTTCGAAGAACTTGATGACATTATTCGTTTCACCATAACGTAACTGGGCATATTGACGAGCAAAGACCTCATTGAGGATGTCCAGGGTATTATAGGTGATACCTGCATCATTTGAAGAGTAACCGATATCAATAATATCACTTCTTTGAAGTTGCATCACTTTCAGACGACTGGTAATGCTGTTGATGCCAAACCACTGATGGTAATTGACCAAGCCGAAGATATAGTTGTCCTGAGACGGTCGTTCGTAGGCCTTCAGATTCGCATAAGTGGCATTTTCGCTGTTATGGTTAATCAGGGCCTTGACATCTGCTGGAACACTGTTGTTCAATTGGCGGAAATGTTCAGCAGAAATATAATTGTTATCTTTGTTAACATTACCATACATCATGCAACGGGCAAACAAACGAAGGGACACTTCATGGATAGTAACATCGGTCGTAATCAACAACATCAGGTTCGTCATGTTGGTTTGGGATAGTCCACCAGCAGAACCAATACCACCTTCAATGTTGTAACCAGTAATCATACCAGTATAGATAGTCGTATTTGCATCATAGACTCGCTCCATGTTACGTGTCATAAACCATGCCACTATGAGTGCAATCAGTGGCAAAATAAGCAAATACCAACGGATCTTGTACAGGAACCTAACTATATATCTAAACAACTCCATATCGCACAGTTTTTAAGTTACTTTTATTTTTTTGCAGCTTTTGCGGCAGCTTTCTCAGCCTTTTTTTCTGCTTTCTCTAATGCCTTTATTCTTTTCTCGTCTTCTTCGACAGCCTTCTTGATTCGTTTTTCTACTGCCTTATTTTCTTTGGCAATTTCCTTGTCCGATTTTTGGACTGTCTTATCAAGAGTTATTTCTGTCGTGGAATTAGTAATAATAGGTGTATGCGTCAGAATTTCAAGCGTGATGATATCTGTCGTAATAGTTGTCTGAAGATTCTGATAACCAGTGACCTGTCCACTCTCATTTAGTTTCGTCCACGCAAAATCCTCAATACTCATATTGCCGTTCTCGAAATCCTCACGATTCAAGGCACCAGCTCCCTGATAAGCAGCAGCCGTTTCACCTAAAGTCTTTAAAGTGACAAGGTTATTGGTGATCCTTACATAGATTGTTGCTATCTGAAGTTTGAGGTTATCGTAAGCCATGTCCTTGGCAATGACAGCCTGATCAACCTCTAACTTTTTGCGTTTGACAGCTGCAGTCAGATCCAGAATGTCTTCCAAGGGGACAGACAAGTTGACACCGACATTCCAGTAACTCTGCTCAGAGCCTTGGAACTGGTAAATAGTCTGATTGTAGGAAGAACTGTTGTTTCCCCACATATCTGTCATACCATAACTGTAACTGGCATGGCCATGAACATATGAGAAAATGTGCCTTTTCTGCTTTGCTACCTCTGCCTGAGCAATCTGTCGGGCTTTTTCTAAAGACATAATTTGAGGATTGGACTTGGCATTCTCAAGCAGGATTGATAATGGCGGCAGGTGGAACTCCGAGAAATTGATGTCCTTATCCTTACTGGAGTCAAAGAATCCCGCAGCAATACCGCTCTCGTCAAACTGGGCGAAGGCTGCCGTGCTGATGCCTGCGGTTGCTATAACAAATAGCAGTCTTTTTAACCTATTCATTGTGGAAAAGTTTATGTTTCTTGTTTTTTAAACGTTGTCTTTTTGGATGAATGCTGTCAGGGTACGGAAAATAATCTTCATATCCAACATGAAGTTGTAGGTCTGTCCGTAGGTGATATCCAACTGCTTACGCTCTTCGGCTGACATCATGCCACCCTTGCCGCGCTCCTCGACTTGCCACAAGCCTGTGAGGCCAGCGGGAGCCATGAAGCGGTCGATGCTGGAATCTACGGTGAGTTTCTCTGCCTCATATAGAGGTAGTGGACGATTACCCACAATGGACATATCGCCCTTCAGAATGTTGAAGAGCTGAGGCAGCTCGTCAATACTGTATTTCCGAATGAACTTACCCACCTTCGTAATACGCGGGTCGTTCTCAATCTTCACAAATGCGTTGTTGTTCTCCTCTTCTTTCTCCTTGTTAAAGTCGGACTCGGCTACCACGAAGTCATCGCCCACCAGCATCACCTCCTCGTCGCTGATCATCATGTCGGACTCCATGCCCATATCCATCATCATCATCTCGGCTTCCTCACCAAGAGGAGCTGTGATGACACTCTGGTGGTCTTTCTCTTCCGCATTCTCCTGTTCTTTCTCTGCATATTGGTTGCCCGCTTCCTTGGCAACTTCCTTCAGACGTTGCTCAGCATCGGCATACATGGAACGGAACTTCAGGAAATTAAAGACGGTGTAGTTGGTACCAACTCGCTTTGACTTGAAGATAATCGGGCCTTTGCTCTCCAGTCTGATGGCGATTGCTGTCAGAATGAAGACAGGAGAGAGGATGATAATGGCCAATGCAGAGAAGAAAATGTCGAAAAGACGTTTCCAGAGAGGAATCTTGAATCGCAGGATGCGGTGCTTGGAAGGTGCATCGTCGAACATCATCCCTTCACGGTCGGAAATGAACTGTATCTTCTTGTTCAGTTCCGTAATAGAAGCGTTGGCGTCAATGGTGTCGTTGATACCGCACTTCTGGTACATCTTCCTGTCATCCAGTGTCAGGTGATGGGTGAGCAGAATGATGTAGATGTTCCTGCATTTCTTTTTTAAATAGGTGATAGCCGTAATGTCCTCAGCCTGAACATTCTGCTCGTAGAAGAGGATGAAATGCTCATTGCGGACATGCGGGGCGCAGGCCGACGCAGCCTCCTTGTAGTTGGTGGCATACTGTACCAGACGGCCAGGAATGTATTTCAGCCGTTCCTGAGTTTCCGGGTTGTTGCCAAGATATACTACACCTATCATTTTATAATATCAGCCTGATCAGGGAATAATCTTCTTGACTCGAATTTTCAGCTCCATGGGGTTGAAAGGCTTGACAATGTAGTCTTCAGCACCAATCTCCAGCAGACGGATACGCTCACTGGTGGAGTCTTCACTGGACAGCATGATCACGGGAATATGCTTAAACAGTTCGTTCTGCTTAATCCACTCCAGGAAGTCGTCACCCCGCATACCCGGCATACGGATGTCGGAGATAATCAGGTCCGGTGTGTTGCCAGCCTGAAGCCATTTGACGCCTTGTAGGCCGTCGGGTAACCATTGTACGTCGTAATCACTCATCAGATAGATGGAGAGTACCTTCGCAATGGTCTCTTTGTCGTCAAGTATTAGTATTTTCTTCTTCATATATGAATTGAATTAATTCGGTAATAGTACTATTCTGAAGTGCAAAGGTAAACAAAATATTTTAATTGAACACAAAATATTGTAAAAAAATCACTTTTTTTCGAAAAAATGTTGGTTGTTTGAAAAAAAATGGGGAAATTTGCGTGAAAACCATGATAGAATTAGTGTTTTTTCAATATTAATATGGCAAACAGATATCTTTTAGGTTTTGATGTCGGTAGCTCTTCAGTGAAAGCATCATTAGTTAACGCCGACAGTGGCAAGTGTGTAGCAACTGCTTTCTTCCCCGAGAAGGAGGCACCGATCTTGGCTGTGAAGGCCGGATGGGCTGAGCAGGATCCTGAGTCTTGGTGGAAATATGCCAAGCAGTCTCTCCAGAAAATCATGGCTGAGGCAGGTGCAACAGGTGAGGAAATCAAGGCCATCGGTATTTCTTATCAGATGCATGGCTTGGTTTGTGTGGATAAGAATCTGAAAGCTCTTCGTCCGTCTATCATCTGGTGTGACTCCCGTGCCGTACCCTATGGCGAGAAAGCTTTCAAGGATCTCGGTGGTGACCAGTGCCTGAGTCATCTGTTGAACTCACCTGGCAATTTTACAGCCGCCAAGCTGGCATGGGTGAAGGAGAATGAGCCTGACCTATATAATAATATATATAAGGTAATGCTGCCTGGTGACTATCTCGCCATGCGACTCTCTGGCGTGGCTAATACAACCGTCAGCGGACTCTCCGAAGGAATGTTCTGGGACTTCAAGAACAACCAGGTGGCTGACTTCCTGATGAAGTACTATGGATTCGACAGTTCCCTGATCGCTGACATCGTGCCGACATTCGCCGAACAGAGTGTGGTGAGTGCTGAGGCTGCAGCAGAGCTGGGTCTGAAGGCAGGCACGCCGATTACCTATCGTGGTGGCGACCAGCCGAACAATGCCCTGTCACTGAATGTGCTGAATCCTGGTGAGATTGCTGCTACGGCAGGAACTTCTGGTGTGGTCTATGGTGTGCTGGGTGAGGTGAACTATGACAAACAGAGTCGTGTGAATACCTTTGCTCATGTGAACCATACGGCAGATCAGACTCGTCTGGGTGTGCTGCTTTGTATTAACGGTACGGGCATTCTGAATGCCTGGACACATCGTAATATCACGCCGGATGTTGGCTACGCAGAGATGAATGATCTGGCTGCTACGGTGCCCATCGGCAGTGAGGGCGTTACTATTATCCCGTTCGGTAATGGTGCAGAGCGCGTGCTGGAGAACAAGGAGATCGGTTGCTCGATCAATGGACTGAACTTCAACAAACACAATAAGGCTCATCTGGTTCGTGCTGCCCAGGAGGGAATCGTATTCTCATTCTGTTATGGTATGGAGATCATGCAGCAGATGGGTATGGACATTAAGAAGATCCACGCTGGTAAGGCCAATATGTTCCTGAGCCCGTTGTTCCGCGATACACTGGCAGGTGTAAGCGGTGCTACTATCGAACTCTATGATACCGATGGTTCTGTTGGTGCTGCCAAGGGTGCTGGTATCGGTGCTGGTATCTATGCCAATGCTGATGAGGCCTTTGCATCGCTGGAGAAGTTGCAGGTAATTGAGCCGAATGCTGCACATCGTGCTGATTATCAGGCTGCTTATGCTGCATGGAAGGAAACTTTAAAAAAGAATATCTAGTTATTTACACTTAAATTAAACAACAATTATGGCAAAAGAGTATTTTCCGTTTACTGGCAAAATTCCTTTCGAGGGAAAGGACAGTAAGAATGTGATGGCTTTCCACTATTACGAGCCCGAGAAGGTCGTAATGGGTAAGAAAATGAAGGACTGGCTGAAGTTCGCTATGGCCTGGTGGCACACACTGGGTGGTGCAAGTGCTGACCAGTTCGGTGGTCAGACCCGCAGTTACGAGTGGGATAAGGCTGCTGATCCCGTTCAGCGCGCCAAGGATAAGATGGATGCTGGCTTCGAGATCATGGACAAGCTGGGTATCGAGTATTTCTGCTTCCACGATGTGGATCTCGTTGAGGAGGCTGCTACCATCGCAGAGTATGAAGCTCGCATGAAGGCTATTACTGACTATGCTCAGGAGAAGATGAAGCAGTTCCCCAACATCAAGCTGCTCTGGGGTACTGCTAATGTCTTCGGTAACAAGCGTTATGCCAATGGCGCTTCTACCAATCCTGACTTTGATGTTGTAGCTCGTGCTATCGTTCAGATCAAGAACTCTATCGACGCCACCATCAAACTCGGTGGTACTAATTATGTGTTCTGGGGTGGTCGTGAGGGTTATATGAGCCTGCTGAACACAGACCAGAAGCGTGAGAAGGAACACATGGCTATGATGCTGGGTATGGCTCGCGACTATGCCCGTAGCAAGGGATTCAAGGGCACGTTCCTCATTGAGCCGAAGCCCATGGAGCCCTCTAAGCATCAGTATGATGTGGATACCGAGACTGTGATTGGCTTCCTGAAGGCCCACGGTCTGGATAAGGACTTCAAGGTGAACATCGAGGTGAACCACGCTACGCTGGCTGGTCATACTTTCGAGCACGAGTTGGCTTGTGCTGTGGATGCAGGTATGCTGGGTTCTATCGATGCTAACCGTGGTGACGCTCAGAATGGCTGGGATACCGACCAGTTCCCCATTGACAACTTTGAGTTGACTCAGGCCATGATGGAGATCATCCGCAATGGTGGTCTGGGCAATGGCGGTACCAACTTCGATGCTAAGATCCGTCGTAACTCTACCGACCTTGAGGATCTGTTCATCGCTCATATCAGTGGTATGGACGCTATGGCCCGTGCCCTGATGAATGCTGCAGACATCCTAGAGAACTCTGAACTGCCCGCCATGAAGAAGGCTCGCTATGCAAGTTTCGACAGCGGTATTGGTAAGGACTTCGAGGATGGTAAGCTGACCTTCGAGCAGGTTTACGAATATGGTAAGAAGGTTGAGGAACCGAAGCAGACTTCCGGTAAGCAAGAGAAGTACGAGACAATCGTAGCTCTCTACTCTAAGTAATGCAACCACGCATTAATAAAAAAGGCCCGCAATTTGCGGGCTTTTTTTATTGTAAGCTTTGACGGTACCACTCAAAGAGTTTCTGGATGCCATCTTCGATCTCGACTTTGTGTGTCCAACCGAGGGAGTGGAGCTTTGAAACATCAATCAGTTTGCGCATCGTTCCATCAGGTTTGGAGGCATCGAATTCTACTATGCCCTCGAAACCTACGGCTTTCACAACGAGTTCGGAGAGTTCGCGGATGGTGAGTTCCTTACCAGTACCAACGTTGATATGGCAATTGCGGATCTCTCCCAGTGATGGAATGGCTCCACCACGACCTGCAGAGTGGTTGCGGTCTACAGCACCATCGGTAGAGGCACCATAATGAACGGAAGAATACTTCTCAATACCAATGATATCGCTGAAGTTGACATTCAGCAATACATGGACACTGGCATCGGCCATATCTTCACTCCAGAGGAACTCGCGAAGGGGTGTTCCGGTTCCCCAGAGCACCACCTTATTATTATATATACCATATTTCCCGAGTACCTTCAGGATGTCTTCTAGAGAAGCAGCACCATTGACACCTTCGACAGGACGTTTGTTTAAATCGATAGCAATCTTATCCCACTCTCCATCATGGATGAGTTTGGCCAGATAGATCTTTCGCATCATGGCTGGCATCACGTGGGAGTTCTCCAGATGGAAATTGTCATTCGGACCATAGAGGTTGGTGGGCATCACGGCGATATAGTTGGTACCGTATTGCAGGTTGTAACTCTCACACATCTTCAGACCCGCAATCTTGGCGATGGCATATTCCTCATTGGTATATTCCAGAGGGGATGTCAGCAGGCAATCTTCCTTCATAGGCTGAGGTGCATTCTTGGGATAGATGCATGTGGAACCCAGGAAAAGCAGTTTTTTGACACCATGGGCATAAGCCTCACTGATCACGTTGCACTGGATCTTCATGTTCATCATGATGAAGTCGGCACGATAAAGGGAGTTGGCCATGATACCACCAACGAATGCAGCAGCCAGCACCACAGCGTCAGGCTGTTCCTCATCGAAAAACTTCTTCACAGCCACCT
The DNA here is from genome assembly GCA_017965475.1 of Prevotella sp. GTDB lineage: Bacteria > Bacteroidota > Bacteroidia > Bacteroidales > Bacteroidaceae > Prevotella. Next base: position 48,831 of record JAGCPV010000041.1, read on the forward strand.
GATCCGTCAGGTCGAGTTCCTTATGGCTGCGACCTATCAGATTGGTATAGCCCCTCTGAAGGAGGTTATTCCAGATCGCAGAGCCAACCAAGCCATGGTGACCTGCTACATAAATCTTACTTTCTTTACTGAGCATCGTCCATGTGGGCTTTAAGGAAGAGTTTCTTCACGAACTTCATATCGTGACGAACCATGATCTTCACCAGATCCTCAAATGAGGTCTTCTGTGGATTCCATCCCAACTTGGCCTTGGCCTTGGCGGGATTACCCAGCAACTGATCTACCTCTGCAGGACGGAAGTACTTGGGATCGACCTCAACGAGCGACTTGCCTGTAGCCTTGTCATAACCCTTCTCGTCAACACCGTCACCACGCCATTCCAGTTCGATGCCAACCTCCTTAAAGGCTAGAGTGGCAAATTCGCGGACCGTGTGGTACTCACCTGTGGCAATTACGAAATCGTCTGGCTCTGGCTGTTGCAGGATGAGCCACATGCACTCGATGTAATCTTTGGCATATCCCCAGTCGCGCAGTGAATTCAGGTTACCCAGATAGAGCTTGTCCTGATAACCCTGGGCAATGCGGGCGGCAGCCAGGGTTATCTTTCGGGTGACAAATGTCTCACCACGGCGCTCACTCTCGTGGTTGAAGAGGATACCGTTACAGCAGAACATGTTGTACGACTCACGATAGTTCTTCATGATCCAGAAACCATAGAGCTTGGCCACGGCATATGGAGAACGGGGGTAGAATGGGGTGGTCTCAGACTGAGGCACCTCTTGTACTTTACCATAGAGTTCGGATGTTGAAGCCTGATAGATACGGCAGCTATCTGCCAGACCACAGATTCGTACGGCTTCCAAAAGGCGGAGTACGCCATTGGCATCGGTATCTGCAGTGTATTCGGGTACGTCGAAAGAAACCTTCACATGACTCTGAGCAGCCAGGTTATAGATTTCTGTAGGACGGACTTTCGATATCACACGAATCAATGAAGACGAATCAGTCATATCTGCCCAATGCAGATTGACGAGACGAGCTTTTTTCATATCGCGCACCCACTCGTCAAGATATAAATGTTCGATACGAGCGGTGTTGAATGAAGACGAACGACGCATCAGACCATGAACCTCATAGCCTTTCTCGATGAGAAATTCTGCCAGATACGATCCGTCCTGACCTGTGATACCAGTAATAAGAGCAACTTTTTTATCCATATTGTTTTGAATTAATTATTTCCTGAGAATTGTTTGATACGCTGTTCTTCAGCGAGTTTGCAGATCAGCAGCGTGTCATTGTTTTCTGCAACGATATAGCCATCAAGTCCTTGGATAACCACTTTCTTCTCTTGCGTGGTGTGGACAATACAGTTGTGGCTTTCGAAAATGCTAATCTCCTGTCCGATAGTTACATTGCCATAGAGGTCTTTCTTGCTCTGTTCGTGGAGTGAACCCCATGTGCCTAGATCGCTCCAGCCGAAGTCTGCCGGACAGACGAAGATCTCCTCAGCCTTCTCCATGATGGCATAGTCAACAGAGATATTCTCGCATTCCGGGAATAGACGGTCGATCTCCTCCTGTTCCTTATCAGTTCCATATACGGGAAGTAAGGATTCAAAGATCTTGGCCATCGCAGGCTGATAGACGCGGAAAGCATTGACAATCGTATTTACATTCCAAATAAAGATGCCGGCATTCCAGAAGAAGTTGTTTTTCTTGATATATTCCTGGGCTGTCTCCAGATCAGGTTTCTCACGGAAAGAATCTACTCGGAAGATTTCCTTGTTACGGAGCGAACTGGTGCTAAGATCTGCCTGGATATAGCCATAACCTGTTTCCGGACGGTTGGGTTTCATGCCCAGTGTGACGATGGCGTCCGTCTCACTTGTGAAAACCGTACATTCCTTGATGACACGCTGGAATTCAGCCTTGTCTGTGACAATATGATCGCTGGGGGTTACGACAATGTTCGCTTTTGGGTCCTTGGACTTGATTCGCCAACTCACATAAGCAATACATGGAGCCGTATTACGTCGGCATGGCTCGCACAGGATGTTTTTCGCGGGGATGTTGGGAAGTTGTTCTTGGACGATGGAGGCGTATTTCTGGTTGGTGACTACCCAGATGTTCTCAGGTTTAACAAAATCCCCAAACCTATCGACGGTCAGTTGCAGTAAAGTCTTACCAACTCCGAGGACGTCGATAAACTGTTTCGGGTTCTCCGTCGTGCTCATAGGCCAGAAGCGACTGCCGATGCCGCCTGCCATAATGACCAGATGATTGTTAGTTTTCGCCATATCTACTATTCTTAATAGAACCTATAATAATCTGCAAAGATACGTAATATCTTTGAAAAACAAGAATTTTATAGGAAAAAACTAATAAATATGTAAGATTTAGTGCCTCTTGGCTTCGTTCTTCTGCTTTTTCTTCATCCAAGCCTTCACACCAAAGTAGATAATGGCAATGGCAATCAGGGCGAAAATGGCTATCTTGATGTATTCCGCATACTCACTGATTTTGTCGTTCAACTGATCTTCGGGGACGATGGCATGCAGATACCATCCCAGAGCTGCCAATACGCTGTGCCATCCACCAGCGCCGATGGTGGTAAACAACAGGAACTTTCCGTAGTTCATCCGTGCCAGTCCTGCAGGAATGGAGATGAGATGACGGATCACGGGAACAAATCTGCCTGTGAGGGTGGCTGCAATACCGTGGTCGTCAAAATATTTCTCACTTCTTTCAACTTTCTCCTGATTCAACAGACACATCTTGCCCCATTTGCTGTTGGCAAACTTATAGACAACGGGACGACCCACGTAAAGCGCCACGAAATAGTTGATGCTGGCACCGATGTCGGCACCGAGTGTGGCGAAGAGTACTACGAGGAAGACATTCAGGGAACCGCTGGCAGCATGGTAGGCGGCAGGGGTGACGACAAATTCTGAAGGGACGGGAACCACGGTACTTTCCAGAAGCATCAGGATGAAAACCGTCGGATACCAACCTAAGCTGTTTAATATGTTTGTGATAAAGTTCATTTCTCTGTTTTTATTTGGTTTGACATATATTCGTAGTAGTCCTGAGGAGCCATGTCTTCTGGGAAATAACAACCAAGTACGGTCTTCGCCTCCTTAGGATTCCTGTCCGTAGCCATTTTTAGATAAGTCAGGAATTCGTCAGTCTTTTTCATGTCCATACAACATAGTGCCATATAGGAATAACCTTCACTCCAGTTCTTTTCCACATGTCTGAAGAAATTCTTCAGGAGAATATACGATGTTTGAATATAACGGTTGTCATATAAGGATACAATGATCCGGAGCATCGCTCTGGGTGAGTTGTCTGAGAGACGGAGTGCTTCCTTGAAGGCCTCCTCCGCTTCCTCGGGATTCTGGTTTGCCAGAAGGATATGTCCTCTGATGATCTCCATATTGACATGATCACAGTCCATGTCCAGCGTTTTGTCAATATAGTAAAGGGCTGTCTCTGCCATGTGCATCTCGCTATAGGCGAATGCCAGTTCCTGACAGATCTCCGGGAGGTAGGGAGAGTCGTCGTCCGCCAGATATTCCGCCTGTTCAAGAGCCTGTTTGGCCTCAGGGAACTTCCCGAGATTGATCAGACAAGTTCCCTGATGCAGGAACCCGAATTCGTCCTCGGTCATGATCTCTGAGTATTTCTTGTAATAGGTCAGGGCCAACTCATAATCAGCCAGACTATACAGACTATTGGCCTTGGAGAGGATGCTTTCTGCGTCATGCGGGTCGATGGCGATGGCATATTCACTGCTGGTGATGGCGGCGTGATAATCTTCGTTCATGAACTGTGCATTGGCCAAGGCGTTCCAGTAGCGGATAGAGTAGGGGTCATGGTCGATGAGTTCGTTGAAGATACGTTCACTGTCCTTGTATTTCCCCAGTCCAAAGAGTGTACGGGCCATCAGTTCCTTGAAATCATCGGAGTCGTCTCCCTGTGAACGGGCCATCCATTCGAAGGCTTTATCATAGGCATTGTAGTCTGAGAAGATGTTGGCTACATCATAGACATAGTCCATCTGTTCGTCAAGCATCACCTCTCTCATCTGTTCGCGAAAAAAATCGTCGGCTTCTTCCACCTTACCTTCATTGATCAGGATCTCCCCTTGGAGATAGAGCGCTTCCTGCTGATCGACAGCCTGAATATGGTCAGCATATTCTCGCGCCGTAGCGAAGTCATGCAGGGATAGGGCTTCACGGGCTTTGTAGAGCAGGGGACCGACAGCATCAGGATTATATTCCAGTGCCAGATTGATGGCACGGTCAGCCTCATCCAGCCTACCATTGTATTGGTAATAGTCAGCAATATCAGCAAGGTCGTCTGCATCCATATAGATAGAGTTTCCTTGTTGTATGGCCTCCTCGTATTGTCTGAGGATTTGTTGGAATTCCTTGCTGTCGAAGTATGCCTGGTTGTCTGTCATTTATTTGTTGATCTTCGCCCAATTGTCCTTGAGTCCAACGGTCTTGTTGAACACGGGTTTCTCAGGCGTGGAGTCTGAGTCTGGCGTGAAATAGCCGATACGCTGGAACTGCAGATAGGTGAGCGGCTTCATGTCGGCAGCATAGGGTTCGATATAACAATCCTTGATAACACTGAGTGAGTCAGGGTTGATGATCTGTTTCATGGCCGTCACGGCATCACAGTTCTGCTCCTCACGGATGCGGGCAAGCTCGTCGCGGGGGTTCTCCACTTTCCACAGACGGTCGTAGAGTCGTACCTCGGCCTTGACGGCATGGGCACAACTGACCCAGTGGAGGGTCTTACCCTTGATCTTGCGGTTTGAACCAGGCAGACCACTGCGTGACTCTGGGTCATAGGTGCAGTAGATGGTGGTCACATTGCCGTTCTCGTCCTCATCACAAGGATGATCCTCGTTACACTGAATGATATAGGCGTTCTTCAGACGTACCTCCTTACCAGGGGCCAGACGCATGAATTTCTTCTCGGCCTCCTTCATGAAGTCATCACGCTCAATCCACAGCTCACGGCTGAACTCGATGATGTGAGTGCCATCAGCCTCGTTCTCAGGATTGTTCACAGCCGTCAACTGTTCCACCTGTTCTTCGGGGTAGTTGGTGATGACCACCTTCACGGGATCCAATACGGTTGACACACGGATGGCACGACTGTTCAGGTCATCACGAACGGCACTCTCCAGGAGGGCCATATCGTTGAGGGCGTCGATCTTCGTATAACCGATCTTGTCGATGAAGTTGACGATACTCTCTGGGCTGTAGCCACGACGACGGAAGCCACAGATGGTCGGCATACGGGGATCATCCCAGCCACTCACCAGCTTCTCGTTCACCAGTGCCAGTAGGTTGCGCTTCGACATCAACGTGTAGTTCAGGTTCAGTTTGTTGAATTCCGTCTGACGGGGACGGTTATCCTCGATGTTGTCCGTCTCACCCTTCCATTCCTTCATCCAGGTGACGAAGAGGTCGTAGAGGGGACGGTGCTCGACGAACTCGAGTGTACACCATGAATGGGTAACGCCCTCGAGGTAGTCGCTCTGTCCGTGGGTGAAGTCGTACATGGGGTAGGCATTCCATTTGTTACCCGTACGGATATGGGGGATGTTCAGCACACGGTAGATCAGCGGATCGCGGAACAGCATGTTCGGATGGGCCATGTCGATCTTGGCACGCAGCACGAGGGTGCCCGGCTCACACTTGCCGCTGTTCATATACTCGAAGAGTTTGAGGTTCTCCTCGACGGGACGGTCGCGATAGGGACTGTTCGTACCAGGACTGGTGGTCGTACCTTTCTGCTGGGCGATCACCTCTGCACTCTGTTCATCGACATAGGCACGTCCCTGTTGGATGAGCCATACGGCGAAGTCCCAGAGCTCCTGGAAATAGTCACTGGCATAATAGACGTTGGCCCACTGGAACCCAAGCCACTTGATATCGTTCTCGATGCTCTCAATATATTCTGTATCTTCCTTAATAGGGTTCGTATCATCGAAGCGGAGGTTACAGGTGCCGTTGTATTTCTTGGCTAAGCCGAAGTCGATGGCGATGGCTTTGGCGTGACCGATATGCAGGTAGCCATTGGGCTCTGGCGGGAAACGGGTCTGCATCCTACCACCGTTCTTACCTTCTGCCAGGTCATCAATCACCTTCTGTTCGATGAAACTCACCGACTTCTTTTCTTCATTCACATTCAAATACTTCTCTTCCATATATCTCTTTTTTACCTTTTTTACTTGATTCCTCTCTCGTTGAGGGCTTTTGTATATTTAGCCGCATTCCTCAGGTGCTCCTGATAGGTGCTGGCGAAGTTGTGCGTGCCAGAGAAATCCTCCTTGGCACACATGTAGAGGTAGTTATGCTCCGCCCTGTTCAGTACAGCGTCGATGCCTGCCACTGAAGCGATCTTGATGGGACCGGGGGGCAGTCCTACATATTTATAGGTGTTATACGGACTGTCGTAGAACAGCATATCGTGATAGATACGTTTCAGGGCGAAGTTCTTCATGGCGAACTTGATGGTGGGATCGGCCTGCAGGGGCATATTGATCTTCAGACGGTTCAGATACATACCTGCTATCATGGGCTTCTCGGGATTGTTGGCCGTCTCCTCGTCGATGATACTGGCCACGGTACACACCTCGTTGGGGGTGAGACCAAGGGCCTCGGCCTTTATTGTCCGTTCTCCCTCCCAGAAACGGTCGTGCTCCTTCTTCATTCGTGCCATCAGGTTCTCCAGTGAGGTGTTCCAATACACCTCGTAGGTATTGGGTACAAACAGACAGGCGATGGTCGCTGTGTCGTAACCCTGCTTCGCGCAGAAGTCCTGATCGCTGAGTAGGATGGCGACAACCGTACTGTCGAGCATCAGCTTACGCGAGAGGGCTCCCGCCAGACGGTCCATTGTACGGCTCTCAGGGATGGTCAGTCTCACTGGCTCCTGATGACCATTCTTCAGATTCCTGAACACGGTGAATGTATTGGTGCTGGCTGGTATGGCGTATTTACCCGTCTTGAGATGACCAGCATAGTCCATGGTCGATGCCAATGTGCTGAACACCATCATACCCGTATTGGTGGCTATCGGTTCCAACTTAACCTTTACGGAATCTACCGTGTCATCATCATCGATATACACATACTGGGTATCCTCACTCTTGGAGAAATCTGCCATTTTGATACAGTAGATTCCCACGAGGAAACAAAGCAGACAGAGTGCTGCTGCAACCAGATAGTATTTGGGATTCACCTTTTTCATATGACATGATCTTTAAATCGTGTGCAAAGTTACAACATTTTACGCTCATTTTCTTCGATTACTCGAAAAAAATTCGTATCTTTGCATCAAATTGCCGAATTATGAAACTCAGATTTTCCATACAATACGGGACGCAATGGGGCGAAAACCTCCATGTGGTGATCACTTATGTCAGTTCAGACGGTACCCGAAAGCAGTATAACTTGTTGATGACGACAGAGGATGGAACACATTGGGTCTTGGAGACGGCGGCCTTGGAATCCCGACAGCATCCGATAGCGACCTTCACCTACTATTATCAGGTTGAAGATGCTGACGGACAGGTGCTTAGGAAGGAATGGGCTCAGGTGCCGCGTACCTATCCTTTTGACTCCTCCAAGAGCTATATCCTCTCTGACCTGTGGCGCGATCTTCCCTTGCAACATTATCTTTATTCCAGTGCCTATCGTGTGACGAACGGTCTGGCTGTTGGTGAAGAGGTACAGGCCCTGCGGATGCCACTTTATCGTAAGACAATCCTGTTCCGTGTCTCGGCTCCACAATTATCCAAGGGACAGTCGGTGGCCCTCTTAGGCAGTCATCCTACATTGGGTGGCTGGAATCCCACCAGATATCTGCGGATGGAGTATCTTGGACAGAGTGAGTGGATGTTGTCTGTGAATGTCGATTCCATCCTGTTGCCGCTGGAGTATAAGTTTGTCATCGTGGATGACCAGACGAATACCCTTTTGACATGGGAGGAAGGTGATAACCGTGTCGTCGAGGGACATGACGACCTGTCATCCCCAGATGCCCAGCTGCGTGATGGTTCTGTGTTGGTGCTCTATGGCGAAAGTCTGCGTGTGAAGGAACATACCTGGCGGGCGGCTGGTGTCGTAGTACCTGTTTTCTCCCTGTGGAGTGAACATTCCTATGGTGTGGGGGATTTCGGAGATCTTCGCCGACTGATTGATTGGGCCGTAGCGACGGGAATGAAGGTGATCCAACTGCTGCCCGTCAATGATACAACGACGGATGGCGGCTGGCACGATTCTTATCCCTATAACATCGTCTCTGCCTTTGCCCTCCATCCTCATTATCTGGATCTGGAGGAGTTGGGTCGTCTGAAGAGTAAGGCGAAGATGACGGCTTATCATCGCCAGCGCCAGGAGCTTAACGCTCTTGGTTATAGTGATTATGAGGCGGTTGGCCGCGTGAAGAAAGCCTATCTTCAGGAACTCTTCGAAGAGCGTGGTCAGCAGACCCTCGAATCCAAAGAGTATAAGCAGTGGTTCTCAGAGAATAAGAATTGGCTGGAGCCCTATGCAAAATGGATTGCTAGCCACTCTAGTAAATCTAGTGATGCTGGCAATTCTAGCCAGGCTAGAATCTACTATCTCCAATATCATCTCCACCGTCAACTGAAGGCGGCAGCCGACTATGCCCGTTCCAAGGGTCTCATCCTGAAGGGCGACGTACCCATTGGCGTGAATCGCGAGAGTGTAGAGACTGCCACTCATCCCGAGTTCTTCAACCTCGACAGTTCTACGGGTGCACCACCTGATAACTTCTCTCAAAATGGTCAGAACTGGGGCTTTCCCACCTATCGCTGGAGCGAAGGCATGCAAGAGTGGCTCCGTCGTCGTCTCCGTTGGATGGAGCAGTATTTCGATGCCGTACGCATCGACCATGTGCTGGGATTCTTTAGGGTGTGGGAGATACCCCAAGATGCTGTCTTCGGACTCTTGGGCCATTTCTCACCAGCCCTGCCGCTGACCGTTAGTGAGATCGAGTACTTCGGATTGCCTTTCCGTCGCGATCTTCTCACCCGTCCGTTTATCAACGACCGTGTGCTCGATCGTCTTTTCGGCATTCACGCTCAGTATGTCCGTGAGAACTTCCTCATCCCCCGAGCTTATGGTCTATATGATCTCAAGGCGGAGTACGACACCCAGCGGAAGGTACAGAACCATTTCGAGGGTCGTGGTGATGAGAACAGTCTGTGGATTCGTGATGGTCTCTATCGTCTGATCAGTGGTGTCCTCTTCGTGGAGGATCCCCACCAGCCGGATATGTATCATCCCCGTATTGGTGCTTATCAGGAGCCTGTCTTTGAGGCCTTGAGCGGAGAGGAGAAGGATGCCTATATGCGGCTCTATAACAATTTCTTCTACCAGCGTCATAACTTCTTCTGGGGACAGAATGCTGTCCATCGTCTCTCCGAGACACTCTGTCATACGCGGATGCTCTGTTGTGCTGAAGACCTGGGGATGCTGCCAGACTGTGTACATCCTGTGTTGGATCAGCTCCGTATCCTGACGCTGGAGATCCAGTCGATGCCGAAGCATACGGGTTATGAGTTCGCCCATCTCGATGGTAATCCCTATCGGAGTGTTGCCACCTTCTCAACGCACGACATGTCACCTTTGCGTCTGTGGTGGGAGGAGAGTCCTGAGCGTACCCAGCGCTATTATGTCTCCATGCTCCAGAAACAGGGTAGGGCGCCTGAGCACCTGCCTGCCCATGTGGCTGAGGAGATCATCGCCCGTCATCTCTATTGTCCCTCGATGCTTTGTCTCCTCTCTCTTCAGGACTGGTTGGCGATGGACAGTGAACTGCGTTCCAAGAACCTGCGCGAGGAGCGTATCAACGTGCCCAGCGATCCTTATAACCGTTGGAAGTATCGTATGCATCTCAACATCGAGGATCTGTTGGCTGCCTCTAAGTATAATAATAAGGTACGCACGATGATCACACGATCGAAGAGGTAGTTGGTTGATAGTCGATAGTTATGATTACCTATAGCACTTATATCTTCGATCTCGATGGGACACTGCTCGATACGTTGGGTGATCTGGCGGCATCGGTGAACTATGCCCTGCGGACACACGGGATGCCAGAACATTCGAAAGACGATGTGCGACGATTCGTGGGGAATGGGGTTCGGAAACTGATGGAACGTGCGATCCCGCAGGGAACGGATAATCCTTTATTCGATGAGACGTTCGCCACCTTCCGCCAGTATTATATGGAACATTCGTTGGATACTACGAAACCTTATGAGGGCATTCCTAAGACCTTGACAGAACTCAAACGACGCGGTTGCCGTCTGGCTGTGGTGAGCAATAAGATGATGGCTGCCACACAGGAGTTGATTCGTCATTTCTTCCCAGACACCATCGAGGTTGCCATTGGCGAGAACGAAGCAGCAGGCATCCACAAGAAACCGGCTCCTGATACCGTCTTTGCAGCCCTTCGGCAGCTTGGAGTAGGGCAGAAAGGCACCGTCTATGTGGGCGATAGCGATGTGGATATAGAAACAGCCCGCAATAGCGGGCTGCCCTGTATCTCAGTACTTTGGGGGTTTCGCGATCGAGACTTCCTGCTCAATCACGGCGCCACGATGCTCATCTCCACCCCGTCAGAGTTGCTGTAACCTCGCAATATATTTCCCGAGGATATCGAATTCGATATTCACCACCGTTCCTATTTTGATATCGCAGAAGTTCGTATGTTCGAACGTGTAGGGGATGATGGCCACCTGGAAGGTGTTGCTCGTCGGATTGCAGACCGTCAGCGAGACACCATTGACGGTGACAGAGCCCTTATCCACCGTGAAGTAGCCCTTCTTGGCCATTGCCCTGTTCTCTGGATATTCGAAGGTGAAATAAGTAGAACCGTCGGCATCTACTTTCGCGATGCACTTCGCCGTCTCATCGACATGCCCCTGAACGATATGGCCGTCGAGCCGTCCGTTCATCAGCATCGAACGCTCCACATTGACCTTGTCACCCACCTGCAGCAGTCCGAGGTTCGTTCGGTCGAGCGTCTCCTTCATGGCGGTGACGGTATATGTTCCAATATTGCCGGGGGTATCCGGATCCTCCGGAATGATCTTGACCACCGTCAGACACACACCATTATGCGCCACACTCTGGTCGATCTTCAGTTCATCGACAAATGAGCACGTCAACGTAAAATCAATATTCTCGCGGTCTTTCTTGATCGCTACGACGGTAGCAAACTCCTCTATGATTCCAGAAAACATATCTATCAACTATTAACTATACACTAAAAAAACGGGATTCGTGCCGATGATTTGGTGAAAACTCCTGTTTCACACGATTTGGGTGCTCCCTGCTGTTGTAATCCACCGGCATTGCTGCTCTCCCCGAGGGGGATGACTGTGGCCCGCCATTGGCAAGGGAAACGGTCCCGATGATTAAATTATAATGTAGAGTATCCCGATCTATGCGGCACGACCCGTATTTGAGTGCAAATATACGGATTTTCTTTGAATTATCCAAGTTATTATGGGAAATTTTTCATATCTTTGCACAAAAATTATTGAATTATGGCAAAGAACATCTGTATCATCGCGGGTGCAAGACCCAATTTCGTGAAAGTGTCTCCCTTGGTTCGTGCGATAGGGAACAGGCAGGATGCCCAGTGTCTGCTGGTGTATGCAGGACGCGAGGATGATCCCACGCTCGAAGACTCGCTCTTCGATGATCTGCAGATGCCGCGACCGCAGTATTATCTGGGGGTTGACAGCACCAGCCTCAACGAGATCACCAGTCGTGTGATGGCGGCTTTCGACTGTTTCCTCGATGAGCATCCCGTCGATGTGGTGATCGTGGTGGATGATCTGGCCTCGACGATGGCTGCGGCGATTGTCACGAAGAAACGGGGTATCCGTCTGGCACATCTCGTGGCAGGCACGCGATCCTTTGATATCAACATGCCGAAGGAGATCAACCGTCTCGTCATCGATGCCCTCAGCGACTACCTCTTCACCGCTGGCGTACGCTCCACAGGTGTCGCTACACGTGAGCAGTCGGAGCAGTCGCAGACCTATATGGTGGGCAATATCCTGATGGACACCCTGCGCTTCAACTATAACCGTCTGCGGAAACCCGCCTCACTGCCTGATCTGAAGGAGGGTGAGTATCTTGTCTTCACGTTGAACCGCAAGGCGCTCATCGCCGATACCGAGAATCTTTCTAAGATGCTTCAGGCCATGACGGAAGCCGCTGGTCCTGTGCCCATCATCGCCCCTTTGCGGGGTCTGGCTTGTGATACGATCCATGATCTGAATGTCAGTATTCAAATCATTGATCCTTTAAGCTATCTGGAGTTTGGTTGGCTGACGGCGCATGCCAAGGGTATCATCACCGACTCGGGCAACGTCTCCGAGGAGGCCACGTTCAATGGTGTGCCCTGTATTACGCTTAACAACTATACGGAGCATCAGGAGACCGTCAGTGTAGGCTCGAATGTCCTCGTGGGCGAAGATCCCATGAAGCTCCGCGATGCCCTTTCCCAACTCCTCTCAGGCAACTGGAAGAAATGCGCCCTGCCTGACCGTTGGGACGGTCGCACGGCAGAGCGCATTCTTCAGATTCTGCTTAGTGTGTAGTTATCCACTAATAATTCTCAGCCTTCACCTGAAAGTATGCCTGCGGATGGTTGCAGACGGGGCACTCCTCGGGTGCCTTCTTGCCGATGACGATATGTCCGCAGTTTGAACACTGCCAGATCACGTCATTGTCCTTTGAGAACACCCGCTCCTTGTTGATGTTGTCGAGCAACTTACGATAGCGGGCCTCGTGCTCCTTCTCGATCTTGCCCACGGCCTCGAACTTCTCGGCGATCTCGTCGAAGCCCTCCTCGCGGGCCTCCTGAGCCATACGGGCATACATGTCCGTCCACTCGAAGTTCTCGCCGTTGGCGGCAGCCTCCAGATTCTCAGGCGTACTCTTGATGGCACCACCCTCCAGGAGTTTGAACCACATCTTGGCGTGCTCCTTCTCGTTGGCGGCCGTCTCCTCGAAGATGGCGGCTATCTGTACATATCCGTCCTTCTTGGCCTTCGAGGCCCAGTAGGTGTATTTGTTACGTGCCTGCGACTCACCAGCGAAGGCTTCCTGCAGGTTCTTCTCAGTCTTTGTTCCCTTTAGTTCTTTCATAATCGTATTTGTCTTTGTTTGGTTTTCAGGCTTATTTCTCCAGTCCCTTGCCGGACATCAGGAGCTCCACCAACGGACGGTCCTTATAGCTGTGGCGCTGCTGGTCCCAGAAACCGAAGTCGGCATCGTAGCACCAGGTCGTCCAGGCGATGTTAAACTCATCGAACACGGTCAGCATGTCACGGTACCAGTTGTAGGCCAGTTCACGATCCACGGGCTCATACACACCCCACTCGCCGCAGAACAGCTGCAGGTCGTACTTCTTGGCGGCCTCGATGGCATCCTTGAACTGCTCACGGATCTTGTCGATGTTCCATACTTCCTCGGTATAGGGCTTCAGATCGGCCTTGATGGCATCGGGGGCAGCATCGTAGTCCTCCTTTGACACGAGCACACCGGGATAGTGTACTTTGCCCTTGTAGGCAGCACACAGTGGCGACCACCAGGCACCGTAGTGGGTGAGGATCATCGGGTTGTAGTAGTGGAAGGAGAGGATGATGTTCTTGTCGCCCTCGGGCACCTTCAGGTACTTCATAGTCTCGTGACCCTGCCAACGGTTCGAGCCGATGACGAGCGTACGCTGGGGCTCCAGTTCGCGGAGGGCCTTGTGCACCTTGGCCACCAACTGGTTCCACTGCTCGTGCTCGTCGGCCACAGGCTCGTTCATAAACTCATAGGCCACCCAGTCGCAGCTGCGCCACTTCAGGAAGTCGGAGAGTTGGCGCCACAGGTTGAGGAGATCCTCCTGGGCTTTCTCCGAGGTAAACAGCGTGTTGGCAGCCTGGTCACTCTCGTTGACGGCATTGAAATAGTGCGAGCGGATGATGTGCAGATCGACGATGGCACGGAGATTGTGATTCCTACTCCAGTTAAGGGCGTTGTTCAACAATTCCCACGCCTCGGGCAGCTTGTTGCTCTGCTCGTCCCAGAACTGTACCTCGTCGATGGGAAGGCGCACGAAGTCGAAGCCGAGTTCCTCCAGACGGGCGAAGTCGTCCTCCTGGATGTGCAGACGACGGGCCTCACCACGCTGCTCCGACTGCGACAGCCAGTGACTGACGTTTGTGCCGCGCTTGATGCGGAAGTTGTTGGACTTGCCGGCCTGGGCGGAGCAGACCTGCGGAATACACATGGCTATCATCAGAGCCAAAATGAATAATTTCTTTGTCATACCTTGTTAATATTTAGTTATACGTTCAATCGTTATTGGTTGCAAAGATACAAAAACTATTCCATATTACCAAATGAATATCGCAAAAAAAATACAAAATAATCTGTTATAAACTTGTGTATATCAGAAGGATTGTGTAAATTTGCCCCCAAGTATTGTTTAATCATTAAAACCGAAACTAAAAAATGACTAAGAAACTGATTTTGATGCTCATCGTGGCATTCGCCTGCACGCTGAGTGTAGGTGCTCAGGGTTGGCTGGGTAGGTTGAAGGACCGTGCTGAGGATGCCGCCAAACGTACTGTAGAGTATAATGTGGAGCGTAAGACGGAGAAAGCCGTCGATGATGCCATGAACCCCGATACGGACAGGAAGTCCAAGAAATCGAAGTCGGACAACGATGAGGCCGACGTTGATGAGGCTGAAAATGGTGATGATGCTGATCCCACAGCCGCTACCTCTAGCGACTTCAAGCGTGGAGAGGTGATACTCTTCCAGGATGATTTCACAGCCGAGACCGTAGGCGAGTTCCCTTCGAAGTGGGATCTGCTGGATGGTAATGCTGAGGTGAAGACCCTCGGTGGTGTGAAGGCTGTCGAGGTGACCAACAATGGTGTTATTACACCGTTGATTAAGGAAAAAGGTGCCTATCTGCCAGAAGAATTCACAATCGAATATGAGTTCTACTACTGGACTGGTGGGAAGGATGATATTGGTTTGAATGATATGAAAATTACGCTTGCCAGCACTACAGACCGTTCACAATGGGCTGGTTATTATGGTGATGGAGTTGCATTTTGTTTAGTACATGGAGTATATGATACTGAGTCTCATCATTATTCATATAATAACGGAAACGGAAACGAAACCAAAGATACACACTTTGAGTATAAATTCAAGAAAGGTTGGAACAAAGTAGCCATTTCATTCAATAAGCGTGCGTTGAAAGTCTATTTGAATGGTAAGCGTGTTGTAAATCTGCCAAAAGTTCTGCAACCAACATGGATGTCTTTCCAAGTACCTTTCGATTATGAGAATATGACCTTCATTCGCAATGTGGTCATTGCCAAGGGTGCCGTTGCCCTCTACGACCGCGATGCTCAGTCAATGACCGCTGTTGAGAAGGCTATTGCCGAGACGGGTAAGTTCGTGACAAATAACATCCTCTTCGAGACGGGCAAGGCTACGTTGAAGCCCGAGTCGATGGCCGAGATCCAGAAGGTGGCCGACTATATGAAGAAGAACCCGAGCGTACGTTTCGAGGTGCAGGGCCATACCGACAACCAGGGCTCCGATGCCGTGAACGACCCGCTGTCGCAGCAGCGAGCAGAAGCTGTGGTGAAGGCCCTCGAAGACCTCGGCTGTGATCCGTTCAACATGCGCGCCGTCGGTAAGGGCTCCCATGAGCCTGTCGCTGACAACAGCACCGACGAGGGCCGCGCCAAGAACCGCCGCGTGGAGTTCATCAAGAAATAATTTGATTCTGGGGTCAGGCCCCGACATCAAAAAACTTAGTGTTGGGGCCTGACCCCAGCACTAGTACTTTTCTGATATTAAGGACTCCTTATTGCGCGAAAAGGACTCCTTAATTATCAAAAAGGACTCCTTATTTGAGCATATCCTAGATGGTGATCTCACCGCGGAGGCTCTGGGACATCAGCTGGCGGATGGTGTCAGGGGCATCGGGGTAGTGGCTCTGGAGAAACATGAGTTTGGTGACGGCACTCTCCACCGTCATGTCGCGCCCGCTGATGACACCTACCTCCTGCAGATGGTAGCCGCAGTCGTAACGGCTCATCTCGACGGCACCCTGCAGGCACTGGCTGATATTCACGATCACCTTGCCGTTGCGCGTACCTTCTTTTAAGGCATTCAGGAGCCACGGGCTCTGTGGGGCGTTGCCCGAGCCGAAGGTGCGCATGACGATGGCCTTCAGGTTGGGCGTGTGGATGATATGGCGGATGAGATCCTCGCGGATGCCAGGGAAGAGGGAGAAGATAATCACGTTGTTGTCGAGGCGGAAGTGGGGCGTCATCAGCTTTGTCCAGTCTGGCTTCAGGATACGGTCACGGTGGTAGGTGATGTTCACCCCGGCATCGACGAGATGGGGGAAGTTGAACGACTCGAAGGCATTAAACTCCTCGGCACTCTGTTTCGTGGTACGGTTGCCGCGCAGCAAATGACCTCCGAAGTATATGCCCACCTCGGGTACGAGGGCATGCCCCTCCTCATCCTTCGCGGCGGCGATCTCCACGGCGGTGATGAGGTTCTCCTTGCCATCCGTACGCAACTGGCCGATAGGCAGTTGGGAGCCCGTGAAGATGACAGGCTTCGTGAGGTTCTCCAGCATATAGGAGAGGGCAGAGGCGGTATAGGCCATCGTGTCCGTACCGTGGAGCACCACGAAACCGTCGTAGTCGTCGTAGTGATCGGCGATGCAGTGGGAGATATCCGTCCATCGGGCGGGCGTCATGTCGCTGGAGTCGATGGGGGGATTGAACTGGAAGGTGTCGATCTCCGTATCAAACTGCTTCAGTTCCGGCACATGAACGATCAGGTGCTCGAAGTCGAAAGGTTCCAGGGCACCCGTCTGCGGGTTGCGGTTCATGCCGATGGTACCGCCTGTATAGATGAGTAGGATCCTGCTGCGCATGGGTATCAAACGTTAATGTGATTTATTTTTCTGCAAAGATAAGGAAAGTTTCGCAGAAAATTAGTATCTTTGCGGAAAATTTGAACTTAGGAACTTAAAATTACTCAGACTTATGAAACAGTTCAATGACGATAACTTCGTTCTGGAGACCCCGTTGGCCCAGGATCTGTACCACAACCATGCGGCTAAGTTGCCTATCATCGACTACCACTGTCACCTGATCCCTGAGATGGTGGCCAACGATCACCGTTTCAAGTCGATCACGGAACTCTGGCTCGGTGGCGACCATTATAAGTGGCGCGCCATGCGTACCAACGGTGTCGAGGAGCGGTTTATCACGGGTAAGGACACCTCAGACTGGGAGAAGTTCGAGAAGTGGGCAGAGACGGTGACCTACTGTTTCCGCAACCCGCTGTACCACTGGACCCATCTGGAGCTGAAGACGGCTTTCGGCATCACGAAGCAACTCTCTCCGAAAACGGCCCGTGAGATATTCGACGCGTGTAACGAGAAACTGCAGAAGCCCGAGTTCTCCGCCCGTGGACTGATGAAGCACTACAACGTGGAGTGTGTCTGTACCACCGATGATCCCGTTGATGACCTGCACAACCATATCGAGTACGCCAAGCACAAGGCGCAGGAAGATCCCATCATGCTGCCTGCCTGGCGCCCCGACAAGGCCATGAACATCGAGAAGCCCGACTTCCCCCAGTATGTGGAGAAACTGAGCGATGTCAGTGGGGTGAGCATCACGACGTTCGCCGACATGGTAGATGCCCTCCAGAAGCGTCATGACTTCTTCGCCGAGCAGGGTTCGAAACTCTCCGACCACGGTCTGGAGGAGTTCTACGACGAGCCCTATACCGACTCGCAGATCGAGACCATCTTTGCCAGGGCCATGCGCGGCCAGCAGCTCTCGCAGTTGGAGATCCGTCAGTTCAAGAACTGTTTCCTGACAGTGATGGCCGAGATGGATGCCGATGCAGGATGGACGCAGCAGTACCACTATGGTACCATCCGCGACAACAATACGGCGATGTTCAACCAGATAGGTGCCGATACGGGCTTCGACAGTATCGGTGAGTTCAACACCGCGAAGGCGCTGTCGCACTTCCTCGACAACCTGAACTCGAAGGGTAAGCTCACGCGTACTATATTATATACGTTGAACCCCTGTGCCAATGAGATGATCGCCACGATGCTCGGCAACTTCCAGGGTGGTGAGCCCGGCAAGATACAGTTTGGTTCCGGCTGGTGGTTCAACGACCAGATGGACGGTATGATCAAGCAGATGAACGCCCTCTCCGTGCTGGGCCTGCTGAGCCGTTTCGTGGGTATGCTCACCGACTCGCGCTCGTTCCTGAGCTATCCGCGTCATGAGTATTTCCGCCGCATCCTCTGCAACCTGCTGGCCAACGACGTGGAGAAGGGTCTGCTGCCCTGTGATATGGAGATCCTGACCCGTATGGTGGAGGATATCAGCTACAATAATGCCCGCAGATACTTTAAGTTCTACTAATGAGATACAACGCAGGATATAACCAGGAGGGCGACTACGAGCACTATACCGTCTCGGAGCCGATGCCGCTGTTGGAATGGCTGATGGCTAATGTGCCACAGACGAAGACGAAGATCAAGGCGACACTTCAGGGCCGGGGTATCAAGGTGAACAGCAAGACCGTCTCCCAGTTCGACTTCCCCCTGGAGCGCGGCATGAAGATCGCCGTGAGTAAGACGAAGCGAAACCAACGGGGTTTCAAGAGCCGCTACGTGAAGATCGTCTATGAGGACAAGTGGCTCATCGTGGTCGAGAAAGCCGAGGGCATCCTCTCGATGGCGGCAGGACACTCCTCGCTGAACGTGAAAACGGTGCTCGACGACTATTTCAAGAAGTCGCGCCAGAAATGTACGGCACACGTGGTACATCGTCTGGACCGTGATACCAGCGGTCTGATGGTCTATGCGAAGGATATGGAGACGGAGCAGATCCTGGAGCACAACTGGCATGACATCGTCTATGACCGTCGTTATGTGGCCGTCTGCTCTGGGGAGATGGAACAGGATGAGGGCACCATCGCCAACTGGCTGAAAGACAATAAGGCTTATGTGACCTATTCGTCGCCCACAGACAATGGGGGCAAGTATGCAGTGACCCATTTCCATGTGTTAGACCGTACGACGGAACATTCGCTGGTGGAGTTCAAGCTGGAGACAGGCCGTAAGAACCAGATCCGCGTCCATTCGGCAGACATGGGACATCCTGTCTGTGGTGATCCGAAATATGGCAATGGCGATGATCCCTTGCATCGGCTCTGTCTGCATGCCTGGCTTCTGTGTTTCCATCATCCCGTGACGGGGGAGCCGATGGAGTTTGAGACACCCATTCCTGTTGTGTTCAGAAAACTGTTTAAGTGATGAGTAACGTAGGATACTATATTTTCGTGCTGGTAGCATTGATGGTGGCCTTCATCGTCGTGAAGAAGGTGGCCTCGTGCATGATCAAGACGGCTGTACTGATTGCCTTGATTGTGATACTGGCAGTGGTCTATTGGCTGTATTTTATGTAGTATTCTCCTCTGCGAAGATACGCTCGAAGGTCTCGCGCAGTCTGTCAGGCTGGGCGATGAGATCGCGTAGGTCGTTGAGTTTCTTGGCATTGGGGGAGTTGGGAATCCACAGACGGATATAGCCGTCCTTGGAATATTTATTGTCCATGTGCTCCTTAAAGCGTTTCCAGTGCCCTTCCTTATCCATCTCCGGATAATTGCTGAGTCCGAACTGGACGGTGCGACGTACGACGGTCTCTGTATCGATATCACGATCCGCCTCAGCGACGATCTTGCCGTAGATGCTCCGTGGAGCACGGCTGGCAGAGGCACGGTGATCCTCTACGGCTTCCTTCATGATCTTGATCTGCTCAGGCGAGAACCATTTCTTCAGTCTGGCATCCGTCGCGAGGATCTTACCACCGCGCAGATGATGGTCGGCACGATGTCCGATCATGCCGAGGTCGTGATAGGCGGCAATGGTGTAGGCCATATTGACATCGGCTCCCGTAGTCCTCACCAGTTCCAGGGAACTGCGGATGACACGGGTGACATGTTCCATGTTGTGGGCACGGTCGAAAGCGGCATAGCGGGGGAGTATCTGGGTCTCGATAAACTCCACTAGGTCAAGGCTAGGAGTACTGGATTGATAGTTCATTGTTGGTGGGTTGTAGTGAAAAAGTCTGTCTTTTGTTTGCAAATATACGATTTTCTGATTACTTTTGCAAGAAAATTGTGAAAATAATGATGGAAGACCAGATAATTAAGACCAATTCCGTGAAGGCGTGGCTGTTGGCAGCCCGTCCGAAGACCTTGTCAGGGGCTGCTGTTCCTGTGATGATTGGAGTTTCCTTGGCATGGGTGGACGCACAGGCTTTCTACGAGGAAGGGACATTCAGTTGGCTGGCAGCAGTACTCTGCCTGCTCTTTTCCTTCGCCATGCAGATCGATGCGAACTTCATCAACGACTTCTTCGACTTCGCCAACGGTACTGACGACGTGGAGACGCGGTTGGGTCCCCGTAGGGCCTGTGCCCAGGGTTGGGTGAAGCTCGACGCGATGAAGAAAGCCATTGCTGCCACCACCTGTATTGCCTGTGTCATCGGATTACCGCTGGCTTGGTTCGGAGGACTGGAGATGATCCTCGTCGGGGCACTCTGTGTGGTCTTTGCCTTTCTATATACGACATTCTTCTCGTATAAAGGACTGGGGGATGTGCTGGTTCTGGTGTTTTTTGGCATCGTGCCTGTCTGTTGTACTTATTATGTGCAGTTGCACACCGTCACGTGGCAGGTGTTTCTGGCTTCGTTGGCCTGTGGACTGGTGATCGATGCCCTGTTGATCGTGAATAATTTCCGCGACAGGGATAACGACCGTGAGGCGGGGAAGAATACGATTATCGTGAAGTTAGGCGCTGAGGCTGGTCTCCAACTCTATCTCGCTGTCGGCATCGGCGCAATCATCTTGGGAGGTACGTTTTGGATGAATGGTCATCTGTTGGCGTTCGTCTTCCCATTCCTTTATCTCCTGATGCATGTCTTCACCTATCTGAAGATCAAACGGATCTATCAAGGGAAGGCGCTGAATCACTGCTTGGGAGAGACGGCGAGGAATATCTTTATCTACGGTCTCTGCGTGAGTATAGGGCTGATTCTGGTATAATTTCCTAGTTGAAGAAATTCCAGGAGACGCCCCAATGTATCACGTCGCTGTTCGTGGGGTAGTGGGGAGCAAGGAAGCGCATGCCATTACCGGAGCCACTGTTGATATGACTCATCATGATAAAGAAGCGTACCCCTTTCAGGACCATATTGGCATAGACGTCGATAAAGGGATAACCACCTAGTTCCACGCGACTGTTCTCATTCTTCTGAATAGCAAACTGTGTCAGCATCGGACAATAATCCGGGGCGTAGTACTTCGTGAAATAAGTGGCATCAGCACCCAGTTCTACACCCAGCACTTTGGCAACCTTAAACTTCAAGTAGAGGTTCGTGAAGAAGTTCCAAGTAGGCAATGGGAGGACCGTCTTGTTACTGCTGTTCTGGTAAGTGATGACGTTCTCCCAGTTGATGACACCTAAACGGAAGTTCTGATGGAGTTGGGCAGTCAGGATATTAATGTTGCCACTCTCCTGATAGACACCAGCTGTCAATTTCGCACGACTGTCGGCATAGTAATCATAACTCATGCCATAGTAGGTGTAGTTCTGTATTTCCTCGATGGCCACACGCAGTTTGGTGTTCGTCTTCTGATAGCTAAAGAGACCTTCAATACGCGTACGGGTTTCTTTTGACATATTATCATTGTCCCACCACAGATGCTTGGAGTGGAACTTACGCTGGAAGAACACAGGGTTGTTCCTATGGAAATAGGCCTTGGCTGCCAGTTGTACGGTATCGCCGAAGAGAGCGAAGTTCACGTCGGTATTAAAATCCACATGCAACTGTCCAGAGTTGGCTCCTGCGAGCCATGCCTCAGCCATCAAATTGAAGTGAAGCGTCTTACCCTGCGTCTTACTGAGTTGTCCTCCGATGCTGACATCATGTTCGTTCCAGGTGGCCTGACTCGCTATGCCGTTTAGGGTGTCAGGCATCTCATAACGGTTGTAATCGTAGGTGACAAAGGCTTTCAGACCCGCCTTGACGTATTTGTTGAAGCCCTCCAACAGTGCCAGTCCGAAGGTGTTCTTGAACTGTCGGTTGCGCGTGATATCGTTGATGGAGTCGTTGCCTACTTCTGCATCTCGGGTGTAATAACGATTCAGATAATAGTTGTCCATGGTATGGTAGGCCAGATAGATGTGGCGATAGTTGTTATACTCCATGGTGTGGATGAAGCTCGTAACTGGCACGTATTCCTGTTTCATCGTGGCATCAATGGAGTCCTGGATGGCCTGTGCCCTGTTCAGACTGTCGATGGCAGCCTGACCATCCACCTTGATACGGGTGGTATCGATGGCGACACTCAGGGAATCAGGTTTGGGCTGTGCGCCCATGACTTTGGCTCCGATAGGACGTCCCATGGGTTTGGCATCGTCTCTTCCTCTGCCAGGCCCATCCTGGTCACCGTCTTTTGCCTCCTTCTCCTTTTTCGACGCCATGGCAAACTCACGGGCTTTCAGTTCTGCCTCTGTCATCTTGACCTTCCGATAGAAGCCGATATTATAACGGTGGGTCAGGAATATGTGCTGATGGTCGTTGCGATTCCAGTTCTCAGTGAGTACAGTGGGTATCTCGTTCTCGTTATAGTTGTCTTGGAACGATTCTGGATGCGTAATGAAGTTATCATCGGTGATACCACCATTCTCTGCGGCCTTCTGATGACTGGTATTAAAAAACAGGTGTAGGTTATATCGGTCGCCAATATAGGAACCAAACAAAGTGCCGTTGAAATGAGAGACACTTTGATCGTCGAAGTATCCTCTGGCATAGGCATAGTCGAGATCGAAACCAACATTAATCTTCTTACCGGCATTTATCGCGAACTTTGCATCGATATGATCCTCGCCATTGGTCTTGTCTCCACAGTTGTCGTAGAGTACATTCGTGTAGGGAGACAAGGTGTTCATGAACAGGAACTTCTCGGGTCTTTTATCCACAAAACTATAGGGCTGGGTAAAGATGAAGATGTCGCTCTCTGGTCGGTTGATGAAGATCCTGCTCAAGCGTGGTGTATAGTTGCTGCCCGTATGGTTGTATTCACCATACATGCCACTGTTGAAAGTGGTGTTCATGAACAGATGGGGGACGGTGTCTGGTTCTACGAAGATCCTGTCACCGAATTTCCTGTCAAGTGTCCATGTGTAGAAGCCCTTGGGAATCTCCTTGTTGCGCGTAGTGTCGTTGTTGTGTTTGTTGAAGTTCTGATTATCGTCGCGTTGTGTGATATTTCCTGTTTCGTCAATCTGGCTAAATGTATTCTGAGCACTGACAGTTGATGCCAGGGCCATTCCAGCGAACAGTAATAGTATGCGTCTTATTTTCATTTAATCATTCTCAAAGATGATTCAGCGATCTTGAAGCACATGGCAATCAAAATGATATAGGTACCCGTCGTCTTATCCTTGGTGAGATAATAGATGACGCCGATAACGGCCATGATCATGAAGATTATGTTCAGCCAGTTACGTATCTGATCCTTGCTCATGCCTCTTATTCGTTAAGCAACGTTTTGAACTTATTGAAGATAAAGTCCTTGCGGTCGATGGTCTTCCTACGGAACTTGCCCGAGAGGGGATAAAGCTTCGTATGCTTCTTGTTGACACAGTATTTGTCTGTGATCCATTCCTCTGCCAGATAGTGGGTAGGCTTACGTTCAAGGTCGTAGTCGTAGGTGATACGGGTCAGTTTCACGTCAGCCTTCCCATCGGCACAGGTAACAAGGATCTGGTAATTGAACTGTGTACGGTCGAGGGAGAATGTGGCACTCTTAAAGACCAGCCACTCATGGAACACCGTTCCCAGTTCAAGGTTCACGGAATCCTTGACGGCCACGATGCTGTTCTCTATCTGATTGGGCTCCTCCGTCATCTTCGTGAGTTGCTTGAGGAGGATATCATATATCTGTTTGGCGCTCTTTCCAGGAGCTTGGATTGTCGTCTCCCAACAGACCTTGCCGTCAATGACGGGGACAGCATCCGGTAATAAGTACTTGGCATCAGGGTTCTCTTTAGAGGTAGGCTCCACCTCAATGCGCTCCCATGTATTGTCCTGAGCTGATGCCCATAGTGGCAACAGTGTCAGTAGTGCTATCAACAGTCTTTTCATCATGATTCTTCCTTAAAATCCAGCGCAAAAGTACTAAGAATATTCAATAATCAGGCACGGATTACACGGATTAACATCGATTTTGTTATTTTTTCACTTTTGATTATTTCAATTCCAGTTCTTTCTGAAGTCTGATAATCTCGTCGCGGTACTGGGCTGCCTGTAGGAAGTCGAGGGCCTTGGCGGCTTCTTTCATCAGACGGGTCGTTTCCGCGATAGTCTTCTCCAGTTGTGGTCTTATCATCCGCTCCAAGATCGGATCTGCGGCCAGTGCAGCTCCTGCATCAGGCACCAACATGGCTCTTCTCAGCTCCTTCACGTCAGGACGGTCTTCTCTCTGCAGGGCACCAGTGCTGATATTCTTCACGATCTGCTTAGGTGTGATATGATGCTCCTCATTGTAGCGGATTTGTTTCTCACGTCTTCGCAGAGTCTCGTCAATGGTCTGCTGCATGGAAGCTGTGATGGTGTCTGCATACATGATCACCTTGCCATTCACGTTTCTCGCGGCACGGCCTGCTGTCTGCGTCAGACTTCTGTGACTGCGCAAGAACCCCTCCTTATCGGCATCGAGGATGGCAACCAACGATACTTCGGGAAGGTCCAATCCCTCACGCAACAGGTTCACACCCACCAACACATCATAGACCCCCTGCCGTAGATCGTTGAGAATCTGCACACGGTCGAGCGTCTTCACTTCGCTATGGATATAACTGGTCTTGACACCATGGTTCAGCAAGTATTCTGCTAATTCCTCTGCCATACGTTTTGTCAGGGTGGTGACGAGCACACGTTCTCCCCGTTGGCTGCGCACTTGTATCTCCTCCATCAGGTCATCGATCTGATTCTCACTTGGACGCACCTCAATCTCAGGATCCAGCAGTCCTGTGGGACGGATGACCTGTTCCACAACTACACCCTCTGCCTCCGCCAGTTCGAAGTCTGCGGGTGTGGCAC
This sequence comes from Prevotella sp., assembly GCA_017965475.1. Taxonomy (GTDB): domain Bacteria; phylum Bacteroidota; class Bacteroidia; order Bacteroidales; family Bacteroidaceae; genus Prevotella. Next base: position 74,148 of record JAGCPV010000041.1, read on the forward strand.
TGACGTAGATGACCTGGTTCACCTCCTGCAGGAACTCCTCAAAGCGCAGCGGACGGTTGTCGAAAGCAGCAGGAAGACGGAAACCGTACTCCACCAGGTTGCTTTTCCTGCTACGGTCTCCTCCGTACATCGCACTGAGCTGGGGAACTGATACATGGCTCTCGTCGATGAAGAGCAGATAATCCTTCGGGAAGAAGTCGAGCAGACAATAGGGCCTTTCCCCAGCCTTGCGTCCGTCGAAATAGCGACTGTAGTTCTCGATGCCAGAGCAGTGTCCAAGTTCCTTGATCATCTCCATATCGTACTCTACGCGCTCTTTGATACGTTGGGCTTTGATGGGATCACCCATCTCCTCGAAGAAGGCAATCTGTTTCACCAGGTCGTCCTGAATATCGTGAATGGCGATGTTGGTCTGTTCCTGAGAGGTCATAAAAAGGTTGGCAGGGTAGAGCTTGTATTCCTCGAAACGTGCCAGACGATCGAAGGTGACGGCATCCATCTCTTCAATGCTATCGATCTCATCGTCCCAGAACGTGATGCGCAGTACCACCTCACTATAGGCCATCGCCACATCCACCGTATCACCTTTTGCACGGAAGTTGCCGCGTTGCAGATCGAGGTCGTTACGGATATATAGAGATTGCACTAATTTCCTTAACAAAGCATTGCGATCCAACTTCTGTCCTACGTGTAATTCAATGACGTTTTCCTGCAAAGCTACAGGACTTCCCATACCGTATATACATGAAACAGAAGATACAACAATAACATCGTTTCTCCCTGATAATAAGTTTGATACGGCAGAAAGTCTTAGACGGTCTATTTCGTCGTTGATAGCCAGATCTTTCTCTATATAGGTGTCTGTTGTGGGGAGGTAAGCCTCTGGCTGGTAATAATCGTAATAACTGACATAATACTCTACGGCATTCTGTGGAAAGAATTCTTTCATTTCCGCATACAACTGATGAGCCAATGTCTTGTTATGGCTGAGGATGAGTGTCGGACGGTTATGGTTGGCGATGACATTAGCCATTGTGAAGGTCTTACCTGAACCCGTAACACCCAATAGGACCTGTGACTTGTCGCCACGGTCCAGTCCCTCTGTCAGTTCTCTGATAGCTTCGGGTTGATCACCTGTCGGTTTGTAATCTGATGTTAATATAAATCTGCCCATGAGCCTGCAAAGATAATAAAAAATTCATAATTAGTTATCCATCAGTCATAATTTTCTGCAAAAACCTTTGTAATTTGAGTGAAAAACACTAATTTTGCACCCCGAAATGAAGAAGTGTATCATTATACTCTCATGTTTGACACTCCTGATGGGCAGTTGCTCGTCAGAATTTGCCAGTGTCTATAAGTATGGCGATACGGAAGCCAAATACGAGGCTGCCAAGGAATTTTTCGCCCGCGGCAAGTTCCAGCAGGCATCAGATCTGCTGGAAGATATTGTGACTATCAAGAAGGGTTCTGATGAGGCTCAGGAATGTCTTTATATGTTGGCTATGGCGCAGTATTGTAACGCTGACTATGAGGCTGCTTCAGAAACCTTTAAGAAATATGGTTCCAGCTATCCCCGTGGATTATATGCAGAACATGCGGCTTTCTATGTAGGTGAGTCTCTCTATGAAAGTTCGCCGGAGCCTCGTCTCGACCAGTCGCCTACTAATGGTGCTATTAATGCCTATCAGCAGTTTATGGATCTCTATCCTGACTCGAAATTACGTCCTCGTGCTCAGGAAAGACTCTATGAGCTTTACGATAAACTGATCCAGAAGGAATACATCTCTGCGGAGCTCTATTATAACCTCGGTGGTTACTTTGGAAATATCAATTCCAATGATGAGAGTAACTATAACGCTAGTATTATCACGGCCCAGAACGCCTTGAAGACTTATCCCTATTGTAGTTTGCGTGAGGATTTCATGCTGCTCATCATGAAGAGTAAGTTCCAGTTGGCTGAGAATAGTACAGAAGAGAGACGTTTGGAGCGTTACCGTGATGCTGAGGATGAATGCTACGGTTTCATCAATGAGTTCCCTGACTCCAAGAATGTCTCCACAGCGGAGAAATATATCGCCAAGTGCAAGAAAGTAATAAAGGATTAAACATTAAATATCAATATGGATTACAAGAAATCAAAAGCCCCCGTTAATACTGTAACCCGTAATATCATGGATCTTTGCCGTGATACGGATAATATCTACGAGAGTGTGGCCATCATCTCAAAGCGTGCTAATCAGATCAGTCTCCAGATCAAGGAGGACCTGTCGAAGAAACTGGCAGAGTTCGCATCCTATAACGACTCTCTGGAAGAGGTGTTTGAGAACCGTGAGCAGATTGAGATTTCCCGTTATTACGAGAAGTTGCCAAAGGCCTCTCTCCTTGCCACGCAGGAGTTCATTGAGAACAAGGTCTATTGGCGCGATCCTTCCAAGGAGGCTGCTACAGACGAGAACTGATAATCCTTCTGTGGCATGATTCAGCGTAAGCAGACACTTTACATCTTGGCGGCCATCGTGATGACCGTCATTTGTCTTTGTATGCAGATAGGTTCCTTCAAGGCTGCCGGCCTTGAGGTGGCTCGTGTCTATAACCTATGGTTCACTGATCCTCTGGGTAAGCACCATTTCGACACATGGCCTCTGTTGGCCATTTTGTTACCAACGGCCGTGCTGGGCACCTACACGATTTTCCTCTATCATAACAGGAAGGTGCAGGCTTTGTTCTGCTTGTTCAACGCCCTGTTGATTGTTGGATGGTATGTGTGTTTCTTCGTGATTTCCCAAGTGGTAGGCGATAAGTCGTGGAGTACGGTTGATTTCCGTCCTTCATGGCCAGCAGTCTTTCCTGCCATCGCATTAGTACTATACCTGATGGCGCGTCGTGCTATCAATGCCGACGAGAAACTCGTCCGTTCGATGGACAGAATCAGATAAGTGCTATCGTCCGCAGAGAACGGCATAGGGGCAGGTACGACAGCGGTCAGGATCGCTGGTAGGCGTAAAGGCGAGGTCTGGATGAAAGACCTCGCTTATTGTTTCCTGTAGCAATTGCATAAAATGCTCTGAGACTTTGGCGATATCACGCACAGGTTCTTTGCCTAAGCAGAGGGTGGGGTCGTAGTTCTCAGCTCCCGCATGTTGGATAAAGAGCAGGGCAGGGGAGACGGGGAGACGCTCCGATCCTTTTCCCTGCTGTTGGTTGTGCACGATGTGACTATAGAGAAAGGCCTGCAGATAGTAGTCACTATGTTCCTTGATATTCTGCGGGTTGAAAATAGCCTCTACATCAGGGAGGAATTTCAGACGGCGTCCACCTGTTTTATAGTCGATGACGCGGATTCTGGTCTCACCTGTTTGGGAATCTGTCACCTGATCCAGACGGTCTATATAACCACCAATCGTTGTCCGTAAGTGCGTTTCCCCATTTACCTCGAATGGTATGGAGACCTTCTTTTCTAAACCAAGGATGGTGAAAGGCGTTAGTCGGTGGTCTGTTTCCAGGAGCTGTCGGATATATTTGATGATGACCTCACGGTTGATGAGCTGTATGCCGTCGAGGGATGGCATGGGCTGCGACAGGTCATTCATCTGAAAGAGTTCCTTTTTGATGGCCGCATCAACAGCTTGTTCTATCTCTACACCGCTTTCCAGTAGATCGCTAATGGCAAGAGCCGTGATATGATTGCCTGTGAGTGTCATGAGCCGCTCATAGAGTGTCTGTGCTGAGAGATGGAAGATGTTCCCAAAGATACGATTGTCGATGAGGTCTTCCTCGTTGTCGTCTGGTTCTTTGAGGTTGCAGACATAGCGGTAGAAGAATCGCAGCTGACAACGGAGATAGTTGCTGATGGCCGTAGGACTGATACCACCTTGTTCCTGGCAGAATCGCTGACGGAGTATCTGCATGACGGTCTCCGTCTTCTCAACGGCTTGTGGTGCACGAAGATGGATAGTCTGTCCTGATTTGAGAGATTGGAATGTGATATCATGACTGCTCTCTACCATGAGTTGGAGCATGAAACGCGACATCTCACCCGTCTGTCCGTCGTTAGTGGCGTTGTTATAGACAATTGTGATATCGGAAGCACGTTGTAACAGCCGATGGAAATAGTAGGCATAGATTGCTACCTTATGATCTATGGTGGTGAGACCGTAGGCCTTGCGGATCGTGTAAGGGATAAAAGAGTTGTCATTGACGCCTCTTGGCATGTTACCCTCGTTACAGGAGAGCAGAAGCACATGGTCGAAATCGATATTGCGGGTCTCCAAGACACCCATGACCTGAATACCCTCTGCAGGTTCACCGTGGAAGGGGATTGTGGTCGATTGAATGATCTGCATAATGAGACGCTGTAAGGTGATGGGATCGACCTCCAGATCACCATCCGTCTTCAGTTCACAGACACGATTCAGGAGAGTATAGGTGCGGAAGAGCGATTCCTGGGTGAGGGCATCTGGCTTGTCGATGCTCACAGCCACCTGCCGTATGGTGTCACGGAGCCAAGGCAGGATGTCCTCCGACATGGTGTCGAGAGAGATATATGGCGCATAGGGATGTTGGTTCAGAATTCTGATCAGACGAGGTTGGTAACGTCCCGTTCTCTTAGAACGGCCGTAGATATGAAGATTCAGCAACTGACTGACCAGCGTAGCAGCAGCCGTCAGGTTCAGTGGATAGCCGGTGGTAACATTCACTTTCTCCACAGCCTCAGGCAAACAGTGAATGGCTGTTGGCAGAAGAGCCTCGTCACAGAGGACGATAGCCGTTCGCCTGCCACTGGCAATGCGCCCTTCGTCGAGCCATTGGCTAATGTATCGCGCCTGGATGTTCTCTGTGGGGGCAGAGATATAGGACAGATGCTTCTCTCGGCTGAAATTGGCGTAAATATCCTTGTCCTGTATGTCCAGTTCATTAGGGAAGTGACTGAGGTATTGGGCAATGTAGTGCCCAGCCTCGTTCTTGCCGAGGTAATAATCGTCGAAGTCCCAATAGAAGTGTGCGCGATTTTCTGCCTTGAGGCGACGGAATAGCGTTTGTTCCACTTGCTGGAGCATGTTGAAACCAATGAAGATATATGTATCATAGCTGAACTGGATACGTTCGTCAGTGGCAACCTGTCGATAGAGAGCTCCCTCGTAGGCTATCTGCTGACGACTGAGCTGTTCGTTGTAGGCGTGGTAGATATCGCCGATGTGACTCCACAGACGGAGGAATCGTTGTTTGAGTTCACTGTTATGGTCATCGGAGAAATTACTGAAGAAACGTTGTATCATCTCCTTCTGCTCTTCGGAGAGGTAGGAGATGTCGTCGAGCTCATGGATGTCGCGGAGGTTGGCAAATACCTTGTCGGCAGGAGCCATGTTCTTATCCAGATCATCAAAATCTGCTAATAACAACTGTCCCCAGCCGTAGAAATGATCGAGCGACTCGTCGATGCCCGTTGTCTGGATAAAACAGTGGTAGAGTTCGCAGACGAGTTTGATGGGGTCGGCCACTTTTAGGGTGGAATGACTGCGGAACAGTTCACTGATGGTGATATAGGCAGGACTCCATATGGGTTTCCCTGCAAGACGGGCCAAGTGCTCGTTGAGAAACAAGGATGCCCGTTTGTTGGGAAAGACAACTGCCACGTGGGAGAGGTCGGTCCCGTATCTGGCAATCAGGTCTGCTGCAACGTATTCAAGGAAACTCTTCATATCAGGCAGTTGGGGTGGTCGTTTTTATTTCTTCAATAATGTTGCTATAAACATACCAGAGATAACCCTTGATATGGGTATGACCCATGGAGGCGAGAAGAGACATATATGCCCGCACTTGGTCGTGGTATTCGGGCTTGGGACTGCCGAACTTGAAATCGACGACGATCCATTCTTGTCCGTTGGTCATCACACGGTCAGGACGATGCTCCTTAACCTCCCCATTCTCAACAGAGAGGATGGTGCATTCGTTGAAGAGCGTCCACCGTGGGGAGAACCAGTCTGCCACCTTTGGGTTGCCGAGACGCTTACGAAGCATATTGGCCATGCGTTCAACCGTGATATGCTCGTCGTAGATGATACCCTCAAACTGGAGTTGGCGGAGGGCGTCATCGATGTCGTCTGTGGTACGGATGGTGGAGAATATCTGATGGAGGACACTGCCTGTCTGGATAAAGTGACGGTTTTGTTTGTTGTCTTCATCCTCTCCTGTTACGAAGTCGTAACTACGGTTACTTTGTCGGAAGGTGACCTTACTTTCCTGATGGCGGAAATCGACAGTCAGCGGTTCTGAGGACTGAAGGAAGGGATTCCTAGAAAGGCTGGCATCACCAGCAGAACTAGTAGGAATAAAAAGTCTAGTACGATTAGCCAGTGATCCGAAGGAAAATGTGATGGGGTCTTCCTCATCTTCGAGACCTTCCACATAGGCATCAGGTAGTTCCTCTGCTACTAGCGGCAGACACTGCTCGATGAGGACAGAACGACTACCAGAAGCCTTTCGACGCCCAAAGACATAGAGCCCATGACAGGCACGGGTAAAGGCGACATAGAGCAGGTTCAGGTTGTCAACGGTATTCTGGAAATGCTCATGCAGATAGTCATCCTCGTAGGTCGTACCCATCATCTGTTTCTGACTATAGTCGATGGGGACGATGGGAAGTTCGTCGAAAGGAGGTTCTTTCGGCTGACACCAGAGGATATTGCCACTCTGTTTCTCCAACTGCCAGTCGCAGAAAGGACAGATCACATAGTCGAACTCCAGTCCTTTCGACTTATGGATGGAGATGATGCGTACACCCTCAGTCACATCACTCTGGATGGTCTTGTTGCACAGACACTCGTCCCATTCTTTGAGGAAACCGTCTATGCTGGCCGTATTCTCATTGACATAGTCGGCTAACTGGTCGTAGAAAGCACAGACATAGGCACTCTGTCCATTGAGACGTTCGAGCGTGAAGATGGCATGGAGGTGCTCCACTAATTCATATAACGGCATGGTGAGCAGCTCTTTCTCATGCCCACTCAGAGCATCGGGCAGGAGGGTGTCGAGGTCGCAGGTGCTCAGCAACAGCTCGTCATCGGCTGTGGTTTCCTGCAGCACGTCACAATGCCATAGTTTCACGATGGCGGCCTTGGTAAGCTGGTCGTCAGGATGGATCAGCAGACGGAGCGCCTGTATGAGCAGGTTCACGGCAGGGGAGGCATCCAGTCTGAAGGCCTCGTCGGAGACAATGGTTATCTCTGGCTTTTGCTCTATAAAATACTGGGCGATGATTGGGATGAAGGCGTTGACACGTACGAGGATGGCAATATCCCGCTGGGGGACACCACGGGCCGTGAGATCCTCAATGGTGTCAGCAATCTCATGGAGCGTCTGTTCCTGATATCCATCTAAGGACAACAGACGGATATAAACTTCTCCCTCTGGCGGGCGCTCTTCTGGTATCTTTTGCTCCACATCTGCGTAGGCTCTTCTGAGTTGTTCGGCCTCCGATTCGTTGAGTTCTTTCTGTATCAGATATTCCAGATTTGCAGCCTGCCGGAAGAAACTGTTGTTGAATGCGATGATGTTTCGCGAAGACCTGTAGTTTATATTTAATGATAATGTCTCAATCTGTTGGGTTCCAAATTGTTGCTCTATATTGTTGAGTAGTCTCCAATCACCAGAACGCCAACGGTAGATACTCTGTTTGACATCACCCACGATAAGGCTACTGCCATGCTCGTGACTCATGGTTTCTGACAGTAATACGCGGAAGTTCTGCCATTGTATGGTGGAGGTGTCTTGGAACTCATCGATCATCACGTGCTCCAGCTGGGTTCCGATTTTCTCAAAGATAAAGGGGGAATCGCTGTCACCGATGAGCGAGTGTAGCAGGTGTTGGGTATCACTGAGCAGGAAACGGTTACTGGTCTCGTTCAGTTCCCGCACCTTCTGTTCGATACTGCTCAACAGTCTCAACTGGTTCAAATGACGAAGGGTCAGGTCTGCTGATTTATAGAGTCTCCACTGACGGGGGCGCTCCTCAACGGCCTGGCGCAGGATATTACCTAAAGTAGAATCAGCAAGAGCGTGGATGAGCTCCCGTCGCGGGTGGCTGTTCTTATACCATTTCGTGGGTTCACCAAGACTATCAGTAACGCGCTTGCCCACGATACTCTCGTCGAAAATTCCCTGACGCAATTTGAGGAAGAAACTGCAGAGGCCTGTCTTGCCGTAGGCGAAATCGTCGATGGTCAGTCCCTCGCCCTCGATGGTGTCGAAGAACTGTTCCGCCAGATCCTTCATCCGCTCCTCGGCATGTTGTCGGATCTCACGAAGGCGCAATGTATAGTCTTCAAAGAATCCAGGCTCTGCCATCTTCTTCTCCAGGGCCTGACTCACCTCTTTATATTTATCTCGGAAGATGGTACGCCCGAATTGCTTGATCTGTGAGATCACGTTCCACGACTTGTCGTCGGAGATATTCTCCATGATATACTTGAGGATCCACTGCAGGATGACGTCTGTGGTGCTCAGGTCTTCGATCATCTGATCCACAGCGAGTTCTTCCACCTGTACGTCGTTGAGTCCAATACGCAGGTTCGTGGTGAGATCCAGTTCCCGTGCCATATTACGGAGCACACTCTGGAAGAAGGTGTCGATGGTCTCCACACGGAAATAGTTGTAGTTATGCAATAGGTTGGTCAGTCCGATGCCAGCCCGCTCCCTGATGGTCTTTGGCGGCAGATCCGACTTCTTCTCAATCGCCCGCAGGTATCTGTCGGATTCTGGTAGTCCTTTCCATATGCCATAGAGCTGGCTGAGGATACGCGTCTTCATCTCCTCCGTCGCCTTGTTGGTGAAGGTGACGGCGAGGATCGTGCGATAGCTCTGCGGATCCTTCACGAGCAGACCGATATACTCAGTGGCAAGGGTAAAGGTCTTGCCACTTCCTGCTGACGCCTTATAGACGGTTAGGGGTTTTGTCGTATTTACCATCGCCTGAATAATTCAAAATCAAAACTGATACCAAACTTCTTGAACTCAGCCCCAAGAAAACTGGCGAAAAGACCTACAGAGATATAGCGGTTCGTGAAACCGTAGCCCAACTCCATATAGGGACGGGTGTGATCTACAAAGACCGAACTGACATAGAATCGTTCTTTTTCGATATACTTACCGAGGTAAGGAATCCAAGTTGCAAACAACAGCGGTGACTCATACGATACATTGTATCGCAGATAGTAGTCCGACTCATTATACATCCTGCTGTCGAGTAGTTGGAAGTTACCACTCCAGTCGTCTTCCCAGTCTTCTGGCAAGTTCTCGTCGCGGAAGTTCGAGAAGTCCAGGAAGTAGTTCTCGTATTTGTTGGAGTAGAATCCGTAGCCAGCCCTGAGGTTGAGCAATCTAAGCCCAGGGATCTTGTATTTCCACTGGGCATCAAACTCCCAGCGCTCATAGGCGATGTTCGAATCGAAGATGTTCTTGAAGCTTCTTTCCCAATCGACGGCGAATAGAGGACCTTTATTCAACCATGGCGAGATTTTCAGGCCGATACTCGGGGCAAAGCTGCGATACTCGGTAGGTACACCATAATGCTCCATCAGTTCCTTATTCAGGGCCAGACGCTGATGGAACACGATACCAGTCTCAACATCGAGCCAGTCAAAAACCATGATATTGTTGAACACCTGTAGGTGGTTGTCTGTGAACTTGTCCATGTCTGTGTTCCTGAAGTCGATGGTGTCCTGGTGTTCATGGTTGATATGGTCGATTACCGTCGAGTTGCTGATGCGGTTGCCGTTGCCCCATATAATCTCCGCATAACCATTTCGTTTTGGGTTATAGGTCATACGCAACGGGGCTGTGAAGTAGAAATAGCCCTGCTTGAAGTTATAGCCGAAGGTGGGGTTAAGCGTCAGGTATCTGTGGGGCGAGAAGGTGTATCTCGTGCGGAGACGCATCTTATAGCTCAAGCCTCTGCTACCGCTATATCTGAGATAGAGGGGGTTGATGATAGGCGAGAGGTAGAACTCTACGGCATCCGACTCAGCAGCGATAGGTGTCACCAATTGGTCGCCGATGGTGTCCCAGAGAATCTTCTTCAACACGCGGGGAAAACTCTTCTTTTCTTTCTGGGTTGTGTCGATCGACACAGTGTCTGCCTCGTGTGCTTTGTCGTAGGCCTCATAGATCCGTTTGTCAGTCTCGGTGAGAGGGGTGGGACGGATGGAGTCCATCAACTCACGGCTCGACACCCTTGTGATACTGTCTGGCAATGCTGTCTGACAGTGATAGCTGGCATCAAAGAGGGCTGAGATCCTGTTACCCACAAAACGGAATGTCGCTGCCGTCACGCATTTTTTTGGCATCAGGGAGAGAGGTCCTTCGTCGCCTTGCAGAATCTCCGTTCGGAAGGTCAGCATGTCGAACTCACCGTTCAGTGTGGTGCGGATAATGCGTCCCGTCTCTGTCTCTACAATGGCGTAGCCGTTTAACAGCTGGGTGTTGTAGAGTTTCGGGCGGAAGTCCAGTCGTGTGGTACCGTCCTCTAGACGTTTCTCGGTATAACGGTAGTAACGACGGTTGTATTTGTTGAAGGGCGATAGGATATGTCCTTCGTAGAGGTCGATGTCGTAGATGTTAGGCGTCATATAGTCCAGCAGGGTAGGCATCGCCTTACGATTACGGCGTACGGTACCAGCCAGTACCTGACTGTTGATGTCGTACTCATGGGCATTGGCGAACCTCACCTTACTATATGACTCACGGATATACTCTCTGGGGTCTTTGGCCAGCACGTACATCGTGGGGATGAGCCAAAGAGTGGCATTGCGCTTCTCAACGTTGAAGCGGAACTTCGCATAGACATTATCCTCCAGTCCCTTGATCTGAGAGGTATATGTCTTCTTGTAGCTGAAGATGCGTGGAAGGATGGAATCGTTCTTTTCTCTGGCATAGAGACAGGAGGGTATGCTTAAAAGTATGCCCCACAACACCAGTCTGATGAAAGAACTCCTAACTCCCATTAACAATCTCTTAACTTCCTCTCCAAATACTTCCCTGTCAGACTCTCCTTGCAGCGAGCCACCTCCTCAGGAGTACCTGCCACGACGAGACTGCCGCCTTTGTCACCACCGTCGGGTCCTAGGTCTATTACATGATCAGCACATTTAATGATCTCCATGTTGTGCTCGATGATCAGGATGGTGTGTCCACGCTCAATGAGGGCGTTGAAGGCATGCAGCAGACGGTCGATATCATGGAAGTGCAGGCCCGTTGTCGGTTCGTCGAAGATGAAGAGTGTGGGATCCTGCTTCTCCTGTCCGATGAAATAGGCCAGTTTTACACGCTGGTTCTCACCACCTGAGAGGGTGGAGGAGTTCTGTCCCAGTTTGATATAGCCAAGTCCCACCTCCTCCAGGGTCTTCAGCCGCTTCACGATCGTCTTGCACATCTGTCCCGTTTCCTTGTTTCCCTGTCTCCCTGTCTCCTCAAAGAAGACAACGGCCTCGGAGATGGTCATGTTCAGCACGTCGTCGATATTCTTCCCGTTGAAGTTCACATCGAGGATATCCTTCTTGAAACGGTGCCCGTGACAGGCTTCACATTCCAGCACAAGATCGGCCATGAACTGCATCTCCACCGTGATTACGCCAGCACCCTTACACTCTTCGCAACGTCCGCCTTCGGCATTGAAGGAGAAATACTGCGACGTGAATCCCATCTGTTGACTCAATGGCTGATCTGCGTAGAGGTCACGGATGGCGTCGTAGGCTTTCACATAGGTGGCGGGATTCGAACGGGTGCTCTTGCCGATGGGATTCTGATCGACGAACTCCACACGTCTGATGGCATCCACATCGCCTCCGAGCCCGAGATATTCGCCAGGGGCGTCGCACACGTCGCCGATATGGCGCTTCAGGGCAGGGTAGAGGATGCCCTTGATGAGGCTCGACTTACCTGAGCCTGAGACTCCTGTCACCACCGTCATCACGTTCAGCGGAATCTGGACGTCGATGCCGCGCAGGTTGTTCATCCTCGCCCCCTTGATGTCGATATGCCTGTTCCAGGGACGACGGCTCTTGGGAACGGCGATTTCCTCCAGTCCGAGCAGATACTTTACTGTGTAGCTTCTGGTATTGCTGGCCTCACTAACCTTGCTAGCCTTGTTAGTCAGGCTAGCGATCTTTTCCGCCTCCCCCTCGAAGACGATCTCTCCCCCGAGCCTGCCTGCATCGGGGCCGATGTCGATAAGATAGTCGGCGGCTCGCATGATATCCTCGTCGTGCTCCACCACGACCACCGTATTCCCCAATGCCTGCAACACTTTCAGCACATGGATAAGACGGTCTGTGTCGCGTGCGTGCAGGCCGATGCTCGGCTCGTCGAGGATATAGAGTGATCCTACGAGTGAACTGCCCAGACTGGTGCAGAGGTTAATACGCTGGCTCTCACCACCGGAGAGGGTGTTCGAAAGCCGGTTCAGCGTCAGATACCCCAGTCCTACGTCCAGCAGGAACTGTAACCTGCTGGTGATCTCCGTCAGCAATCGTTTGCCGACCTCCGTGTCGTGGGTGCTGAGCTCCAACTTGTCAAACCATTCCTTCAGCCTCACCACGGGCATCTGTACGAGGTCTGTGATGCTCCTGCCTCCGATCTTCACGTAGTCAGCCTCTGGCTTCAGACGCGTACCGTGACAGGTCGGACAGTTCGTCTTTCCCCGATAACGGGCGAGCATCACACGGTACTGGATCTTATATTGGTTCTCCTTGACCATCTGGAAGAACTGGTCGATGCAGGGCTTTTCCTTGGCGCCCTTGTCTGAGGGCAGACCGTGCCAGAGCCAGTCTTTCTGTTGTTGCGTCAGGTTCATATAGGGTTCGAAGATGGGGAAGTCATCCTTTGCTGCATGACGGATAAACCATTGCAGCCATTCCTTCATCTTCTCCCCGTGCCAGCACACCACACAACCGTCATAGACGGAGAGTGTCGTGTTGGGGATCACCAGTTTCTCGTCGATGCCAATGATTCGTCCGAAGCCCTGACACTCAGGACAGGCGCCCATCGGCGAGTTGAAGGAGAACATCTGGTCTGTGGGCTCTTCGAAGGTCATCCCGTCAGCCTCGAACTTCATAGAGAAGTCGTAGAAGATTGTTGGGGGGAAGAGAAGCCGCAGTTCCCCATGCCCCTCGTAGAAGGCTGTCTCTGCGGAATCGACAAGCCGCGCTATCGCATCCTTGCTGTCATCGACCGATAGACGGTCGATGACGAGATATACCGGGACTGACCCAATTGCCGATGTCTTTGACTTGGCAGAGGGGGCTGTCCCCAGATAATCGTCTATCCTCTGGAAATCGCCATCCACGTAGATCCTCACATAGCCCTCCAGCTGATATGTCTTTAGCTGCTGCTCCATCGTGCGTCCCTCCTGTAGATGGATGGGCGCCATCACGACGAAGCGCGTCCCCTTCGAATACTCCAGCACCTTCTGTACCACATCCTCCGTGGAGTGTTTCTTCACCTCCTGTCCGCTGATGGGGGAGTAGGTCTTGCCGATGCGGGCGAAGAGCAGACGGAGATACTCGTAGATCTCCGTCGAGGTGCCCACCGTCGAACGTGGGTTTCTCGATATCACTTTCTGTTCGATGGCGATGGCGGGCGGGATACCCTTGATGAAGTCGCACTCGGGCTTGTTCATCCGCCCAAGGAACTGACGGGCATAACTCGACAGACTCTCGACATATCTTCGCTGGCCTTCGGCATACAGTGTGTCGAAGGCTAAGGACGATTTGCCGGAGCCACTGACTCCGGCAATTACGGTGAAGGTATTACGGGGGATTTTGACGTCAATGTTCTTCAGGTTATTGACCCTCGCCCCCTTGATTTCAATAGAATCGCTCAATGTTGTTCAATGTTCAACTAAAGAATACTCGTCACGGCCTCCAGCATACCGACGCTCTTGATGAGGTCGAGATCCTGCTTGACCATGGCATTCAGACCCGGGATTTTGTTCAGGTTCTCCTGCCAGATAAACTCGGCACCCAGCACGCCGTCCGTCACCTTCTGCGTGTCGCCCGTCGCCCAGAGTTCCTTGAGCAGATTTATGATCTTCGGATCGTCGTTGGGTGTGATCTCCGTACCGTCCTCGCGCTTGCCACCTTTGTAATAGGTGATGATGGCAGCCAGTCCGAACACCAGTCCCTTTGGCAACTCACCCTTGCGCTCCAGATAGATCTTTACGCCAGGCAGGTCACGGGCCTGGAACTTCGGGAAGGAGTTCAGCATGATGCTCGTCACCTGATGATCCACATAGGGATTGTCGAAGCGCTCCAGCACGTCGTTGGCAAACTTCTCCAGCTGTTCGATGGGTAGGTCGAGTGTCTGCATCAGTTCGTCGAACTGCACCTTATGGATATACTCCGAGATGATCTCATGATGGCAGGCGTCGCGCACGATATCCACGCCACTCAGGAAAGCCACGGGCGAGAGTACCGTGTGCGGACCGTTCAGCAGCGTCACCTTACGCTTGTGGTAGGGCTCCTCCGAGGGCACGAACAGCACGTGCAGTCCAGCCTTGTCGGCAGGGAACTCCTGCGCCACCTCCCGAGGGGCCTCGATCACCCAGAGATGGAAGTTCTCGGCCTGTACCACGAGGTTGTCCCTGTAGCATATCTTCTCCTGGATCTCGGCGATCTCCTTGCGGGGGAAGCCGGGTACGATACGATCGACGAGCGTGGCATAGACGCCGCAGGCCTCCTCGAACCATTTCTTGAAGTCGTTGCCGAGGTTCCACAGGTCGATATACTGGTAGATGCACTTTTTCAGCACGTGACCGTTCAGGAAGATCAGTTCACAGGGGAAGATGATCAAACCCTTGGTCATGTCGCCGTTGAAGGTCTGGAAACGACGGTAGAGCAACTGCACCAGTTTTCCAGGATAGCTGCTGGCGGGTGCATCCTCCAGCTTACAGTTGGAGTCGAAGGCGATACCGGCCTCCGTGGTGTTCGAGATCACAAAACGGATATCCGGCTGGTCTGCCAGTGCCATGAAGGCGGCATTCTGGGTGTAAGGGTTCAGTGCACGACTGATGACGTCGATGCGCTCCAGCGTGTTCACGGGCTGACCGTTCTCACGGCCTTGCAGGTTCACGTGGTACAGGCAGTCCTGACCGTTCAGCATATCGACCATACCCTTCTCGATGGGCTGTACGACGACGACGCTTCCGTTGAAGTCCGTCTTCTGGTCCATGTTCCAGATAATCCAATCTACGAATGCGCGGAGGAAATTCCCCTCGCCGAACTGTATCACCTTCTCTGGCATCACGCTCTTAGGAGCGAATTGTTTGTTTAATGGTTTCAATTTCTTTCAGTTTTAAAATGTTATCGGCATGCATAGACGTATAAGTTATCTCGCACGCTTTCAGCGTGCAAAGATACGAAAAAAAGCGCAAAACACCAAATAAAATACATTTTTTCCACAGAACCAGCTCCCTTTCATCTGTCATGACATATCTGTTGAATGGGGTACAGTGTAGTTGGTTTGTCCCAGCCATTGGGACAAAAATTAAGGAGTCCTTTTCGCGCAATAAGGACTCCTTATTTTCAGAAAAGTACTCCTTTTCGTTGGTGCTGTAGGGTTTTCCCTATACGGAAATAGGGGAAACTTTTTGGTAGTTTTCTTGGAAATAATTACCTTTGCATCGTCAAACATTAAAAAATGATGCGTATGAACAGATTGATTATAGTAGTGATGAGCCTTATGCTGGCTGCTCCTGTGGCTGCTCAAGTCCGCAGTTCTTATCATAGTCCTGCGAGACATTACCGTCCGCCCCACCAGTCATCGGCTTTCGATGAACCCGAGATCTACTATGGTCTGCGGCTGGGATTGGGTCTCGCGACGGTGAACTCCGACGACCATCGTCTGGACGGCGGTTCGATCCAGGCGGGATTGAACGCTGGTGCCGTGGTGGGCTTCCAGCTGGGTTACCGTTCGCCTGTCTATCTGGAGACGGGACTGTTGTTTGCTGCGAAGGGTGGTGAAGGCAACTATAACGGTTCGAAGTTCACTTATGGCCTGAACTATCTGGAGGTGCCGTTGGTGATGAAATACGCCATAGACATCGACAATGCCCTGAGCATCCAGCCTTTCTTCGGCGGATTCCTGGCATTGGGTGTCGGTGGTAAGATCAAGGATTTCGACAACCGCCACGCCTATAGTTCCTTCGACGATGATGGGTTCCAACGGTTTGACGCGGGTCTCCGTGCGGGCTGTGGCATCCAGTACGACCACCTCTATGGTGAGATCGGTTACGACTTCGGTCTGGCGAACATCAACCGCGACTATTTTGACAGTTCGCATACGGGGATGTTCTTCATAACGATCGGCGTGAACTTTTAAATAGGAAGGCTTTTGTAAGCTGATTTTTCAACCAAGATGAAACGACCCGAGGATCAACTCTTTGCGCTGGTGAGGGCAGCGATGGCAGAGACGATCCAGGCCGAGGCTAATGAGCGTGATGCCAGAAAAGCTAAGGAGATGTCATGACGGAGACAAGATATTATAAGGTGGCGGACCATGTGTTTGGTGTGAGTGGCGAGGCGGACAGCTTCGCCCTGATGTCCAATTATGAGCCTTTTGAAACACGGGGGAAGGGTTCTTCTGTGTTTATGCTTTCGCTGAACACAAAAGAACCCTCCCGTGTTGTTCCTCTCTTCGTCGAGGAGATGCGGCAGGAGGATGAGGGACAGGAGATCGTCTGCGGTAAGACTGCTGACGGCGAACATGTGTTTGAGTTCCGCTGGTGGAACGAGACGGCGGGTTGGCTGATCTGTTCGGAGGACTATCGTGATGGCCGTCTCATTGCGACGGGCAAGTACGAGAAGATGGCCATCGACAATGCGCTGATGGTGCTGTTCGCGCTGGCGACGGCAGACAAGGGAACGGTGCTGTTTCATGCCGCTGTGGTGAGCCATGAGGGTCGCGGGTATATGTTCCTTGGACCCAGTGGTACGGGTAAGAGTACGCACGCCAGATTATGGCTGAAACATATTCAGGGCACAGAGTTGGTGAACGATGACAACCCTGTGGTTCGCGATGGGGTGGTCTATGGCTCCCCGTGGAGTGGGAAGACGCCCTGCTATCGTAATGTGAACTATCCTCTGGGGGGGATCGTCTTGCTAAGTCAGGCGCCCTATAACAAGATAACGAGGTTAGATGGATTGCAGGCTTATGCAGCACTGGTGTCGAGCATCAGTGGCAAGCGCTGGGACGAGCGTATCGCCGACGGTCTGCACGCGACGGAGAATGCGCTGGTATCGACGGTGCCCATGTGGCATCTGGATTGTCTGCCAGACGAGGAGGCGGCGAGGGTGTGTCGTGCTGCGCTGGCGCCCGATATCGTCGAGGAGACCGTCAGACTCGTGGAAGATGGCGTGAGTGTGACACTGCCCGTCAGTGGCCATAGCATGTTGCCCTTTATCATTGGGGGCAAGGAGAGCGTGATCCTGCAGCGCCCCAAGGAGTCGAAGATCGGTGACGTGGTGCTGGCGTGGGTAGAGGGGAAACGTTATGTGGTGCATCGTATCATCCGCATCGACGGAGAGAACGTAACCCTGATGGGTGATGGTAACCTCGTGGGTACAGAGCGTTGCACGCTCAGCGACATCAAGGCCGTAGCCACTCATGTGATGGGTGCCGACGAGAAGCTGCACGACCTCTATACGCCATGGCGACGTCGGGCTGCGAAACTATGGTGGCACCTGCGACCAATCAGAAGATATTTACTAGCAATATACAAACGATTATGAGAATCAAGAAAGGATTTACGCTGCGTGAGGTGTGCGGTGAGAACGTGATCATGGGTGAGGGACTTGGTGCCATCAACTTCGGTAAGATGCTGGCCCTGAACGAGACGGCAGCCTGGCTTTGGAAACAGGCCCAGCAGCAAGGCGACTTCACTGTCGAGTCGCTGGCGGAGAAACTCAGTGAGAATTATGATGTCATGCCTGATGAGGCCCTTCACGATGTGGAGGATATCCTCGCCGAATGGGATAGCGTTAGCGTGATAGAGAAGTAAAAATGATCATCCCCGCCATGGCGGGGATGATTCGTATTAGCGGGCGTTGACGTATTTATGGAGCGTTGCGCGGACGGCTCCAGGACCAGCGTAGAGCTCTTTCACGTAACCCTCGATCTGTTCGCCGAGACCTGCTTCGTAGAGGTCGAGGCCGAAGATGTCTTTGCGACTGTAAAGGGTCTTCAGCAGGCTCCAGTCCTGATTGGGTTTGCCGATCTCCAACGGAGCGACGATGGCCTGCAGTTCTCCGAGCATGGGGTCGGGAGAACAGTCAAACGGTGTGCCGTCGTCCTTGATACCCTTCAGGTAACGGGCGTAGCCAGCCAGCGTGAGGGGGATCAGTATGAGGTTCGACTTGTCGAGACCCCGGGCGATATATTTCTTCAAGGTCTCACCAAAGCGGATGGGCAGCTTCTGACTGGTGTCACAGGCGATGCGCTGTGGGGCGTCGGGCATGAAGGGATTCGGCAGACGGCGATTGATGACAGCGCCGATAAACTCATAGGGATTGAGTATACCCGGGTCAACAACCACAGGCATAGCTTCCATATATCCGATCTTCTGGATAAACGGGCGCAGATCCTCATCGGCCATCTCGGCACTGATGAGCGTGTAGCCTAGCATACAACCATAGATCGACATCGCTGTGTGCAACGGGTTCAGACAGGTGGTCACCTTCATCGTCTCCACCTTATCGACGGTCTCGCGGGTGGTATAGAGCGCACCACCGAGGTCGAGTGGGGGACGACCATTGGTGTAGTGGTCCTCGATGACGAGATACTGCACCTCCTCCGCATTCACGAAAGGAGCTGTGAAGGTATGTTTCTCAGTCTCGATATAGTCGTTATCCTCGAAGCCGTCAGCAGCCAGCATCTCCTTTACTTTCTCGTGGGGACGCGGGGTGATCTTATCGATCATCGACCAGGGAAAGGTGATCTGTGTCTCGTCTTTCAGATAGACGAGGAAGGCAGGAGGCACGAGTCCTTCGCTCACCCAGCGCTCAGCGTAAGCCATGACACCAGCCTTGACCTTATCGCCGTTGTGCGAGCAGTTGTCCATCGATTGGATGGTGAGAGGCAGCATACCAGCATTGAAGCGCTCCAGCAGCAGGGCGCAGACCTTACCCATAGCGAATACGGGCTTTAAGCCGCGTGCGAGGTCGGCCTCATTATAGGTGTAGCCCTTCTCGGTGATAGTGAAGGAGATCATCTGGAGCGAAGGATTCTTGAAAATCTCGACGAGACGCTGCCAGTCTGGGAACTGGGGATCAGCCTTGAGGGCTTCCGTCACGGAGGCGATGACCTTCTTCTCAATGGTGCCTGTCGATTGCAGACTCACCAACAGTGAAAGGTTATTATACGGGGTGTATGCCTTATCGACAACCTCGAAGTCGAAGGTCTCGGCCACGATGACACCACGATCATATTTACCTGTGTTCAGCGCATCGTTGAGAATGGCTGCGGGGAAAGCACGGAAGATATTACCACCGCCGAAGTGTACCCATGTGGGTTCCTTGGCAGTCTTTTCACGTACGGCCTTGATGTCAAACTTGGGGAGTTGATAGCCTTTCTGCTCCCACTCTGCGGCATTAAACTGTCCGCTCAGTATATCATTCAGTTTCATATTAATCAAAGAATCCTGGTTGTTTGTACTCAATTCCTAACTCACGATCGACGGTAGCGAGAATACCCTGTACCTGTCCAAGGGCGAACATACGGCCGAGAAGCGTATAGCCGGCGTTGTGACCATGACTGCTCTCATCCATGATGCCGCCAGGCTCGTCAGTAAAGGTCATACCGTGATCCACACGCATAGGTAACTCTGGGTTCTCTTTCTCGAAGATACGGCACAGTTCAATAAGATCGGCGCGACCACCCAGATGGCTGGCCTCAGTGAAGTCACCATTGGGGAAGATATGACAGGAACGCAGATGGACGAAATGGGTGCGGGATGCAAACTTCTTGGCAAGCTCCACGACGTTGTTATAGGCCCCTGCCGAAAGACTGCCAGCACAGAAGGTCAGACCGTTGTGTTTATTGGGTACAGCATCGAGGAGCCATTGGATATCTTCCTCGGTACGAACGATGCGCGGCAGACCCAGAATCTCGATAGGAGGATCGTCGGGATGCACGCACATGTTCATACCATATTCCTCGCATGTTGGCATGATAGCCTCCAAAAAGTACTTCATGTTAGCACGGAGCTGAGCCTTGTCAATGCCCTTGTAGAGATCGAGGAAGTCGCGGAACTTCTGGATGGGGGCCTCGTCGTTCTCGCTGAAGTTGCCAGAGACAAAACCCTGTGTCTTGATGATGATGGTCTCCACGAGCTGGTGATCCTTCTCTGGCGTCATCGTCTTGGCGAGCTCGTCACACTCGGCGATGACGCTACGGCCTTTGCCCCATCCCTTGGGGAACTGGAACTTCTCCCATTCCTCACGGGCCCCCTCACGTTTCAGGATATAGATGTCGAAGTAGGCGAACTCGGCATAGTTGAAGTAGAGGTTCGTGGCACCGTTGGGGTTGTCGTGGAACAGATCGGTGCGTGCCCAGTCGAGTACAGGCATGAAATTGTAGCAGATGCAGTGGATACCCTCTGCCGCGAGGTTGCGGAGACTCTCCTTATAAACCTCGATCTGATGATCGCGGTCTGGACCTCCGTATTTGATGGTTTCTACGACGGGGAGCGATTCAACGACGCTCCAGCGCATGCCGTAGCTCTCGATGTATTCGCGTAGATCACGAATCTTTTCACGCGTCCATACCTCACCAAGAGGTACATCGTGCAGTGCCGTGACGATGCCCTCCACACCGATTTGTCTCAGTTGTGCAAGCGTGATCTTGTCTTTCTTGCCAAACCATCTCCAAGTTCTTTCCATATTGAATTGTTTTGATTGTTTTAAATTGGGTGCAAAGATAGTTATTATTCTTCAAAAGCGGTTGCACTTTTGACTCATTTTCTCTTCCTTTTATACTTTTTATCTGAATTCCCCATGATCAGTTGGCGGAAATCGATAGGTTTTTTGCTTTTCACGGCCGTTGCCGGACTCTCCTTGGGCGTGCTTTCATTACCATAACGGTCGATCACGGTGACGGCGTAGTTGAGAATCTTGCCCTGATGTGGTACAGAAAGTGACTGACTCCTTTGACGGATGGCAATCAGGTTACGGGCGTCTTTGGTATCGACGGGATAGTTATCCGATGCATAGACGTTATAAAGCAGATAGTCACCTCCTGAGTTGTCACGTGCTCCTTGCCACGAGAGTTGGTCTGTGCTCATGCCTCTTTTGATATTGAGTGTTCTCGCTGGATTGGGTGCCTGTTTCCTCATCCATGTCATGGGTGGAACCAAGGCAGGATATTGGTTAAAGTCCTTCGTGAATGTATATATGCCTTTGATGTTGTCTGTCAAAAACTTAGAACGGAAGAAAGTGATGCCAAGACCTTCATCTCTCAATACGTTCATCTCGCGTTTGATGACGTTGAGGTTCCAGTTTTTCTCTTGGGGGTGAAGCATATAGATGGCAAGGCCCGGAGCCACCTGTCTGCCGTAGGCGTGCTCCTTCCAGTCGGCAACGAAGGGGTAGAAGTTGTTACCTTGGAAGTACATCATGGGGAAGAGCACGTCCATAATCCCTTCCCGTAGCCAACCTTGGGCATCCTGGCAGACTGCCGTATAGGCATTCCATCCTCCACTGCGGTAACGGGCCAGGTCATCGAACTTTCCCACGGGTGAGCATGACATCTTCACCCAGGGTTTTTCAGACTTGACGGCCCTGTTGATCTTGCGGACGATATCCGTGATATACCGTCGGCCCTGTTCACGGCTGATCTTCAGTTTCCAAGTCTCGGGATAACGGATATAGTCGAGGTGGATACCGTCGATATCATAGCGTCTGGTGACCTCGCGGCAGAACTGCGCCAGATAGTCGCCCGTCTGCGACATCTCGGGATCCATATATCCCTCGTCGCCAATCTTCCGGATCAGGTTAGGGAAGCGGGCACGTATCTTCTTACAGCCGCCGCTGTTCCATTTTCCCACAGGGATGGTAACGATCCAGGCGTGACACTCCATACCCCGCTTATGGCATTCGTCGATGCAGAACTGTAGGGCGTCGTAGCCGGGCGATTGTCCTGCATTGCCCGTCATACAGATGTCCCATGGTTCCATCGTCGAAGGGAAAATGGTACTTGCTCGTACGCGCGTCTGTATGAGAACTGTGTTGATATTGGCTTTCTGCAACTGGTTCAGAATACTGACAAGCTCCTGCTTCTGCCGATAGGCGGAGTAGGAGTGGGGCCAGTCGAGGCCTTTGATGGTGGTGAGCCAGACGGCTCGGATTTCGTGTTTCGGTGTCTGAGCTACTGCGTTCTGCACGAGCAGAAACAGGCAGATGATGCGTATGATTGTCTTCAAAATGTTGCAATATTTAAAAAATTGCTGCAAAGTTAGCAGTTTTTTTTTATTTCTCAAATTAATTCACTACTTTTGCAAGCAAATAATTCTAAAAATAGTATTAAGAGATGATTTCTTTTACCTTAAGTTTGATTGCGCTCGTTCTCGGCTATCTGTTGTATGGCCGTTTCGTGGAACGGGTGTTTGGCCCTGATGACCGTGTGACGCCTGCTGTAGCTAAAGCCGACGGTCTGGACTACATCGTACTTCCCAACTGGAAGATCTTTATGATTCAGTTCCTGAACATTGCGGGTACGGGTCCAATCTTCGGTGCCATCATGGGTGCCAAGTTCGGTCCTGTGGCTTATCTGTGGATCGTATTCGGATGTGTCTTCGCTGGTGCAACCCACGATTTCTTCACAGGTATGCTGTCGATGCGCCACGATGGCGCAGGCTTGCCTGAGATGATTGGCCGCTATCTGGGTAAGACCACCAAGAGTGTGATGCTTGTGTTCACAGTACTGTTGCTCATCATGGTGGGAACGGTGTTTGTCTATTCGCCTGCAGAGATCCTGCACTCTATCGGTGGTGAGACCATGATGTGGGTGGCCATCATCTTTTGCTATTACATCATCGCTACGATGCTGCCTATTGATAAGATCATCGGTAAGATCTATCCACTCTTTGCCTTTTCGCTGCTGTTTATGGCGGGTGCCCTGATGATCTGGCTCTTCCTGCATTGGCCCACATTGCCCGAACTCTGGACACATCTTTATAATATGGGAGCTGCTACGGAGCCCGAGACCTGGAAGGACAACATCTTCCCGGCACTCTTCATCACCATCGCCTGTGGTGCCATCTCTGGCTTCCACGCTACGCAGAGTCCGCTGATGGCTCGTTGCGTGAAGAGCGAGAAGATGGGTCGTCCCATCTTCTATGGAGCCATGATCACCGAGGGTGTGGTCGCTCTGATATGGGCCACGGTAGCCGCGTGGTTCTTCTATGGCAACCCGGCTCCTGGCTATACGCTCATCGAGGCAGCCTCTAAAGGTTTCCATACCTCTGCCCCCGCAGTGGTGAACCTCGTGTGCAACGATTGGTTGGGTGTGGCTGGTGCTATTCTGGCTATGTTGGGTGTGGTAGCAGCACCTATTACATCGGGTGATACCGCCTTCCGTTCTGGTCGTCTGATCGTGGCCGAGTGGCTGAAGATGGATCAGCGCCCCATTCCGAAGCGCCTTCTCATCTGTGTGCCGATGTTTGCCGTTTCTATCGCCATGTTGGTGTGGCAGATTGAGAATCCTGATGGTTTCAACACCATCTGGCAGTACTTCGGTTGGAGCAATCAGGCTCTAAGCGTGTTCACGCTTTGGACGATAACTGTCTATCTGGTGCGCCAGAAGAAGCTGTTCTGGATCACGCTGATTCCTGCGCTCTTTATGACCACGGTGTGTACCACCTATTTATTCGTCTCAAAGCAGATGCTGAATCTTGGTGATGCAGGCTATCCATTCGGCATCGTCTGTCTGGTGATCGGCATCGTGTGGTTCTGCCTCTGGTACAAGAAAGAAGTTAAAAAAGTAAATGAATAAAAAGATATAATTATGAGAAAACTGATGATGGCAGCCATCGGCCTGATGATGGCAATGAGTGCGAATGCCCAGTACCTGAACGATTCTAAAACACCGTTTGAGGAGGGAAAGATGTATGTGAATGCAGCCTTCTCGAGTATGTCACTCTCCTATAGTAAGGCGGAAGATTTCAATTTTGGAATCAATGGCAAGGTGGGATACTTTATCATCGACAATCTGATGGGTGTTGGTGTCGCAGGACTTACCAGTGAGGGTAGTGGTGACAGAACGACTCTTCAATTAGGTGCTGGTGCCCGTTGGTATTTCGATACAATTGGCATCTATGTAGGTGGTATTGCTAAATATGCCTATCAGAGAGAAAAAGTGGTGATCGATAATGTGAAACTCCATTCGAGTATCAACGATTTCCGTCCCGAGCTTAATGCTGGCTACACTTTCTTCCTGAATCGCAACATCACAGTTGAGCCCGAGGCTTACTACGAGATTAGCTGCGAAGACAGCGACTATTCTGGTTTCGGTCTGCGAGTAGGTC
Organism: Prevotella sp.; assembly: GCA_017965475.1. GTDB lineage: Bacteria > Bacteroidota > Bacteroidia > Bacteroidales > Bacteroidaceae > Prevotella. The sequence continues at coordinate 98,716 of JAGCPV010000041.1, forward strand.
TGAGTATTTACTTTAATCTGTAATTGGATATGTTGAGTGTTGACGAACTGGTTGACAGACTGATTGATCTGTCCTTTGCCGAGGACATCGGTGACGGTGACCATACCACGTTGTGCTGTATTCCTGAGGATGCTATGGGCAAGTCGCATCTGCTGATCAAGGAAGACGGTATTCTGGCAGGTGTAGAGATTGCCAAGGAGGTATTCCGTCGTTTCGACCCCACCATGCAGGTGGAGGTGCTCATGCAGGACGGTACCCGTGTGAAGAAAGGTGATATTGCCATGATTGTGACGGGAAAAGTTCGTTCGTTGCTCCAGACAGAACGCCTGATGTTGAACATCATGCAGCGTATGAGTGGTATTGCTACCATGACCGATAAGTATGTGCAGCGCTTGAAGGGTACCCATACCCGTGTGCTCGATACCCGCAAGACAACCCCTGGTATGCGCATGCTTGAGAAACAGGCCGTGAAGATAGGTGGTGGCGTGAACCACCGTATCGGACTTTTCGATATGATCCTCCTGAAGGATAACCATGTCGATTTCTCGGGAGGCATCACTAATGCCATCAACCGTTGTCATCAATACCTGAAGGAGAAGGGGCTCGACCTGAAGATAGAGATCGAGGTACGCTCCTTCGACGAGCTTCAGCAGGTACTCGACCACGGGGGCGTAGATCGTATCATGCTTGACAATTTCTCCGTGCCCGACACGAAGAAAGCTGTAGATATCATCGCGGGTCGCTACGAGACGGAATCTTCTGGCGGTATCACTTACGATACCATCCGTGATTATGCCGAGCAGGGTGTTGATTTCATCTCCGTCGGAGCACTCACACACTCTGTGAAAGGTCTTGATATGTCCTTTAAGGCATGCTGACCATCCTGTTTGGACTAATCCTGAGTATCTATCACCCGCCAGTGAGTTATGAGATGTCATTGGCGGGTAATTTTGGTGAGCCTCGTCCAAACCATTTTCATGGTGGTCTCGATATCAAGACCGACGGGGTGGAGGGGAAACCCATCTATTCTATTGGTGATGGCTATGTCAGTCGTGTGACGATGGGGAAGTTTGGCTTTGGCTATGCCGTCTATGTCACTCATCCCGAAGGCTACACCAGTGTCTATTGTCACCTGAAGTCGTTCTCCCCGCGTATCAAGGCTGCCATGCGCCGTTATCAATATGCGCATGAGGCGAGTGATGGCGATGCCTATCTTTCGCCGTTGGACTGTCCTGTCTCCCAAGGACAGTTGATTGCCCTCAGTGGTAACACAGGACATAGTACGGGCCCCCATCTGCATCTGGAGATCCACAACACTGAGACGTGGAACATGTTGGATCCTTATGACTTCATCGGCGACTTCATCAATGATACCGTACCTCCAAAGGCACATGGCCTGATGGCCTGTCCCCAACAGGGAGAGGGAATCTTCAATAAAAGTACTTCCAAACAGACATTCGGTATCTCCGCCTCCCGTTTGGAACAGCAGTTTACGGCGTGGGGTAAGGTAGGCTTTGCCCTCTGGGCTGATGACTATATGCAGGCATCCAGTAATCACTTTGGCATCCGTGAGACTATCCTCTTGGTGGATGATCATGAGGTGTTCCATGCTGTGGTGAATGATATTCCCATGGAGAACAACCGTCTGGTGAACTCCTGGGGTGACTATGAGTACTGGCGTCAACATAAGACGTGGTATATGAGATCCTATATGGAACCGGGGAATACACTGCCTATCTTCCGGGCAGAGAACCGGGGTGTCATTGATTTCTCAGAGGAACGGGATTATCAGTTGGAATATGTCCTTCGTGATTATAAGGGCAATGAGAGCCGTTACTCTTTTATTGTCAGAGGTGTGAAGACTGAGATTCCTCATTCGTCTATGCCCACCATCGACGGTCCCTCTCGCCTGTTCCGCTGGAACCAGACAAACACCTATTCAGCACCAGGGGTACAATTGGTTGTTCCCTATGGGCTGTTGACGACTGATATGTGCCTGCAGCCTATTGTACGTCTGCGAATGGATCGGCTTTCAGACAGCTATACCTTCTATCCGTCTTCCTATCCGCTTGTGAGTGATGGTGAAATCTCGATTTATGTCCATCCAGAACGACTTGACGGAAATGAGGTTGTGCGTCGTGAACTGGATCCCTCAAAACTATATGTGGCTGCTGACGGACGGTTTGCAGGTGGTGACTATCATGACGGTTGGGTGAGTGGTCATATCCGTGAACTTGGTTCTTCCTATGCACTGGCCTACGACGATGAACCGCCGGAGATCAGTCCTGTCACACTTGGCGAGCATGTTGTCCTCCGTCTGACGGATGCAGGTAGTGGTGTCGCCTCCTATACGGCTACCGTTGATGGGCAGTTTGTGGTTTTTGATGCAGCAGACAAACAACCGCTGGTTATCTGTGATCTTTCCGAGACACCCATCCGCAAGACAAACAGGACACACCAGTTACGACTGACGGCTACAGATAACCGTCAGAACACCAGAGTTTTTGAAACGAATATAATATATTAAATAAGGTATGAAAAGAAATCTGATTCTATCCGTTATGCTCATCGCTGGAACATATGCGATGGCTTGCACCAATTTCATTGTGGGTAAGAAGGCCAGTGCCGATGGTTCTGTATTTGTTACATATAATGCAGACAGTTATGGTGCCTTCATGCCGCTCTACCACTATCCTGCTGCCACGCATCAGGCTGGTGAGATGCGCCAGATCCGCGAGTGGGACACGAACAAGTATCTCGGTGAGATTCCCGAAGCCCCCGAGACCTATAATGTTATCGGCAACTCGAATGAGTGGCAGGTCACTGTTGGTGAGACCACCTTTGGCGGTCGTGAAGAGATGGTTGACTCTACGGGCATCATCGACTATGGCTCACTGATCTACATTGCCCTTCAACGCTCGAAGACCGCCCGTGAGGCCCTGTTGGTGATGACCTCACTTGCCGAACAGTACGGCTATTGCTCCGAAGGCGAGACCTTCTCTGTGGCTGACAAAGACGAGGCTTGGATGTTGGAGATGATGGGTTGTGGCCCTGATCGCACGAAGTCTGCTGAGCGTGTTGTCTGGGTGGCTGTCCGTATCCCCGATGAGGCTATTGCTGCCCACGCCAATCAGAGCCGAATCACAAAGTTCCTCAACGGTCGTTATGTGCAGGTGAAAGCGAAGGATCTGCTGAAGAAATACCCTGTCGATGGCAAGAAGCCCGTGCCCAACCTGATGCTCTGCTCCGACAATGTCGTGAGTTACGCTCGTACAATGGGTTGGTTTGATGGCAAGGATGCTGACTTTAGCTATAATGGCGCCTACGCTGTGCCCGATTTTTCCGGTCGTCGCTACTGTGAGGCTCGTGTCTGGAGCTTCTTCAACCGCTTTGCTGATGACTTCTCCGAGTATGTGCCCTATGCCGCAGGCATCGAGAACGACACCAAGGAGATGCCTCTCTGGATTATTCCAAATAGGAAGGTGACACTTCAGGATCTGCGCGATGCCATGCGCGATCACTATGAGGGTACTCCTTTTGCCTTAGACAGTAAGGGTGATATCGGTGGGGGTATGTTTGAGATGCCTTATCGCGTCTCGCCGCTCTCATTCAAGCTCGACGATGTGGAGTATTTCAACGAGCGCCCCATCTCGACTTTCCAGACAGCATGGTCGTTTATTTCCCAGATGCGCTCGTCACTGCCTCGTGAGGTGGGCGCTTGTTTCTGGTTTGGTAATGACGACAGCAATATGGTGGCCTACACACCGATGTATTCATGTATCACCCGTCGTCCGAAATGTTTCTCAGGAGAAGGTGCTGACGATGTGACTTTCTCAATGGACAACGCCTTCTGGGTGTGCAACTGGGTCAGCAATATGGTCTATCCCCGTTATTCGATGATGTTCCCGAGCCTGAAGGCTGTGCGCGACTCACTCGATGCCTCCTATTCGGCATTACAGCCCGAGATTGAGGCCAAGGCCCTTGCACTGGCTACGCCCGAGGATCGTGTGAGATTCCTGACGGACTACAGCTGTCAGAAGGGCGACGAGATGATTGCCCGTTGGCAGAAGCTCGCCTTCTTCCTCATCGTCAAATACAATGACATCGTGGTGAAGCCCACCGATGACAACGGCACGTTCCTCCGCACCAAGGATGGCCATGGCCAGCGCGTTCAGCGTCCTGGACTTCCTGATACGTATGCCCGGGAACTGATTCGTCAGACGGGTGATAAGTTCCTTGTTCCTGAAAAGGAGAAGAAAGAATAGTTGGTTTCTAATATAATAATAAGGTATGAAGGACTTCAATTTCTATGCCCCTACGAGAGTGGTGTTCGGACGGGAGTCGGAGGAGAAACTTCCGCAGTTGATTCAGCAGTATGGCGGCGGTAAGGTACTGGTGCACTATGGTGGTGGCAGTGCCAAACGCTCGGGGCTGTTGGATAAGGTGTTTAAGATGCTCAACGAGGCAGGCATCTCGTATGTCGAGTTGGGTGGGGTGGTGCCTAACCCCCTGCTGTCGAAAGTACAGGAGGGAATAGACCTCTGCCGTAGGGAACATGTGGACTTCATCCTCGCTGTGGGTGGCGGAAGTGTGATCGACTCGTCGAAGGCCATCGGTTATGGTGTGGCTTATCCTGGTGACGTTTGGGACTTCTGGGATGGGAAGGCTGTGCCCCAGACCTGTCTGCCCATCGGTGTGATACTGACTATCCCGGCAGCTGGCTCAGAGATGTCATCAAGTTGTGTGATCACGAAGGACGAGGGCATGCTGAAGCGGGGTGTGAACAGCGATCTATGCCGTTGTAAGTTTGCCATCATGAACCCTGAGCGTACCTACACACTGCCCGAGTACCAGACGGCGGCTGGTGCCACCGACATCATGATGCACACGATGGAGCGTTACTTTTCGAAGTACGAGGATGCCACGTTGACGGATGCCATCGCTGAGGCCTTGCTCCGTACGGTGAAAGACTCTGTGTTCGTGGTGCTGAAGAATCCAGAGGACTATCGCAACCGTGCGCAGATCATGTGGGCTAGTTCGCTGGCACATAACGACCTGACGGAGTGCGGCACGGAGAAGGACTTCGCCTGTCATCGTCTGGAGCATGAGTTGAGCGGACTCTTCGGCGTGACACACGGCGCAGGACTGGCAGCCCTCTGGGGCTCGTGGGCTCGCTATGTGATGGACAAACACCTGAACCGCTTTGTGAAATTTGCCGTGAATGTGATGGGTATGACCAACGACTTCGTGGATCCCAAGGCGATGGCCATGAGAGGAGTAGAGGCCATCGAACAGTTCTATCATGCCATCGGCATGCCAATAAGCATTCCCGAACTGATAGGTCGTGCCGCCACCGATGAGGAGATTCAGGAGATGGTCCGCAAGTGCAGCCGTGATGGTAAGATCACTGTCGGCGCGATGGAGGTTATTGCGGCAAAAGATATGGAATTGATATACAAAATGGCCAATAAGTGATAAATTGTTGCGTATTTGAGAAGAAAAGTTACGAATTATTTGTTTGTTTCAGGAATTATGCTTACTTTTGCACCCGAATTCATAACAAAGATAACGCATGAAGAGTCAGAATCTACTTAACGGCCTTATTATTATTCGACTGCAGGGAGCAGGCGGAAGTGATTAGGTGCGCGTAGATGAATGATGCAAGAGAACATTAAACATTAAATAAGTAACGAGCCTTTCTCACTTCCGAGTGCGAAAGGCATTTTTTTTAGATTATGAGCGACAGATTATTTATTTTCGACACAACACTCCGGGACGGAGAACAGGTACCAGGCTGCCAGTTGAACACCGTGGAGAAGATTCAGGTGGCCAAAGCGCTGGAGCAGTTGGGCGTGGATGTCATCGAGGCCGGATTCCCTATCTCGAGTCCGGGTGACTTCAACAGTGTGATAGAGATTTCCAAGGCTGTCACCTGGCCGGTGATCTGTGCACTGACACGGGCTGTGGAACGCGATATCGATGTGGCCTTCGATGCCCTGAAGTATGCCAAGCATAAGCGTATCCATACGGGTATCGGTACCTCCGACGAGCATATCCTGTATAAGTTCAACTCCACCCGTGAGGAGATTCTCGAACGGGCTGTGGCGGCTACGAAATATGCCAAACGGTTCGTCGATGACGTGGAGTTCTACTGTGAGGACGCTGGGCGTACGGATAATGAGTACCTGGCACAGGTGGTGGAGGCCGTGATCAAGGCTGGTGCCACAGTCGTCAATATCCCCGATACCACTGGCTACTGTCTGCCGCAGGAGTATTTTGAGAAGATCAAATATCTGAAAGAACATGTCGATAACATTGATAAGGCCATCATCTCTACCCATTGTCATAATGACCTCGGCATGGCAACGGCCAACACCTTCAACGGTGTGATGGCGGGAGCCCGACAAGTGGAGGTTACCATCAACGGCATCGGCGAACGGGCAGGCAATACATCGTTGGAGGAGATCGCCATGATCCTGAAGTGCCACAAACGGTTGGGTATTGAGACGAATATCAACACCACGAAGATATATCCGACATCGAGGATGGTCTCTTCGCTTATGAACATGCCCGTGCAACCAAATAAGGCCATTGTGGGACGTAATGCCTTCGCCCATTCCTCCGGAATCCACCAGGACGGTGTGCTGAAAAACGTACAGACCTATGAGATCATGGATCCCAAGGATGTGGGTATCGACGACAACAGCATCGTACTGACGGCCCGCTCTGGTCGTGCAGCCTTGAAACATCGTCTGCATGTGAACGGTGTGGAACTTGAGGAGCATAAGTTGGATACGGTCTATGAGAAGTTCCTGTTGCTGGCCGACCAGAAGAAGGAGGTGACGGATGCCGATGTGCTGATGTTGGCTGGTGCTGATATGGCCGAGACTCACGCCGTCAAACTCGACTTCTTGCAGGTGACCTCGGGTAAGGGCGTGAAGAATGTCGCCAGCATCGGACTGGATATCAGTGGTCAGAAGTTTGAGGCGGCAGCCTCTGGTAATGGTCCTGTGGATGCTGCCATCAAGGCCCTGAAGAAGATCATCATGAAGCAGATGACCCTGAAGGAATTTACCATTCAGGCTATCTCGAAAGGCTCGGACGATGTGGGTAAGGTCCACATGCAGGTGGAGTACGACGGCTCGCTCTACTACGGCTTCGGAGCCAATACGGATATCGTGACGGCTTCGGTGGAGGCATATATAGACTGTATCAATAAATTTAAGGTAGAGGATAATTGATATGAATACATTATTCGATAAGATATGGGACCAGCACGTGGTGCAACAGGTGGCCGACGGTCCTACACAGTTATATATCGATCGTCTGTACTGTCATGAGGTGACCTCGCCCCAGGCGTTCGACGGGATGAGGGCCCGTGGACTAAAGTGCTTTCGTCCGGAGAAGATCTATTGTATGCCTGATCACAACACCCCGACGCATGATCAGGACAAACCCATTGCCGATCCCGTGTCGAAGACGCAAGTGGATACATTGGCGAAGAACGCCGAGGAGTTTGGACTGACGCACTACGGCATGATGTCAAAGGACAACGGTATCATCCACGTCGTAGGACCTGAGAAGGGACTGTCGTTGCCCGGTATGACGATTGTCTGTGGCGACTCTCATACCTCCACGCATGGTGCGATGGGAGCCGTGGCCTTTGGCATAGGCACCTCAGAGGTGGAGATGGTGATGGCCTCACAGTGTATCCTCCAACAGAAGCCCAAGTCGATGCGTATCACCATTCATGGTATGCTGGACAAGGGTGTGACGGCGAAGGATGTGGCACTCTACCTGATGGCACAGCTGACGACGAGCGGGGCTACGGGCTATTTCGTCGAATATGCTGGTTCGACGGTCAAGGCCATGTCGATGGAAGGCAGGCTGACACTCTGCAACCTCTCCATTGAGATGGGGGCTCGTGGCGGAATGGTTGCGCCGGATATGACGACCTTCAATTATATCAAAGGTCGTGAGTTCGCACCGAAGGGTGAGGACTGGGACAAGGCCGTTGCCTACTGGAAGACATTGAAGAGCGGTGATGATGCCGTGTTCGACAAGGAACTGACGTTTGATGCCGCAGACATCGAACCCCGTATCACCTATGGTACTAACCCGGGTATGGGTATCGGCATCACGGAGGCTATCCCGACAGAGGATGGCGTGGGCTTCGAGAAGGCTCTTGACTATATGGGATTCAAACCTGGACAGACGTTGCTCGGTACGAAGGTCGATTATGTCTTTCTGGGTGCTTGTACCAATGGACGTATTGAAGACTTCCGGGCCTTTGCCTCTATCGTGGCAGGACGACGCAAGGCTGATGATGTCGTCGCATGGCTTGTCCCTGGTTCGTGGGCCGTCGATCAGCAGATCCGTGAGGAGGGACTCGACGAAATTCTCTCTGAGGCTGGTTTCGAGATCCGTCAGCCGGGCTGTTCGGCCTGTCTGGCAATGAACGATGACAAGATACCAGCAGGTAAACTGAGTGTCTCGACCTCTAACCGTAATTTCGAAGGACGTCAGGGACCCGGTGCCCGAACGATTCTAGCTTCGCCCTTGGTAGCTGCTGCTGCCGCTGTGACAGGCGTTATCACTGACCCGAGAGAGTTACTATAAAGTTGAACAAAATGAAACAGAAATTCAATATAATAACATCGACCTGTGTACCCCTTCCCCTGGAGAATGTGGATACCGACCAGATTATCCCAGCCCGTTTCCTGAAAGCGACGACGAGGGAGGAGAAATTCTTCGGCGACAACTTGTTCCGTGACTGGCGTTTCAACGCTGACGGTTCGTTGAATAAGGACTTCGTGCTCAACGACCCCACCTATTCAGGCTGCATCCTGGTGGCTAGCAAGAACTTCGGCTCGGGATCGAGTCGCGAACACGCAGCGTGGGCGATCGCAGGTTATGGTTTCCGTGTGGTCATCAGCAGTTTCTTTGCCGATATCCACAAGAACAACGAACTGAACAACTTCGTGCTGCCCGTGGTGGTGAGTGAGCCCTTCTTGGAAGAATTATTCCGGACCATCCGGACAAATCCGGAATCTCTGGTAACTGTCGATCTGCCGAACCAGACGGTGACGAACAATGCCACGGGAAAGAGCGAGCACTTTGAGATCAATGGCTATAAGAAACACTGTCTGATGAACGGTCTTGATGACATCGACTTCCTCGTACAGAATAAAGAAAAGACAGAACAATGGGAACAAGTGAACAAATAAACATGTATCAGCGCATACAGCCGTTCGTGGAGATTTTGGATTCCACGTTGCGTGATGGTGAGCAGACGAGTGGCGTAAGTTTCCTGCCGCACGAGAAACTGATCATCGCCCGTATGCTATTGCGCGATCTGAATGTGGATCGCATCGAGGTGGCCTCGGCGCGTGTCTCTGAGGGCGAGAAGGAGGCCGTGAGCATGATCTGCCGCTATGCCCGTCAGATCGATATGTTGGATAGGGTAGAGGTGCTGGGCTTCGTGGATAGCGGACAGAGTGTCGATTGGGTGGAGTCGTGCGGTTGCAAGACCATCAACCTGTTGGCGAAAGGCTCCCTGCGCCATTGTCAGGAACAGTTGCACAAGACGCCGCAGGAACATATCGACGATATCGTCAAAGAAGTAAAGTACGCCCGCGAAAAGGGACTCACCGTGAACCTCTATCTGGAGGATTGGTCGAATGGCATGAAGGACTCGCCCTCGTATGTCTATGGTCTGATGGATCAGCTCTGCGACATCGGCATCCGACGGTTTATGTTGCCTGACACCCTCGGCATCATGAATCCCCTGCAGTGCATCGAGTATTTCCGTAAGATGATCAAGCGCTATGCCGATACCCACTTCGACTTCCATGCCCATAACGACTACGATCTGGCCGTCTCCAACTCACTGGCTGCCGTACTCAGTGGGGCAAAGGGACTGCATGTGACGGTGAACGGTCTGGGTGAGCGTTGTGGTAATGCCCCCTTGTCGAGTGTGCAGGTGATCCTCAAGGATCAGTTCCATGCCAAGACGAACATTATTGAGAACAAGCTCAACGATATCTCCCGTCTGGTGGAGAGCTACAGCGGTATCGCCGTGGCACCCAATCAGCCGATCATCGGTGATAATGTCTTCACGCAGGTGGCTGGTGTCCATGCCGATGGTGACAAAAAGAATGGACTCTATCAGAACGAACTGGTTCCTGAACGCTTTGGTCGTAAGAGGGAGTATGCCTTGGGTAAGAACAGCGGACGGGCGAACATCACTAAGAACCTGGAGGAGTTGGGACTGGAACTTACACCCGAGCAGACGAAGCGCGTCACCCAACGTATCACCGAACTGGGTGACAAGAAGGAGATCGTGACGCAGGAAGACTTGCCCTTCATCGTGAGTGACGTGCTGAAACACGATGCGCCAGAGGATAAGGTGAAGTTGGTAAGTTATGTGGTCTCAACGGCTTACGGTTTGAAGCCCGGTGCCAATATTAAGGTTGAGATCAACGGTCAGGAGTACGAGGCCTCAGCCACAGGCGATGGTCAGTACGACGCCTTTGTGAAGTCGTTGCGTTATATCTATAAGAAGTACCTCGACCGTACGTTCCCTATCCTGCAGAACTACCAGGTGAGCATCCCACCGGGTGGTCGTACCGATGCCTTGGTGCAGACTGTCATCACCTGGAACGACAACGGTAAGATTCTCCGTACGCGAGGTCTCGATGCCGACCAGACGGAAGCGGCCATCAAGGCGACGTTCAAGATGCTGAATATTTACGAAAAAGAACAAAATAACGAGTTATGAAACTGAAGATTGCGATATTGGCGGGCGATGGTATCGGCCCGGAGATCATGAGACAAGGTGTGGCTGTGCTCGATGCGATAGCAGGGAAATTCGGTCACGAGTTTGAATACGAGGAAGCCATCTGTGGCGCCCATGCCATCGACGAGGTGGGCGATCCTTATCCCGATGCCACCCATGAGGTGTGCATGCGAGCTGATGCCGTACTCTTTGCAGCCGTCGGCGATCTGAAGTACGACCACGATCCTACGGCGAAGATCCGTCCGGAGGTGGGGCTCTTGGCGATGCGAAAGAAACTGGGTCTTTTCGCCAACGTACGTCCGGTGGCAACCTTCGACTGTCTGTTGCATAAGTCACCGTTGAAGGATGAACTGATCCGGGGGGCCGACTTCGTGGTGCTGCGCGAACTCACGGGTGGCATGTACTTCGGAGAGCGTCATCAGGACAATGATATGGCCTACGACACGGATATCTATACCCGTCCCGAGATCGAACGTATCGTGAAACTGGGCTTCGAGATGGCGATGAAACGCAACAAGCACCTCACTGTGGTTGATAAGGCCAACATCCTGGCCAGTTCCCGTCTATGGCGCCAGATCGCCAAAGAGATAGAACCTCAGTATCCGGAGGTCACCACCGACTATATGTTCATCGACAATGCCTCGATGCGTGTACTCACGGAACCCCGTTTCTTCGACGTCATCGTCACAGAGAACACCTTCGGTGATATCCTCACTGACGAGACTGCCTGTATCACAGGTTCGATGGGTCTTCAGCCCTCGGCATCACTGGGTGAGCACACGCCGCTCTTTGAACCTGTCCATGGCTCTTGGCCGCAGGCTGCCGGTCAGAATATCGCCAATCCACTGGCACAGATCCTGTCTGCCGCCATGTTGCTGGAGCACTTCGGACTGGATAAGGAGGGTGCCTTGGTACGTGAGGCCGTCAATGCCTCGCTCGACGCCAATGTCCGTACGCCTGAGATTCAGGTCGAGGGCGGCGTGAAGTACGGCACCCGCGAGGTAGGTGAGTGGATTGTCAAATTTATCAAGCAGAAATGAGGCGGTTTCTAGCATCTCTAGCCTGGCTGGTTCTGCTAGTTCTCCTAGCCAGCCCAGCCTCGGCCCAGACTCCTCAGGAATGGCGTGACTCCGTCTCTACACTCATCGAGGCGATCCGCCAGAATCCCAACAGCACGGATCTGCGTCTGAAGAAGGCCGAGGCAAACATCAACCTCCAGCAGTGGGAATATGCCATCGAGGAATACGGTGATGTGCTCCGTCTTGACGACCGTAATCTGGCGGCTCTCTATTTCCGCGCCTATTGTCACAGTCAGCTCCGTCATTATGACATGGCGAAAGCCGATTATGATGCATTCCTCGTCATCCAGCCGCAACACTTCGAGGCCCACCTCGGACGGGCACATGTGTTGCAGAAGATGGGGCGTATGGCTGATGTCCTCGACGAACTGAACCTGATCGTCCAGCAGTTTCCCGACAGTGCCGATGCCTATGCTGCCCGTGCGGCCTACGAGACGGAACAGAAACTCTACGATGTTGCGCTTTACGACTGGGACGAGGCGATCCGTCTGCGTCCCTCTGTGGCGGATTATTACGTCTCCAAGGCCGATGTGCTGTTGGGCTTAGGTCGGAAGAAGGATGCCCGTGAGACACTCGATACCCTTGTCCTTCAAGGCACCCCGCGTGGCGCTCTGAAAGAGTGGTACGATCGTTGTAAGTAAGATCTTATTGTAGGTAGGGGTTATGGCGTAGTTCCTCACCGATGGTGGTCTTGGGACCGTGACCGCTATAGACCACCGTCTCGGCAGGCATGGGGGCGAGGACACTCTGCAGACTGTGCATCAACTCCGAGTAACTGCCGCCGTCGAAGTCCGTACGTCCTACACTCATCTTGAAGAGCGTGTCGCCAGTGAAGACGATATGCTCTTCTTCGCAGTAGAACACCACACCACCGGGTGAATGTCCTGGGGTCTTCAGCACCTTCAGTTCGTGGTTCCCCAAACGGATCACCTCATCCTTCTTGAAGAATCTGCCTACAGGTGGGTATTCCCGTCTGAGGGGTACACCGATCATCGACTGGAACTGTTTGGGCAGGTCACTGATGAGGTTATTGTCCTCCTCGGCAATCTCCACCTTCAGACCGTAGGTGTTGTAGATGGTGTCATTGCCGAAGTTGTGGTCGAAGTGCCCGTGTGTCGCGAGCAGATGCGTGGGCTTCAGGCCGTTCTCGGCGATATAGTTGGTGAGGGCGTCGCGCTCCTGGTCGTAGTAGGCACCGCAGTCGATGATGACACACTCCTTCGTGTCATCGCTTACTACGTAGGTGTTCTCCTGGAGCAGGTTGAACATGAATGTCTTAACGTTGAGCATAGCTTATAGGGGTAGATAGATGACGTGCTTCTCCTTGAACCACTCCTCATTGAAGAACGTGCTGATGTCCGTCGTCTCCACGATCTTGTGGAAGGGTCTTATCTCCGCCTGCAGGTCGCCGCCCTTCAGACAGATGATACCGTTGGGCAGGGCGTTCTTCTGGGTCTTGGAGATATTCTTCCTGACGATCTTCACAAGATTGGGCAGGGGCATCACGGCCCGGCTCACCACGAAGTCGAACTTCCCCTTCTCGTCCTCACCGCGCAGGTGCTCAGGGTGACAGTTCTTCAGACCGATGGCGTCGCTCACCTCCTGGGCCACGCGGATCTTCTTGCCCGTGCCATCGATGAGCTTGAACTGGCACTCTGGGAAAAGGATGGCCAACGGGATACCGGGAAACCCGCCACCCGTGCCGAAGTCGAGGATCTCGGTGCCGGGACGGAACCCGATCGTCTTGGCGATGGCCAGCGAGTGGAGCACGTGGTGCTCGTAGAGCTGGTCGATATCCTTTCGCGAGATTACGTTGATCTTTGCGTTCCAGTCACGGTAGAGGGTGTCCAGCATCTCGAACTGCCTCAGTTGGTCTGCGGTCAGGTCAGGGAAATACTTGAAGATGATATCTGCGGCCATGAGTTAATATACAAACGAATTCTTCAGGATCTTATCCACGTCACTATAGGGGATAATCAGCTCAGTGCTTCCCATGGCGTAGGGGGCAATCTCGTAGGGGTTATAGATGAAGGTGATGGTTTCATCGCCGAGGATGAAGTTCTCCGAGGGGAAGATGTCCATCGAGTAGAGGTAGCCTTTGTCGCGGAGGGCGTTCAGGGTGTTACAGCCCGTCTTGGCCTTGAGGGCTTTCAGCAGCACGTTCTTCAGGGCCTGCTCATAACCCGTGGCGAAGATGTCGGCGAGCGTCAGCTGGCGTCCCGTCTTGGTCTCGAAGTTCATTGTGATCAATTGGTTGATGCCATGGGCACCACCCTCGTAATAGTCGATAGTGGACAGATAAACGATCGTCCCCTTACTGCCTTTCTGCGTCGTACTCTCGATAATATAGTGGTATTGGTACCACGCCCGTTTGGTGGAATCCTCCTTGTCTTGCTTGTAAAGTGGTAACATGGTCTGCTGGTAAGACTCGGTATAGGTGTTGGCAAAAGCCTCGGCAGCCAGTTTGACGGAGGCTTCCTCCTTGTCCAACAGCCGTTTCATCACGGCGTTGTTGATGAGTTCGCCCGGGTGACCACTGGCTTCCGTCGCCGCTTCCAGCTTCAGGTGGACGGCACAGGAGGGAGAGTTCTCCTCGTTGGTGAGCGTGACGGTCTTGTCGGCCGTGACCGTCTCGAATTCCACATTGACCTCATCGCCTCCGCTGCAACTGACCATCAGCAGGATCAGACCCCAAAACCAAAAGATATGTTTCTTGTTCATTTGACCTATATTCTAAAATTAGCGGCAAAATTACACTTAAATTGGCAAAATAGCAAATTTCTCGTTGGAAAATATTAATTTTGCACCCAAAAATCAGAGAAATGCAGCAGAGAACGCTCAAGGCAGCCCTTTTTGATCTCGACGGTGTGGTCTTCGACACGGAGCCGCAGTACTCCATATTCTGGGGTGGCATCTGCCGACAGTATCATCCTGAGCACCCGGGTCTGGAACATGAGATCAAGGGTCAGACGCTGACGCAGATCTACGACCGTTGGTTCAGTGGCGATCTGACAGCGGAGCAGGAGAGTATCACCCGCCGGCTCGATGCTTATGAGGAGGGCATGCATTACGACTTTATTGCCGGCTTTGAGGCCCTGATTGCCGACCTGCACGTCCATGGGGTAAAGACGGCCGTTGTCACCAGTTCCAACGTGCCCAAGATGGAGAGCGTCTATCGTTACCAGCCCCATTTCAGGAGTCTCTTCGACGCCATCCTCACCTCGGAGGATTTTACCGAGAGCAAACCTGCTCCAGACTGTTATCTGAAGGCGGCGGAAAGACTTGGTGCTCAGATCGATGAGTGTATTGTGTTTGAGGATAGCTTTAATGGTCTCCGTTCGGGTAGGGCTGCACGGATGACGGTTGTCGGACTGGCCACGACGAACCCTACCGAGGCCATCGCCCCGCTGTCAGATCTCCAGATTACCGACTATGAGTGTATCGGCTATAACGACCTGCTGTCGCTCCTCCAACAAAATTAATCACCTATGAACTCTCAGAATACCCCTGTCCATATCCGACTCTGGCATCATGATTTTTGGCGTATGGCCATAGCCAACCTCCTGTTGACGGTGGCTGTATATATGCTCGTGCCCACCATGCCCCAGTGGCTGATGGAGACACGGGGTCTGTCAGCCGTGGAGTCGGGCATCGCCATGGGCGCCTTCGGCGTTGGCCTCTTCGCCTTTGGCGTCTTCGTGTCGTTCCTCGTCCAACACTACCGTAGAAATATCGTCTGCGTGGGGGCTGTCCTGGCGATGGCCGCCCTGATCGCTATGCTCCATTATGTCGATGAGGTTCGTGGTGAGTATGCTGGTTTCTGGCTGTTGCTGCTCCTGCGTCTGGGCTTGGGAGCTGTCTTCGGCCTGGCACAGATGGTGCTGACGAGCACACTGATCATCGATACCAGCGAGAGCTACCAGCGCACGGAGGCCAACCATGCCGCAGGCTGGTTCAGTCGTTTTGCCCTGTCCATAGGACCGTTGGCTGGTCTCTTGCTCCATCGTCTCGCGGGCTTTGAGAGTGTCTTGCTGGCTGCCGGCGTTGTGGCCGTTGTGGCCGTTGTGCTCATCCTGTTGGTCAACTTCCCCTTCCGCGCCCCTGAGGATGATATCCCCACGGTGAGTCTCGACCGTTTTTTCTTGCCTCACGGCTTCCCCCTGTTCATCAACCTCCAGCTGATCACACTGGCGATAGGCATGCTCTTCTCACTGCCGCTCCACGAGCGGTTCTATGCAATGATGATGGTGGGATTCCTCTTCGCCCTGCTGGCCCAGCGGTTTGTCTTCCGTGATGCCGAGGTGAAGAGCGAGGTGGTGACGGGTCTGATCCTGATGGGAGCTGCCCTGTTGATGATGTTGACCCACCCTCAGCCTGTCGTGTGGTATATTGCCCCCGTCTTCGTGGGTTTCAGTCTGGGCATCGTCGGCTCCCGTTTCATGCTCTTCTTCATCAAGCTTAGCCGCCACTGTCAGCGCGGCACGTCGCAGAGCACCTTCCTCTTAGGGTGGGAGAGTGGCATCGCCTGGGGACTGGGTATCGGACTGGCCGTCTTCCAGACCAATGCCGATGCCGCACTGACTACGGCTCTCGTACTGGTTGTCTGTGCCTTAGTGCTTTATCACTTCACGCACAACTGGTTC